>NZ_LT828648.1:682142-1023214 GCF_900169565.1 Nitrospira japonica | reverse complement strand
AAGCCGGCGATCCATGCGAATATCCCGTTCGAGAAACTACCCATAGACTATCTCTACAACGTGATCAATCATGGGGGCGCAGCCATGGGCAAATCTCCGAGCATGCCTTATTGGAATCTGACGATCGGCCAGCAAGGCGTGGCGGACGTCATCGCCTACTTGAAGGCGACGTTCAAAGGAGCGCCGGACCTCGCCGCGGCGACGAGCGGCAGCCAAGGTGACGCCTGCGTACAGCCTCGAAAGACCGTCAAGGCGCCGGACGGCATCCTCTCCAAGACCAATCCGATCCCCGCCTCATCCGACATGATCAATGCCGGAAAAACGCTGTTCCTCAAGACCGCACAGCCGGTCGCCTGCGCCATGTGTCACGGCGAACTGGGCGACGGAAATGGTTTCATGGGCGCCGCGCTCGTACCATCCCCGCGCAACTTCACGTGCGGCGCGATGATGAAAGACCTGCCGGACGGCCAGTTATTCTGGATCATTAAGAACGGCTCGCCGGGAACCGGCATGATGTCGTTCACGGCACTCCCGGACGATCAAGTCTGGCAATTGATCCATTACATTCGAAGCCTGGCGAAATGAATGATGGACAAGGTGTTCACCGAGGGGCACCGGAGACAGGAATGCGCTATGAACGGCAGAAGGACCCCACATCGATGGATGCGTCGCAATCACCAGCCAGCGTCTTCGAAAGTCGGAAGGAGGACACCATGAACGTGAAAACCACCGGAACCGCCGTTGCCATCGGCCTTCTGCTCGGAGGCTGTGCACATCATCACACGGGCAAGCTGGAACAGAAGCTCCATGCCAAAGCCGCGATTGCCGGTCACGGCATCACCGGCGAAGCCCATCTCTATCAAGAATATGAAGGTCGCATCCGGATCAAGCTGAAGCTCGAGGGCACGGCCGACAGCGCGCTGACACCGGGACGGCATGCCCTGCACATCCACGAGACCGGAGCCTGCGATCCGTTCACCGCCGCCAAGGGTCATTACGACGGCACCGTCGACCCGCAGGTCAATCCGGAGGCCTCAGTGGCGCCGGGCTTGGGGAATCATCCTTATCATCTGGGCGACCTGCCGAACATCGTGATCGACGACGGACGGAAGGGCCGGCTGTATACGATAACCAGCCGGGTGACGCTCAGTCCCGGTCTGACCACCCTGCTCGACGCTGACGGCAGCGCAATCGTCATCCATGGATTGGAAGACAAGTTCTTGCCTGATCCGCCCACGAAGGACGCGCCGGGCGGGCCTCGGATTGCTTGCGGCGTGATTACATTGGAGAGGTAAAAGAAGAGGCAGACAGCGGCTCCACGCGTATCCGGGCGTCCACAATCCGGCACCCCTGTCCAGGCGGCAACGCGAAGATCGGATTCAGATCGAGGTCCCTGATCTCCGGAATTTCTTCCACGAGACGGGAGATGCGGAGCAGGAGATCTTCGATAGCTTCCAGGTCGGCCGGCGGATGTCCCCGATAGCCGGTGAGCAGCCGATACCCTTTGATGCCACGGACCATCTCATGCGCGTCGCGATCCGTAAGAGGCGTAATGCGGAATTGGACGTCCTTGAGGATTTCGACGTGAATGCCGCCGAGGCCAAACGCGACCAAAGCGCCGAACACCGGATCGTCCGCCACGCCCACCATGACTTCCACACCGCCGGTGACCATGGGTTGCACCAAGACTCCTTCCATTGTCTTTGACTGACCCGATTGCGCGACACGGTCGTTGATCGAATGAAAGGCGCTCCGAACCGCCCATTCATCGGCCAGATTCAGTTTGACGCCTCCGAACTCCGTTTTATGCACGATCTGATGCGAGGCAAGTTTGACGGCGACCGGATAACCGGTTTGTGCGGCGAGCCGCACGGCCTCGTCGGCTGTACGGGCGATTCCACCCGGCTGAACGGGAAGTCTTAGTGCGTTCAACAGGTTCCTGGTCTCTTCCGTCGTCAACCAGCCGGTAAGGCGTTCCGCTGATGCGGCGGAACAGATGCGCCGCGCGGCTGAAAGATCTATGTCGTCAAAGTCCTGAATCATCCCGTCCGGCTGTTGACGCCACTCCGCATACGCCGTCGCCTTGCCGAGGACTCGCGCCGGGCTTTCCGGCAAGGCATAGGTCGGGATCGTTTCCGTGGAAACGGAAAATACACGGCCCGAATCTCCTTCCGCCATCCATCCGATAAACACCGGTTTTCTCGTTCCGGTCTTGCGTGCGCCCGCGATCCCGCTCTGGATTCCTTGGGCGATTCCAGCCGTATCCGCGTCGGTCACCGATGTGTAGAGGATGATGAGAGCATCGATCTCATCCGCAGCCAGCACCGCTTCGATCGCCTGGGCGTACTGCGCTGGCGTGGCCGATGCGATAAGATCGACCGGATTGCTCAGAGCCGCGATCTCCGGAAGAAATGCCGCGAGCTTCCTTCTCGTCTGGGCGGGCAACTCCGGAACGATCAAGCCACCGGCTTCACACGCATCGGTACAAAGGATAGCTGGCCCCCCCGCATTCGTGATGATCCCCACCCGCCGGCCGGACGGCAATGGTTGCGCCGCCAAACCGCCGGCCAGCATCAGCATCTCGTCGAGCGTCTCGGCGCGGATTACGCCAGCCTGGTGAAACAAGGCCCCGACAGCGACATCACTGGCGGCGAGCGATGCGGTATGGGATAGGGCTGCACGCCGCCCGGAAGCAGTTCGACCGGCCTTGACGGCCACGATCGGTTTACGGCGGCCGACACGCCGCGCGATGCGCGCGAAACGACGGGGATTTCCGAACGACTCCATGTACAGGAGAATCACATCCGTGGCGGGGTCTTCTTCCCAATATTGAAGGAGATCGTTGGTGGAGACGTCGGCCCTGTTGCCTACGCTGACAAAAGAAGAAACTCCGACGTGGAACCGCCGCGCCGCTGCCAGCGTGGCTATACCAATCGCTCCGCTTTGTGATGACAACGCCACGCAACCCGGAGCAGGGAACAGGGACGCGAACGTGGCATTCAGCCGGACGCTCGGATCCGTGTTCAACAAGCCAAAGCAATTGGGACCGACCAGGCGCATGCCGTGCCGACGCACGTGTTCCACCAATTTGGCCTGGAGCGCCGCGCCGTCCGCTCCAATCTCCGCAAAGCCGGCCGTGATGACAACCAGCGCGCGGATGCCGTTGGCCGCGCAATCTTCGACGACGGACAATACGACGTCCCGCGGCACGGCCACGACGGCCAGATCAACCGGCTCGGCGACGGCACGGATTGAGGGAGAGACGGGAATGCCCATGATCTCGGCCGCACTCGGATTCACGGGGTAGATGGGACCGCGAAAGCGATTGAGGACCAGCGCTTCAAGCATTCGGAATCCAATACTCTGCGGATCTCGCGATGCACCGATGACTGCCACTGAGCGCGGGTGAAAGAACGGTCTAAGCGACGCGGTGGCGGCGAGACGCTCCCGCACTTCCGCACGGGTTACGGTTGTCTCCGTCGGAATCAACGACAACTCGACTTCCATATCGCCGCTTTCATAGAACTCCC
Organism: Nitrospira japonica; assembly: GCF_900169565.1. Classification (NCBI taxonomy): domain Bacteria; kingdom Pseudomonadati; phylum Nitrospirota; class Nitrospiria; order Nitrospirales; family Nitrospiraceae; genus Nitrospira; species Nitrospira japonica. The sequence continues at coordinate 1,019,684 of NZ_LT828648.1, read as the reverse complement.
TGCTCGTAAACCCCGATTCCCGGAATACCTCCCTCATGGCTAGATTGTCGGTATGGGTAACCGCCCATAAACGGGTGAATCCGTGCCGGATGGCCAGCAAGGCGAGTCGTTCCAGGAGCAATGTACCCAACCCCTTTCCATGGAACTCATCAAGCACGGCCATTGCCACCTCCACGGTCTGTTCATCCTTCGACCAGTATGAGCCTGCGGCGATGATGCGCGGCACGTCTCCCCATTGCCGCGTGACAATGAGCGTGAGCTGCGAGTGGGAATCGGAAGAGTCGCATAGTGCATCGACGAGGCTGCTTTGCGGGATTCCCTCAGAAAAAAAACGATGCCGCCTCGCCTCCGGCGATAGCTGCTCGACAAACCGTTGCATCGAAACCGCATCCGACAGGGTGGAGAGACGAATCGACGCAGTCGTGCCATCGCGAAGGATCAGTGAACCAGATTCTCCCTGGTCAGACATCAATGGAGGTGAATAACGCGGCCGGACTTGTCTCATATCAATCCTTTTTACGGTGCCGGCCGATCCGGTTTCAACCGGCAATGAAGGACCGGCGAATGCCAGTTCGCAGCCCTCTTTCTCGCCCGGCTCTTCTCCTTGACCACAGAGGCATTGCGAAACCTGTCGCAGAACTCCGCATGTCAGGAAAAGGAACCGTGGCAACATGCAACACCCTATGGTCGAGACAGATACTGAAAACTGATCCGGGCAAGGTTGGCCGACCCAACGTCGGCTCGAGCTCTTGCAGCGACCCAGAGATTCCCATGCTCATATTAGGCTGCCAACGCTTTCGCTTAATGTCTCCAAGCATATGATCCAATCCTGGGCCAAGATTTCCATCCATGGCAATGGACCAGTGTTGTGGCATTGGGAGTGCATGACGAATCGGTTGTACGCATTCAGGTTAATGAAAGGACGGTTTCCATGAGAGTCCGAGTTGACAAGGGAAAACCGGCGCGGAAGGTTTCGGCCTCTACGACCAGTTCACCGCTGATATCCGATAAATCGTTAGCGATTCATGGCGAGTCCGTATCGCCCACCGGCAACGACTTGCATGTCCGCATCGCCAAGCGCGCCTATGAGATTCATGCTGAGCGAGGCTATCTGCAGGGGCATGCGCTCGACGATTGGCTCGACGCGGAACGTGAAGTCCTCAAGCATCAAGCATAAGGAAAGGATCATAATACGTGCAGAGGAAACACTTATGACGGACCAAAAATCTATACTGATAGCCTGTGCGCTGGCCAGCACCGGCTTCCTATGGGGTTGCGAGACGACAACCTCAAGTACGGGTGGAGGCGGTCCATCTCAACAGGAAGCGGCGAGAGCCGTCGTCGATTACCGGAGATTGGCAGCGGAATTGCGCGAGATGGCGCACCGGAGAGAATTGGAAGCAGACGTGCTTGCCAAGCAGCAGAACCCGGACCAGGCGATGATTGCCCATTGGCGTGAGATGGCTCAGCACCTTCGGGCTGAGGCGGACACGGCGGAGCAGCATGCTCAGGAAATGCAACGAAGCGTGCCCCATGGGATGATGCAATAAAATTTGGAGCCGTGCAGAGACCATGGTATTTGAAATGAGCGAGGTCCTGCATCTGGTATGTCCCCATTGCCGGAGTCTCAGCAGTTCTCTGCCAGCAGCAGGATATCGTCCGTTGGGTACATACGCATGCGTGAATTGAGTCGTTCTCTCCGGTCCGGTCATACGATCCGACTGTTCACCGGGCCGGCGCAATCTCTCTCGGCGGATGTCGCTTCCGGGCGGAGAGCAGTGCGTTCTCATAATAGAGAGAAGAACCGTGCATGAAACAAGCAAGGACGGCTAACCGGTTACACCGAGTTCAGAGGGTGGTCCGACTCCTTGTGTTGGGCGCAGCGGTCCTTTGCTTCGCTTCGGCACAACCGGCATCGGGGGGTGCCGGCCCCGGTTCTACGGAAAGGGCTGCGGGACAGGCGCAGGCAGGCAAGGCTGTGTTCAACGGAAAAGGGGTCTGCTTCTATTGTCACGGCGTCGACGGACGACGCGACAGGTTACCCCGCATTGAAGCCGACACGGCTGCGCTTATCGCCCAGCTCAATCCGCCGCCGGCCGACCTCCGTGTCCCCAGTAGACTCCGGTTGAAAACCGACCGAGAGCGGACGAGTGCCATCAGGAATGGGCATCCCGGTACAGGCATGTTTCCGGACACAAGGATCACCGATCAGGAACTGGCCGACACGCTGGCCTATCTGGCGGTCCTCCGGCAGGAAGGCACTCCAACACCGTAGTGATTCGATTAATTCGGCGGAATCTGTAGGGAGAATCAGACCGTGTCAATTGATCGTGCATCGGCCGTACGGGTCCTCTCGCTATACGTTATGGTAATGGCCATCCTCCAGGGCAACGTTTTGCAGTCGAGCGCCGGCGGTCCCCAAGATGGCAGCGTACAACGAGGCACCATTCCAAGCTCTCCTGACGGAAACGCCGTGCGAGGGAAAGAGCTCTACAATGTCAGTTGCGTGGTCTGTCACGGAAAGGACGCAGGAGGCAACATCGGCCCTCGCCTGGCGGGCAACGCAATCCTCGCCAACGGCCAGGCCTTCCGGAAAACCGTCCAAGAGGGGAGGCATATGATGCCGCCGTTAAAGGATGCCCTGACGGATGAGCAGATCGCCGACATTCTGGCCTGGCTCAAGAGTCTTCCATAAGCGAACCGCCGGACAATCATTCCGATTCAGCTTCGGATTTTCTGGTAGTCTGTCTCGACAGAGCGCGGACGCCTCAACGGACAACCAGCACGGATCCGGTCACGCGGTGCAAAATCGCATGTGAAACGCTGCCCATGAGCAGCCGATCGACGCCGCGGCGACCATGGGACGAGACCACGACCAGGTCCCGGTCCTGCGCTTCCGCGGCGATGGTTTCCGCCACGTCGCCGGTCGCCACCCTGGTGCTGACCGAGCCATGACTCGCCACGAGCGCGGCCCCCACGGTTTTCACCACATCTTCAGCCGCGGTCTTCTCGGCTGCCGCCCAATCCTGAAAAATCCCGGTATGGTAAGGATCCACCGGGCGGACCGGCTCCTGGACATTCAATACACAGACCTCCACCGGATGCACGAACGGGTGTGCCTGCAGCCATGGCACGATGCGGGCCGCATCCTCTTGCCCTTCAACCGCCACCAAGATACGCCGCACGGGTTTGACGGCGCCTTTCACGATCAACGTCGTCCGGTCGGCCTGTGTGACGACGCGATGAGACACGCTTCCCAGGAAGACTTCGGTCAACCTCGAGCGGCCCCGCGCGCCGACCACGACCAGGTCGGCCTGCATCGTGATCGCTGATCGGCGAATCAGCTCCGCCGGCTGACCCGTCTCATTGATCTTCTTGACCGTGTTGAGGCCATCCGGCAGCAGATCGGCGGCACGATCCAGGACCTGATGCCCTGCATCCGTCACGGCGCGGGCGAAGTCTTCATACCCGGGGACGCTGGCCGTTTGGGCCAGGACGGGATACTCGAAGATGCCCAAGTCGATGCCGTGTACGAGCGTGACTTCCGTCGGACGGTACAGCTCGAACACCTGTCGAACCGATGCAAATGCCTCTTCCGACCAATCGACACCGATGACGACTTTCATATGCTCATCCTCCGGCTGTCCGATGCACCGCACTCCGGCCTTCTAACCTTGAACCGTCCCGTCATGCCTGGCGTTCGCCAGATCGAGACAGGTCAGGACTTCTTCGTCGTTGATCTGTGAAAAATCTGCATAGTGCGTGCCGACCGACCAAAAGGGCTCCGGGCAGGCCAGAACCACCAATTCATCCACAAGACCCCGGACCTGTTCAACCGTTTCCGCCGGACCGACCGGTAGGGCAGCGACAAGTCTGCTTGGAGCTTGCTCGCGAAGCGCTTCCACCGCCGCCAGGAACGTCGCTCCAGTGGCGATGCCGTCGTCCACGAGGATGGCCAGCCGCCCCGTCGGCGCCAGGAGGCTGCGCCCCTGCCGATACAACTGCCGGCGGCGAAGAATTTCCGCTCGTTTTTCCTCCGCCAACTCCTCGACCGACGTCGTGAGCCGCCGGTGGTCACCGGCATAGATGGGATTCATATGAAGGTTGCCCATCTCGGTGATTGCACCCAGCGCATATTCAGGATTCTCCGGTGAGCCGACTTTGCAGGCGATAAAGACTTCGAGAGGAAGATGAAGCGCGAGACTCAGCTGATACCCTACGATCACCCCGCCGCGAGGCAGCGCAAAGACAAGCCCGTCAGGGTTGTCCCGATAGGCGAGCAGCCGCTGCCCAAGCCGGTATCCGGCCTCCTCACGATCTCGAAAGATTTTGGTCATCGTCTATTATGAGCGCCCGTCGCACCATCGGTGAGAGAGAGGCTGCCTCCTGCATCGCTCTTTTCGGCAAAGCGGCGAGAGTCATCGTTCGCGTTTCGGGCGAAGGACCGAGGCCGACTGCCGCGGGAGCGGACGGCTCGAATGTGGCGTGACGAAGCGGCTCAGAACTGTGGAAGAGGGGACGTCCGAGGAGCAGAAACGGCCGCCGGCTTCCCGTCACCAAGGCGACCCGGCGCGGTACTCCCGAACCCCTGGTCCTGCTCGCGCGGTCGGCAGTAATGGAACATCGCATAGACGATGGTCCGAAACAGCATATCCGCCGCATCCTGTTTCCGCACGAAGGCGACGGCACCGGCGGCGATCATCGAATTGTAGATGTGGGGAGTATAGTCCGCCGAGAGGCCCAGTATCACCACATGCGGCATCGACTGCTTCAGATAACGCGTGGTTTCCACGCCATTGGGGGAGAGCAGGTTGACATCCATCAACACCACATCGACCTTGTGAAGGAGCGCTTGGTCGATGGCGCCGTCGCCGTCCGAGGCTTCCGCGACCACTTCGATGAGGTCGCCGTAAGGCTCTAGAATGATCCTCACCATCTCGCGAATCGCCGTATGACCGTCCACGACCAAGGCTCGCCAACGAAGGCATGGCTGCGTCTGCATGGACCTCGGCGCGGAGTATGACACCGTTTCGTTGTCGCGAATGGACACCGCCATGGCATGTTCCTCCTGGTGATGCTGAGGCCGATTGTGTAGCCATAGCGCGTTGAAGATACCTTCAGAACTAGGAAACACCCTAGCGACCACGATATGAGAGCAGGATGCGTACCATTGGCAGGACATTCACAAAATCTGGCCGGACGAACCAGCACCACGCCATACAGCGCATTGTCCAGATATCTCCGGGAATGATGCTCGGGCGGGGTTTATTCAGCTTTTATGGATTTATCGGGCCGGTTATACGAGCCGCTCGCGGTGGTGCGGCGAGCTCAAATCTTGAATGGGACCGAGGGGGACGATCCTCGTGGGATTGATGTCGTCGTGGGTCACGTAATAGTGCCGCTTGATGTGATCGAAGTTGACCGTGTCGGCGATCCCTTCGGTCTGATACAAATCCTTGAGGTACGCAAACAGGTTGGGATAGTCGATGATGCGTCGGATGTTGCATTTGAAGTGGCCGTGGTAGACGGCATCGAACCGGATGAGCGTGACGAACAGGCGCCAGTCCGTTTCGACGAACGTCTCTCCAAACAGATAGCGTCTGGTTTTCAGCCGGGCATCCAGTTGGTCCAACGCGTCAAACAGGCGGCGCACCGCCTGTTCATAAACCCGCTGCGACGTGGAGAATCCCGCGCGATACACGCCGTCGTTCACGTTTTCATAAATGAATTCGTTCAGGTCGTCGATGTCCCTTTGAAGACGCTGCGGGTAGAGATCGATTCGGCTCTCCGCAAACCCATCGAAGGCCCCATTCAACATCCGCATCAGATCGTCGTCCGAATTGCTGACGATCCGTTTCGCGACGGTATCCCAGAGCACGGGGACGGTGACGCGGCCCCTGTAGTGAGAATCCGTCGCGCGGTACGCATCGCTCAGGAAATGAAACCCGTTGAGGCTGTCGAGTGAGTGACCCGGCCCTTCACGAAAAGCCCATCCGCGTTCGTCCCGGATCGGATCCACCACGGTCATGCCGATCACGGACTCGAGCTTCTTCAGTCGACGCACGATTATGGTGCGATGAGCCCAGGGACAAGCCCATGACACGTAGAGGTGATACCGGCCGCTTGCGGCCGGATATCCGGAGCTTCCGTCGGCCGTGATCCATTGGCGAAAGGCATCGTCCTGACGCTTGAATTCACCCTGGTCCGACTGTTCGTCGGGGAATTGCGCTCGACCGGCCATGGATCTCCTCGTGACAACACAATGAGCGGTCCCGGTCTTCTACCACAAACACGATCAAAAGACCCGCAGGCATCAGCGGAGGGTCTCTCATCCGAGGATCCAATCATTTCCCATCCGCGCCTCCGGCATCGGCACATTGTTGACATGAAAAGGACATGGTGCTAGCGTGAACAGGCCTTTCGACGTGCTCCGTTCCAAGCCATCCATCTTGGACCACCGCAACGGCAGCCTCGTATGAAAGCACAGCGGCCAAGACTACGCCCCTTTTTCAAGAGGGTGTTCGTTGTGTTCGCCGTCCTGCTCCTTTCAATACCCTACCTCGTCGACGTCGCCTACTACGGTGACCTGACTCCTACACACAGTGCCCAAATCGTCGATTCCCACGGGGAAGAGGCCCTGTCCGTCGACGAAGCGGTTTCCTCAGACGACTCTACGAAAGATTCTCCCGTCATCAATGGCGGTTCAGTCGATGTTATCGCTCCTTCCTATTCCGGTCATGACTGGAAGAACGATCCTCGGTCCCAATTCCTGGCTGTCGCGTCGCACGCATCCCGCTCTCCTCCCCTCTGAATTCTCCGATCTACGGCTCGATGAGCCGCATTCTCATCGGCCTCGGCTACCGGCACATTCGAAGGCGGCGTTCGTCATGACGTTCTTCCGCCGCACCCGAATCAGGTAAAGCCGGAGGCAAGGCGACGTGACAAGCGTTTGATCTCACGAGGGATGTCGAACATGTCCGTGACACTGGAGAAGAAAATCGCGACAGGTCTCGGAAGCGCCCTGATTCTGTTGATCGGATTGGGTATCGGCTCCCATCGGAGCGCGACCGCGCTCGTGGGAAAGCAGGAAGAGATGAACCTGGCCGAGTCGTCGAAGCAGGTGGACCGGACGGACTCATTCACCATGGCGCTGATGATCGGTGGATCCGTGTTGACGTTGGTGCTCGGGGTCGGGGGCGGCGCGTTGGTCTTTTACGACCTAGCCAAGCGCAGACGGGTCGAGAATGCCGTACGCGTGAAGCAGGCCTACCAGGATTTGATCCTTCGTTCCTTGCCCGTCGCCATGTACTCCGCGAAGCCGTTGGGAGATTTCGGCGCCCTGTGGGTGAGCGAAAACATCGAGGAGTTGACCGGCTTCTCCGCACGGGACTTCCTGAACGACTCCTCACTCTGGGCCGCACGCCTTCATCCGCTCGACAAGGAAGGCGCCCTGGCGAATTTTACGACCTTGCCTCAGGACAACACACTGTCCATGGAGTATCGTTGGCGAACGCACGACGGGGAATATCGATGGTTCCGAGACGAGGCGGTCCTCATTCGCCGCGAGGACGGCGCCCTCCAGGAGATCGTCGGCCTTTGGACTGACATCACCATGCAACGGAAGGCAGAGGAACTCATTCGGAGACAAGCCGACATTATCAACCAGGTCGAGGAAACCGTCATCACGATCGATCTGGACGGCTATGTGATGAGCTGGAATCACGGCGCCGAAAAGCTCCTGGGACATTCCACGGCCGAAGCCCTCGGCCGGCATATCTCTTTTGTGTATCCGGCGGAAGACCGGGAATATCTCGATCGCGAAGTCCTTGCCCCCGTGATGGCCAAAGGGACTCATCGCGTCGAGGTTCGCCGGTTGACCAAGGATGGGGACATACGGTTCGCCGATCTGTCGCTCACATTGCAGAAGGACGGCTCGAACGCTCCGATCGGCATCATCGGTTATTCGATGGACATCACGGAGAGAAAGCGGGCGGAAGAGGCGCTCGTCGACTCCCGAAACCAGCTCGAAGCGCTCGCGACTCGGCTCCAGTCGGTTCGGGAAGAGGAGCGGACCCGAATCGCGCTGGAAGTGCACGATGTCCTCGGCCAGGCGTTGACCGTGCTCAAAATGGATCTGTGCTGGATTGCAAAACATCTGGGCGATTCGACAACACAGGCCCGGTTCGAGTCCCTGCACGCCCGCGTGAATTCGGCGCTCGGTCTCATCGACTCGACGCTTCAATCCGTGCGGGAGATCGCGACAGAACTACGGCCAGGAGTACTGGACCAGCTCGGCCTGGCCGCCGCGATCGAGTGGCAGGCCCGAACATTTCAGGAACGGACTGGAATTGCATGCGACATCGTGGTGCGACCACATCGCATCCTGGTCAGCGACGAACAATCCACCGCCTTGTTCCGCATCTTCCAAGAGGTCCTGACGAACGTGGCGCGGCACGCCCAAGCCACCACCGTGCGCATCAGGCTGGAAGAGTCCGACGACCACGTATCATTGCAGGTGACGGACGACGGACGAGGCATTCCGGAAGGTGCCATGACCGGGCCTCGTGCATTCGGCATGTTGGGGATGCGACTTCGGGCCCAGCAGCAAGGCGGAGAGCTGACGATCCGCGGAAAACCGGGAGCCGGCACCACGGTCATCGTCCGGATACCACTGCACCGGAGCGGCGATGATTAACATTCTCCTTGCAGACGACCATCCGTATCTCCGTCGCGGCCTCATGCAAATCCTCAGGGATGAATTCCCCGGCGCGGTGATCGGCGAAGTGGCCAATGTACCCGAGCTGCTCGAACAGGTTCAGAAACTGCGATGGGACATCGTGGTCTTGGATCTCACGATGCCCGGAAGAGGAGGCCTGGAGGCGTTGCATGAGCTGAAACGGCTGTGTCCGAACCTTCCCATTCTCGTGCTGAGCATGCATCCGGAAGATCAATTTGCCGTGCGTGTGCTCCGAGCCGGAGGGGCCGGATACCTGACAAAGGAAAGCGTGCCGCAGGAGTTCGTCCGGGCGGTCAGAATCCTATGGAAGGGAGGGAAATACATCACGCCGAAGGCTGCCGAACTGCTTGCCGCCTATGTGGACCGACACGGCGATACCGAACAGCCGCTCCATGATTCGCTGTCCGATCGAGAATACGAAGTGTTCAGAATGATCGCTGCAGGACAAACCATCACCGAGATTTCCGAGCAGTTGGCCCTCAGCATCAAGACGATCAGTACGTACCGTTCCCGTGTCCTGGAGAAGCTTCATCTGAGCAACAACGTGGACTTGGCACGCTACGCAGTCGAACACCATCTCCTGACCTGATCGCGCGATTCCGGCGTTCCCCCCGCTCAGTCCGCCGCCCTGCATGGTTCGACCAACCCGACCGATCGGCTTTCGGTTCATGAAGAGCATTCCCACAGGCCTTCGAGGAGAATTCCTACAGGGATTGAGGATCTATTCCGATTCGTTCCGGCGAAGGCATGGCTTACATCGTACCGTGCGGCAACGAGTCGACACCCCGAAAGGAGCACGATCATGAGCACAAAGGCGATGGAAGCGGAAGAGGCGATCCTGAACATGCTACAGCGCTATGAGGTCCTCGCAATGGAGGATCTGATCGTCGGACGGCCGGATTTCACCTGGGGACAATTGTTTCTCGCCGTCGACCGTCTCAGCAGAACGAACGTGATCGCACTCTCCCGGTTCGGACTGAGCTACCATCTGCGGCTCATGCCCTGCGAAGATCAACTCGCCACACCGCAGGGCCAGAAGGAACCGGCTGCCCGCCTGACATCGAAAGCGGAGGCATACCGGGCAGAAATCCGCGCCTAGGCTTCCGCGAGCACGACAGTCCGCCCCTTCCCCAGAGACTCGCCATCGTCCGAGACGCTCGAGCCGCGTGACGCTGGCTTGAGCGCCGTTTCTCTGCTCAGCGGAGAGGTAGGAGACCTCCTACGTCCCAATCGCTCCATATCCGGTATCGAATGTGGCCGTTGTCCGAACGACCGTCATGACGATTCCGTGTCTATTGCCAGGGAACATCAAGAGAGGAGGATTCTATGACGCCTCTTTCCTTATGGCGGATAGGACGGGAACACGACCATCATCCATTGATCCTGGCGATCCTTGTTCTGACGACGCTGGAATTCTCGACAACCCAGGAGGACGTGGCAACGGCGTCCGATTGTCTGACCGCAGAGTTCACTGGGTCATGGCCAACTCTTGCATTTCCCGCTCGGAGCAGCTTGCGTCTATGGAATCTCCCGCCGATCGTGTCATTACAGGATGCCCTCAAATATTTCCCAACGGCTCCAGCATGCGGGCTACCGCCGACTCTGTCGGCTGGCCTGAGCACCCGTGCCGGAATACGGGATCAGGCGATCGTCACACCCGATGCGGCTGTGGGACAGGGCTCTCGAACCACCATCACGGCGAATAGCGCGGCGACAACAGGCCGGCGAACGATGAAGACAACATCCCGCATTCCAACCGTCAAAATCGGGATTCCTCCTCTCAGCGGAAAAACACATACCTTCAGGACTTGGACGACACCGATCGAGCTCGAGCCCCAAACAGGCGAACGGCCGTCGGGCTTTATTGGCCCGAACAATCAAACGCGCCCAAACCAGCACACAGCTCCGAATGTATTTCCGCCCGCCCCCCTTGTTCAGTCGGAGCGCCGACCGGTCGATCTTTCGATTCCCCTCCGCCATGTTCTTCCGCAAGCGGATTATGACGCCGAATCCAACCGGATGAACTCGGCGACGGCCCTGGCTCTGCACGGCGGAGAATGTGCGTATGCATGTCCCTGAAGGTGGACTACACCCAGACCCCTGCACACATCCGAGTGAGAGAAAAGACCCGACGCGGCGCGCAGCCACAGCGGTGACTCCCCCCAGACTTGAATACCACCGGGCCGCTTGAGGATAATCCCATCGCCCTCTCCTCGCCTTTCGCAGCAGTCCTTTCTGCGGATGATGGCGCTCTATTGATGCCCGGAAGACCGAGAGACGTACAAGGAGGTTGGCTATGGCGACGCGCGGATTGTTGGTCTTGTGGGGGCTTCTTCTGGGAGCTTCGCTGGTTCTCGCCGAAGGAACGCCCGTGGCCAAGATAGTGCCGTCCGGCGACTTTCTTGAGTTCGAACATGACGGTCGCTCGGAACCGGAGCGCCTCCCCCTGTATCGGACCGGCGGCATCCGCTATTTCAGCGCAGGCATTGGACTTGAGGAACGGTCCGCGTCCTATCCGGGGTTTTCCTTAAAACTGATCTTCACGGCGGGAGGGAAACCCTTTCTTTCCGGCGTCGCGGTCACGATCACCCCTGCGCGCGGAGGCAAGCCGATCGTCATCCCGCGAGAGCATGTGGAAGGACCATGGTTGTTCGTGGACTTGTCTCCGGGGCTGTACGAGGTCACCGCGAGCTACGGCAACGATTTGCAACGGTTCAAGAAAGTAAAAGTCGAGCCCGGCAAGCAGCGGGTCATTCACCTGCGTTGGCCCCACGATCATGGCATCAGTATCCACACTCCGGAAGAGTGAGCCGTTACAACCCGAGAATCGCGGATGAAAATAAGACTAACACATGGCGAGCGCGGTCGATCGATTTTCAATCATTGACGGTCCGGGAGGTGATGGGAAGATCGCCGAAGTCCGTAGGGCTCGGTACCAAGGGGAACATCATTGCCTCGCCCATCGTCGAAGGGTCCGGAGCCACAGCATCAGTACCTTTCACGCCGAGCAGCGACATACGCTGGACCTGACGTTACATGATGTGGTCCGCCCAAGTCCGTCGGCCGAACAGAACCGGACCGCGCTTCATGACCTCCCCTTCTTGCTAGGAAATCGGCAGGGTCCCGGCCGATTCAGATCGCCCGGGAGTACGGTGCTGGAGTCTGTGCAGGCGGACTCAAGCTGGGCCTGAGTGAGGCCGATCGCGGACTTGAGGTCGGCTCCGCGCAAGTCCGCATCGCGTAGATTCGCGCCCTCGAGCCGGGTGCCGGTCAAGTCCGCTCTCGAAAAGGACGCGCCGCGGAGATCAGCCTCCTGCAAGTTGGCGTGCGCGAGCTTCGCGCGGTTGAACTCGGCTCCCCGTAGATCAGCAGACACCAGGTAGGCGGATTCCAAAGTCGCGTCGTTGAACAGGGCATTTCGCAAGGACACCTTGGGAGCATAGGCCTCACTCAGCTCGGCGGCGACGAATGTGGCTCCCGTCCCGGTGGTGCCGATCAGAATCGCGCGGTCCATCCGGGCATTTCGAAAATCGGCACCGTCCGCCGTCGCAAGGTAAATGATCGCCATTTTGAGATTGGCGGCGCGAAAATTGGCGCCGGTGAGTCGTGCCCCTTCCAAGTTGGCCCCTTCAAGATCGGCACGGTAAAAGTTGGCCGCATGCAAGTTCGAAAACCGGAAATCGGCTCCCCTCAGTAACGCATCCTGCAAGTTCGCTTCCGTCAAGTCTGCGTCGTCAAAGTATGCCCCCTCCAGGTCTGCGTCAACCAACTGCGTCCCGCGCAGGATCGCTCCGTCGAAGAGTGCACTCTGCAGATTCGTGCCCTTCATATGGGCCTTGCTCAGATCGGTGCGACGGAGATCCGCTTCCAGCAAATCGGCGCCCGAAAGAATCGCGCGATGCAGGAGCGCTCCATAAAAGTGACTATCCACAAGATCGGCGCCGGTGAGATCGGCGGAGGTCAAGTTCGCTCCTTCAAAATGGGCCCGCTCCAAGGCGGCTTCCCGCAGACGGGCTTCGATCAAGACGGCTCCCAGAAAAGCCGCCTCATCTCCGACCACTTGAGTGAGATCCGCGCCGGACATTCGGGCTCGTCGCAGGTCGGCGCCGGACAGATTGGCCATCTCCAGATGCGCCTTCGTGAGATCAGTCTCGGCCAATCTGGCCTGGACCAGCGTGCTCTGTGACAGGTCAGCCTGTCGAAGGATTGCGCCTTCCAGATTGGCCCGCTCCAAATTGGCCTGGGCAAGGGAGGCCTGACGCAGGTCCGCTTGGCATAAATCGGCCTTCCGGTGGCCAGGATGGTGGCGCTCCTCCAGCCACTGACCATGCGACCGGACAATCGCGCGGAGTTGCTTGGCGGGCACCACCTGCTTCTTATACGAGCTCGAGCAGGACGGCATAGGCAAGGTCCCCGCAGAGGCCGGTTCCTCGAATGCGACGCCCATAGCGATGAGGACAGCTCCCGCCGTGCTGGACGACAAGAGGCAACGCGTCGCGCGAAGGACGCTCGAGAATGTGCTCATTACCGTGCTCCTTTGGTTGAGGAAGTCTGTAGGTCCACCCGGGCGGCAAGATCGGGAGGGCGGAGGAAATAAAAGAACAAGTACGGGCGGATGCCCATCGGCGCGTCAGCAAGACTTAAGCCGGAGGTACTGGAATCGCCCAAGGCAGAGCCGCAACGTAGGAAGAATCGCGTCGTCGGTACCGAGAACTGCCATCGAGAAACCAGGTCTCCTGTGTCCCAGGAACGCATGAGCGTCATCGTGCCTGCTGAGACAGCACGCGAATATAGGCGACCACGTCCTGCATTTCACCATCAGTGAGTTGCCCGCGCCACGCGTGCATCGGACTGAACACAATGCCGTGTTCGACCGTTCTGAGTAGATCTTCGTCCGACTTGAGGTAGGAGCCGAAACGGTGAAAATCGGCCGGCTTCATCCTCAGCGAGGCGGCCTCAGGCCCGTCTCCCCATCCACTAGGTCCATGACACCTCTGGCAATGTCGCCCGTATACCTCCTTTCCTCGCGTGACGTCGGGAGGATAGTCCTGAGCCACGAGGGCCAAAGGAGTGGCGAGAATCAAGAGGACCGCACAGCTTCCCCACAACCATCTGGGCAAGGATGCCTCAACTCTTCTTTGTCGTGTGGGCGATAAACGACGTGTATAACTGTTTCATGTTCGTGCTCCTGCACGATGGGCAAACCACCTTCTCGTGCTCGTGTTCCTTCAAGGTGAGGACCACCAGAGATTCCTTTCCACAGTCGAGGCATTTATAGTCATACATCGACACCGTCCACCTCCGGCCGAATGTCGAACGTGTTTCCTTATCGGGGCATTGCAGGCATGGGATGCACGGCGGTTGCCTGTGGACCCTTCCGGCCTTTCTCCACGTTGAAGAGCACTTCGCTTCCGTCATCCAAGTCCTGAAACGACAGCCCTTGCAGCGCATTTCGATGGAAATACACTTCGCCACCCCCCCTCTTGAAGTATGAAACCGTAGTCCTCTAAGGGAAACAGTTTGCAGACAACTCCTCGAAGCGGAGGGAGCGGAGCAGAACGAACTCCCTTCCTCGCCCGCTTGTCGCAGAACTTCCGGAGTTCGATGCCGACGGCCTCGAAGGCCTTGCGGATCGCTTCCTCGAAGGTCTTGTTATCCTTGCGCGCGCTGATCGTATGCCGTCCTGGCAGCGATATGACCACGAGCGCTTCGGCGACGTTCGTAGACTTCTTGTGATGGGGAATCTTCGTCAATGTCACACGCCCATGGACCAAATCGTCGTGCCCCGTTGTAGAGCGGCTATCCGTTCTTCGATCTCCTGCTTCCAGCGCGGGGTCATTTCGACATGACGGCTTTCCACTTCCAAGTTCATGATGTCTCCTCAAGAAATATATCCCACGCAGAAGAGCTGAGCAAAGGATATGCCTCTGCGAAGGGAACTCTTGAGACGACCGATTACGGCCAGCGGTTGATATTTCTGCCGTTTCGATCTTGGCCGGCTCCTCGCTTTGATTCCCTGTCGCATTATTCCTCAGCGTGATTTCCAGCCATTGAAGCCGAATGGGACAACCGAGGATATGGAAGGGAAGGCAGCGACGGAAATCCTCTGGAACAGGCCTTGCGTAAGATTATGATGATGCCACGACTCAAGACGCATAACCTTGTCAGTTACCTTCGAAATTGCTTTGGACCGAAGACCATTCTCCTGTCCTATGGGCCAATCGGCCAGGAAAGCGTTCAGGGGAAGGACAAACGGTACGGCTATGGATCCCCGGTGAGGATCAGATTTCGGACTGGGGAAACGGTCAGATCCGCCGTGATCTCGACCCTGACCCCCGGTCCCTTCGGCCATGAGCACATGGCGGATCGCGCCCAAGCCATCCTATGGGATTACGAGTCATACGGCCGGTTGCCGCGTCATGTGAAGGCGCTCGATGTAGGCGCCTTCACGGCGGGCCAGGAACTGTTTTCGGTTTCACGGGCACGCGAATTTTTCGTGTTGAACGAATGGGTGGAAGGAACCGGCTATCAGACGGATCTCGAGCGCCTTGCGAAGGGGTACGGATTGCGCCCGCTGGACCGGCAACGGATGTTGGCGTTGGCCCGCTATTTGGCACGAATCCACACACAGAAACGCCGAGACCCTGATCTCTACAGACGCCGGCTACGAGAGCTCATCGGCCACGGCGAATGCATCATGGGACTGACCGACAGCTATCCCAAACGTCTGGGGTTCATTACGGAAGAGTTGCTCCGCGAGATCGAGGACTCCTGCAATCGCTGGCGATGGCGACTCCGCGGCAAGACGCATCGGCTCTCACAAGTGCACGGAGATTTCCACCCTTATAACGTGTTGTTCCGAACCAGAACTGACTTCTCGGTGCTGGATCGGTCTCGCGGTGAATGGGGTGAGCCGGCCGACGACGTGACCGCAATGACGATGAACTACCTGCTGAGCTCATTGATTCGGTATGGGAGACTCCAAGGACCGTTCGAAATCCTGTTCCGAGGGTTTTGGGACGCCTACCTCAAGACTAGCGGCGATCAAGATGTCATGAGCGTTGCCGCGCCGTTTTTCGCCTTTCGCGGCCTCGTCGTGGCCAGTCCGGTCTGGTATCCAAATCTGACGATTGCGGTCCGCCGGAGCATCTTTCATTTCATTACTAACGTTCTCGGAGCGACGCGATTTGAGCCCGACCGGGTCAATGAGTATTGCCGATGACGGTGTTCGAGGGTACATCGACGAGAAACTCACGGCGAGGCGACGGTTGAATCCTGATCCCACTTCACCAACAACGCATCGTGTCCTCCCTTTCGCCATCTGGCTCACCGGACTTCCGGCGTCGGGGAAAAGCACGATCGTCTCTCTGTTGCGGCCAGAGCTCGAAGCGTTGGACTTGACGGTGGAGGTGCTTGAATCAGACGAAGTACGTCACATCCTCACGCCCGCCCCAACCTATTCGGAGACGGAGCGAGATCTGTTCTACCGTGCCTTGGCTTTCCTCGGCGCGCGTCTCGTCGCGCACGGTATCACCGTGGTGTTCGATGCCACAGCCACGAGGCGGATGTATCGGAATCTGGCTCGAACACTCATTCCTCGTCTCATAGAAGTGTCCGTGGAGTGCCCGCTGGAAGTGTGCATGCAGCGGGATTACAAGGGCACCTACCATCGCGGCCAGCATGGGGATACATCGACCGTGCCCGGCTTACAGGTACCCTATGAACCGCCAACCGATCCTGAGTTGCGAATCGACACCACCACCGTCACTCCGGCGGAAGCCGCCCGACGGATCATCGCCCTGGTTCGGACGAGATTGTTCACCCAGGAGGAAAACTGAGAGCACCAACCCGCATGACCTCCTTGCGACCGGCCAAAACGATACCCTGGTACCAGGCCAGCGGCTCGCCGCCGACCTGCTTGAGCGTCCCGCGCCTTCGAACAGCCGCGCCCGATAAGATGACCATTCTCTTTCGGCAAGCCCTCAGTCTGGCAACCACTCGACTCAGCACGACGACTGCTGCGTTGCAATTACCGGCGATCAAATGCGTAGAGGCCTTAACTTGTCGTAGATAGGGCTTAGGCAGATCAGACCATCCGCCGGAGCAACTCAATGACATTCCGTAGGACAGAGGAGCAGCAGGTAGACCACCACTGCGATGCCCACTGCAATTGCCCCCAACAGCAACCATCGCTTACCTGATCTCGACATCACGTCCCCTCACAGAATGTCCTCCCCGATTCCACGAGCAATTCGGATACCATCGCATTGCGACACAGGTTCCCTCAAAACCGGTGTGAACCGGGCCTACTTTCAATACCATGAACGTGGCCGTTTTGATGCTGTCGCCTTCTGCTACAGACGGTCCAGCCGATTGTAGCAGGGCTCCACGTTGCCGCGTTCCAGTGCCCTCACTCCTTAGCGAGATTTGCCATATCTGCCCGCGCTGAATGCGCGAATCTTACACATCTCTTTTTCAGAGACCTCCCCATCGAGCGGAAATTCTGTGGCATTGCCCTTGCTGTTCCTGTTGGAGTGAGGATATTCCCTATTCGGTCATGCGAGATTGTCCGATCATGGCCATGATCATGTCACCTGGAGAACGCCGTCTCGACTCGGGCTCGAACAGCTGCTAGAGTCGGCGCAAAGAAGCAGGCCTGACTACAATTGAGACGTAGTATGTGGTTCGGAGCCTTGCGGTCAATCGAGCATTCCGACCGGCCCACGGTTGGTCTAGGAGTCGGGCATTCAACAGGGAGGTATTCATGATCACTGCACGCAGTTGGATGATAGTCGCCGCATTGTCGGGGTTCTGCTGGCTGGCCACAGGCGTGCCAGTCGGATCTCAGGCTGAACAGACCGTTGAGGTGACGATCCGAGACTTTACGTTTCTCGTAAGCAAGGAAGCGCCCCTTCGCCTAGGTCTTCCGACCGTCATTTATGTCCGCAATGAAGATAGCGAGCGGCACGATTTCGGATCTTCCATGTTCGAGGGCTTGCCCACGAGGGTCGAGAAGGACGGCATCATTGTCTACGGACGGGGAGTTGAAGGCGTGATGCTCGATCCCAAACGGGATGCGACCATTCGCTTTAATATGGAACGACCGGGACGCTATACGTTTCGTTGTTCGATTCATCCGAACATGAAAGGCGAGTTGCTTCTCTTGAGCGCAGAGGCCGTCTGACGGAACGGGCGTGCGCAAGCCCGCCAATTTCTTCCGTCTTAGGTCCTCTCACGTCCGCCATGAAATTGGATCACGTGCTCCTGGCAACAGATTTTTCGTCCCCCGCGCAACGCGCGGAAGAGTACGCTTGTTTCTTCGCAGCCCGCAAGCACGCCCGTCTCACCGTCATCAGCGTGCTGGAATTTGCAGCTGGAATGGATCCGGCCTATCCCGTTAACCATCAGTACCTCACCGAACGCATGCAGGAGGCCTCGGTCCTCTTGACCGAGGCCAAGCAACGAATCGCCAACCGAGGCATCTCGGCCTCGACCAGAATCGAAACGGGACCGCCAAGTGAAGCGATCGTAGCCGCGGCGCTGACGGAAGCCGTAGACTTCATCGTGCTCGGAACCAGCGGGCGAAGCGGCTTGGCGCACGTGCTGTTGGGTAGCACAGCGGAACGTGTCATCTCCCGGGCACCATGTCCCGTACTGGCGGTACGATCGACCGGCGGAACTGAGATGGCACTCAAGCGTATTCTCGTCCCGATCGATTTTTTTGACTGTTCGCTGGACGCAGCGGAGTACGCGGCGCAGATGGCAAACGAGTCGGGATCCGCTATCAGACTCCTGCACGTCATGGAGCCGGTGTCCTACGGACTCGATTTTACACTCGGCGATGCGACAGATCTGGCTCGGGTGCGGGAACGCAGGCTTCGGCAACTTGAGGAACTGGCCACAGCGCTTGTTGCCGCGGGAATCTCGACAACAAGCGTGATTCGAGGGGGGATCCCTCGTAACGCTATCCTAGAGGAATCGCGTCAATGGTCGAGCGACCTGATCGTCATGGGAACGCACGGGCGACGCGGGATCTCTCACCTCTTGAACGGAAGCGTGGCCGAAGCGGTCCTGCGCCAGGCCGATTGTCCGATTTTGGCAATCCGTAGCCCGAAGTTCCATCCCGACCATCGCCGATTGATTCCTGTTTCGGTTCGGCAGAGTTTAAGCCGATAAGCCAAGACCGTCATGCTGCATCGACCAGACCGGCCTGCCAAACTGATCCCGAATCCTTTGCATTGTTATCCACCCACCCTCCGGTCGACAAAGAACTTCGTCGAGCGCTCGCGAAAGAGGCGGACCAGATGGGAATGGATCCAGTCGTGACGCAGGTAAATGAGGCGATTGTCGGCATATCCTTCGCCCTTGATCCGTCGCTGGAAGGCCTGTTGGCTCGACTGGACTCATTGAGCCGACAACCGAACTTTGCGGTGCAACGCCGACTGGCTCTGGAACTGTTTCTGAGACCCTATCTGGAACCCACCTCGCCTTTCCTACAACCCTTGGCGCAGGAGGAGGCCCTGGCCCTGCTTATGCTATATGCCGATTTCTATCCCGAGGACGGCCAACTGACTCTGGTTGAGCAGCTCAGAGATATCGTAACTGAACACATCCCGGAAGAAGAGCGCCGGTGGCTTGACCCCCTCAAACATTCCTCCATGGACCTGCTGGAAGTCCTTCCCGAGTCCAGCGCTCAGATGCCGCTATCATTACGCTCCCTCGGAGACGACAGGCGTATGAAGGTGCAGGGTGATCTGTCCGGTCGGACACTCCGCCCGGGGGACATTCTTCTGACGCGCGTCATTGAGGAACAGGGAACATCGGATAGGAACGTTCATCTTGCCGGAGGGGCCCTTCTGCTGCCCATGAAGCAGGCCCGTTCCCTGTTGGAGGCATCACGTGAATGGGAACGAAGCGTGGAAATCGTCTCCGGTTCATTTACACTGGGTGAATGGCAGGAGTTCGTCAAACGGTACGGATACGTTCTACTCTGGAATGCAGCTTCGCTGCGGCTCACCGCTCTTCTCGAAGCCGTTGCCCGCATCCGTTATCGCACGCCCAGCGGCACATCGTATTTGTATGCCCTGGCCTTGTATGACCATCACGCGTACAGGGCGATTGCCGAAGGTCTTTCGGCCATGACGGAATTGCACGAAGACGCCCGAGGTCCGTGGTTGCATGGTTCAGACCATTTGCCTTCTCCGGCTCCGGTCAGAATCTGGGTTCAACGGGAGAACGAGCAAGAATGCGAGGGCCTGGCGGTACGGCTGACCCTGACGCCCTTGCAGCTGTTCGTCGAATGCGATTCGCCGGACCGGTTGAATTCGGTCAAGCATCGGCTGGCCTCCGCCTTCGGATATTCGATGCGCTTTCGAGGTGAATCGCTTACAACGCCGGAACGTCGGATCCCGCCCGATCAACTGGCGAAGGAGTCTCCCTGTTCGATCGTCGTGACAGACGAGGAGCAACTGGCTCTCCTGAGCCGTTTCCTGGACATGGCATATTTGGAATGGGCTGATCAACCGTCTGCGGCCTTGGGTGGACAGACGCCAAGACATGCGGCGGCCCAACCGACACTGCGACGGAGGGTCGCCGACCTGATCGACGGATTCGAGCGACACGATCCTGGGATGAGATTGCTCGGCATCACCGCTTTCAACTACGGCATTTTACGTAATCACGTTGGACTGTAACGGCCGGTGACTAGCTGAAAAGGAGGCGTCATGGCGACAATGCGGGCCAACGTCTTTCATTCCAAAGGGAAATTCGGCGTGGCAGAGACGCCCATGCCCAAGGCCGGATACGGACAGGCAGTCATCCGAGTGACGCTCACAACGATCTGCGGGACGGACCTGCACATCGTGAGAGGGGAATACCAAATCAAACCGGGCCTCGTTCTGGGCCATGAACCGGTTGGAGTGATTGCTGAATTGGGAGCGGGAATAGCCGGCTATGACATCGGCGACAGGGTGTTGGTCGGCGCCATTACGCCGTGCGGCCAATGCCGGGCCTGCCTCTCGGGACATCAGGCGCAATGCGGTCAGTCCGCCGCAGGCTATCAGGCAATCGGCGGCTGGCGCTTCGGAAATACACTTGATGGAGCGCAGGCCGAATACCTATTGGTTCCCCATGCACAGGCAAACCTCGCCAAGATTCCCGCCGAGTTGACGGATGAGCAGGTCGTGCTCCTTTCCGACATCGCCTCCACCGGATTCAGCGGAGCCGAGTCAGGGGGTGTGCGGTTGGGAGATGCCGTCGCCGTTTTCGCTCAAGGTCCCATCGGTCTGTGCGCGACCATCGGCGCCAGACTGATGGGGGCAGCGCTCATCATCGCGGTGGATACCGATCCACTGCGGTTGAGGATGGCCGTGCGGATGGGAGCGGACATCGTGTTGGACCCCAAACAGACCGACGTAGTCGCCGACATCAAACAATTGTCCGGCGGAGGTGTCGATGTCGCCATTGAGGCATTGGGACTGCAAGAAACGTTCGAAAACGCATTGCGCTGTCTCAGGCCAGGAGGGACGCTGTCCAGTCTCGGCGTGTATTCAGGCAAGCTCCATGTACCTTATGATGCTTTTGCCGCGGGGATCGGCGACTACCGAATCGTCACCACACTTTGTCCGGGAGGAAAAGAGCGGATGACCAGGCTCATGGAGTTGGTGCGGCACCGCCGAATTGATCTGGCTCCGTTACTCACCCATCGCTTTTCGCTGGAGAACATCGCTGAAGCCTACGACCTCTTCGGACGACGTGGGGAGGGCGTGCTGAAGGTAGCGGTGAAACCGTAACTCGAGAGATCCCGAGGAGAATCCTATGAATATCGTGGTGGCGATGGATGGATCAAAGTTCGGTCGCCAGGCGTTGAATTGGGCGGCGGCGTTGCCGCTGAAGGATCGGCCGCGGGTGACAGCCCTGCACGTGCTGGATATCGATGCCCTGCGCGCTCCGTTCGTCGCACAGTCCATGGTGGCCGGGAACCAGCGATTCATCCAACAGGAAGTGAGGCGAATGGAGCGGCGGGCGGCGGAAACCCTTGCCGAAGCGCGTCGGCAGATGCGCACCCTCCGCCTCAACGGGAAGGCGAAGGAACTGCGCGGAGGCGTCGCGCCGACGATCTTGAAGGAGGCCCCGGGCACACACGGCATGATCGTCGTCGGCAGCCAAGGACTCGATGCACTCGACCGTCTGATGCTCGGCAGCGTCTCAACCAACGTGCTGCATCATGCGTCCCGCCCGGTCTTGATCGTCAAGGCCGGTGTCAGGACGGTCCGCCGGATCGTCTTGGCGGCCGACGGATCAACGTCGTCACGGCATGCGATGAAATGGCTCCTGACGAAACTCCGCCCGACCGTCTCCTCCTCCGGAGATGCCACCCGGACACCGATCCACGTGACGGTCGTGCATGTGATGCCCTTCCTCAGGTACCCGGAATTGAAAGAGGCGGGGAGTCGTCTCGCTGAAGAGTGTCGGCGCAAACTGCTCGATGCAGGCTTCGGCGCCGACTCCGTCTGTCGGCTGGGTAGGCCGGCGGATGAGATCGTGAAGGTAGCCGTGGACCGCCGGGCTGACTTGATCATCATGGGAGCACAAGGCCTGGGGGCGATCGCCAGGTTGGTGCTGGGTAGCGTCTCGACCCGGGTCGCGCAACGATCTTCCATTTCTGTATTGGTAACGAGATGATCGCCGGCTGTCATATTGGTGTTGGAGGGAAAAGCCGATGGCGCTCCTTCGCAAAAGTCACAGGTGTCAGGTTTTTACAACAACAAACTCGAATCAACTGAACTCATTAAACTCCATATAAAACAATACCTTATGTAGAATTCCCCCAATGCATTTCCTTGGCATGTGAGTTGCTGTGTCCATCGGTAGATCGGAGGTGCCCGGTGAGACTGCAACAGACATTAGCCAACACGATAACCTGTACAGGAGTCGGCCTTCACTCGGGCCAACCCGTTACCATGACCATGAGGCCGGCTCCTCCCGATACCGGCGTGGTCTTCGTCAATCGAAATGGCCATGCAGGAGACTCTCTCGCGGCGACCGTCAGGCACCTGGTTCCGACCGAACTCTGCACCGCGATCAGCGGCAACGGATTTCAAGTCAAGACGATCGAGCATGTCTTAGCGGCACTGGCTGGATTGAATGTCGATAACGTATTCGTCGAGGTCGATGCGGGTGAAGCGCCGGTCATGGACGGCAGTTCCGCGTCATTCGTGCGGTTGATTCGCTCGGCCGGCTTGATTTCCCAAGCCAAGCGCCAGCCATATCTGAAGATGACGAGACCGCTTGAAGTGGTGGATGGGTCGCGCCGGATCCGCATCGAGCCGTCATCGATGCCCAGGATCACCTATTCCATTCAATACAACCATCCTCTGATTCAGACACAGACCTACACTTACGAATACTCGGCGGATGCATTCGAATCCGAAATTGCCGATGCCCGGACGTTCGGGTTCTTGGAAGAAGTCGAGGCCTTATGGGCGCGCGGGCTTGGACGAGGCGGTAACCTGGACAACACGGTCGTGTTGTCGAAAGACGGAGTCTTGAATGAATCCGGACTTCGTTTCGCCGACGAATTCGTCCGGCACAAGGTCTTGGATCTGATCGGCGACTTCGCGCTTCTGGGAGTTCCGTTCATAGGTCATTTGGTCGCCGACCGATCGGGGCACGCCCTGCATACGAAACTCGTGAAGCAGATTTTGGATCATCCCGATTGTTGGGTGCTCCTTAATGCCGATCATAATATCGACCACAGCTTGACGGTTCCCGAATTCCTTTCTCCCGTTTCCACGTCGCGGCCAGCCGCTCCTGTGGCACTCCAAGCCGCCTCCTAACCATCCTTATCAATAGAAACCACCTGAACGACCGCCGCCCAGCTCGGTGGCGGTCGACGGACGTGCGTCGATCCCGATGAAGATGAGTTGAAGTGATCGTCGGTCGACGTCGGGAACGAGTGGCCTCGTTCCCGACGCTGGAATCAAGGCGGGGCTTACTTCTTTTTCTTCTTTGCAGCTTTCTTCGTCGCCAAGACTCTCACCTCCCTTCGTCCTTTCGTTTCAGGCCAAGCCTGACGGGCCGTCTTCCTCGCTCCTTCACGATGATGCACTCGGTCCGGGTGCGCTCCGGTTTGTACGGATCCAAGAAGCATTCTTCACCGCGTTCGGAACCCCGCCGTCATACCGAATCGGATGATTCCGATCCGAGTCAGGCGGAGCAGCGCCAGCGGATTCAACTATCGAGTGAGTGAAAACGATCGGCGAGATCGACGGGGTCGGCACCAGCGCGGCGACGCTTCGGCCGGGTCGCAAGACTGGCCCAGTGTTGCGACGTCCTCGTTCAGGCGGCAATGCTGTCGTTGAATTCCTGATAACGGTTCCTACCGAATCATGTTTCACTGCTCAGCACGAACACGTTTTTCGGCACATGCGTTCATGGAATCTTGATCGTCGTCTCTGCTTTATAGTCTTGCTCATGAATCAAGTCAATAGAACGAATGCGAATCGCGTCCACCAGGACGACGGAACGGGGCGGATCCCGGTCCGGTCCACCTCACGCCGCGTGACCTGCGGACACCAACCATTCGAGAACTGCCGTGCTATCATGGGGCATCCATGCTCCCCACAGAGTCAGAAGACATTTCCCCGGACCAGTTGATGACGGAGGCAGTCGAAGCGGCCAAGCAGGCGGGAGCCTTGCTTTTGAGCTATGCGAAGACCGGTTTCCGCATCGAGCACAAGAATGCGATTGACCTCGTGACCGACGCCGACCGGGCGGCGGAGCGATGCATTCTCGAACACATCCGCAGCCGGTTTCCGTCCCATCGGATTCTTTCGGAAGAGCAGGGGCCGGTCGTCCAAATACCGTCCCGCTATCAATGGATCGTCGATCCGCTGGACGGGACGACCAATTTCGCCCACGGGTTTCCCTTCTACAGCGTCTCGATCGGCGTAGAGCGCGATGGAACCGGCCTCATCGGCGTCGTCTTCGATCCGACCAGAAACGAATTGTTTACGGCTCAAGCCGGCGCCGGGGCGCGTCTCAACGGAACCCCTCTTGCCGTCTCGCGCGTCGATCATCTGGATCGTGCGCTCCTGGTCACCGGATTCTCGTATGACATTCGGGAAACCGCCAATAACAATCTTGACCACTTTGCCCGCTTCGCCCTCAAGGCACAGGGGCTTCGCCGAACGGGAAGCGCAGCCCTTGACCTCTGTTACGTGGCGGCCGGACGATTCGATGGATTCTGGGAAGTGCGATTGAGCCCCTGGGACATGGCCGCGGGAATCGTCATTCTTTCCGAAGCGGGAGGCATTGTCACGAATTTCGCGGGCGGCACCCATTCGATCTACGGAAAAGAATTGGTGGCCAGCAACCGGTTGATCCACCCGGCGATGCTGGGACTGCTCCGACAAAACACCCGACCCACTTCCTGATCACGACAGGTCCGGCCGGTCACGACAGGACCTGGCGGCTCCGCGCCCGATTCTGCTCTCGTCTCTTCGGACGTTCGGGCATCATGTACAGCAGCGAGGACGATGGAGTATGATCCGGAGACATTCGTGTGAAAGGAGTGCGATGCATGGCCAGGTCAGTGCCTCCCTCAGGACAATCGAACGGTAATCCGTCCCCGCCCGCCGAAGAATCGACCGTCTCGGAGGTCGAATTGCTTCGAGTTCAGGTCAGCCGCAAGGGGTCACAGGTCGATGCCCAGTGGGCGATTCACCCGCAGCTGAAACAAGACTTGCTCCCCAATGAATGGCAGGAAGTCACTGATCTCATGGGAAAAGTAGCCGGAATCGTGGGGCACCGATTTTCTCAAATTCTCTCTCAGGCCGATTCCGATCCGCCCAGTAATGCCTAGGAACGGGATCCCCGTCGGGCATCTTCTCCTCGAAAACCGAGTCATTCCGGCTGAACCATTTGGTTGATCCGCGCACGGACGGACGCCGCTGACACGTTGCCGACGCCACAGAGGGAATCTAGAGGTATGGATGTTCGGGGATGGCCAATGTGAAGTACTTTCCACGCTCTTCGTAGAGGATGCGCCGGGCGGTCAGCTCCGCCAGCACCGGATCCAAAGGTTCATCCTCTGTGCTCCCGGGATCGCGGGCGAGAGCCGACCGAATCTGTTCGATGCTTTTGGCTGCTTCATTGCAGATTTCGATCACCTGTCCCGCCAGGCCGTCGTATCGCCGACGGACGGGGGAACCGGGAGTTCGGCCATCGTACACCGTCACGTAATTCAACGCCTTGGAATAGTACAAGAACGGCCGGTCGTTCGAAGCATGTACGCGTCGCCAGCCGTCGATCGCCGACACCAGTTCCTGATAGACGTGCGGATCGACCGTCCAGTCGTCCAATTCATATTCGAAATCGTACGCGATCTTCCTGAGGTCGACCAGACGCGCGTCGTAGACATATTCGTAGGCGGTCCCAGGCCCTGTGATCCGCACGCCATACTCCTGCGGTTTCATGAAATACGGACTGAATCGCTCCAGCCAGAGCTTTCCGGTCGATTCAGGCGGCTGGAGATGCAGGAGCGACGGAATCACCTCGAGTTGACGGCGATAGTCTTCGTTCGTCTCGCCGGGGAATCCCAGGAGAATGTTCCAAGACACGGCCACTCGATAATAAAAACTCCATTTCAGGCATACGATGTTCTGCATCGGGGTCACGCCCTTGTCCATGGCCTTCAACTGATTGAGGCTCAAGGATTCCAGTCCGGGCTGCATGCACTTGACCCCGCCTACCGCCAGCGTGCGGATTTGGCTCTTGTGAAGATTGCTCTTGGTCTCGATGAAGACATCCAGATCACAGTGGAACGCCGCGAATTTTCCGAAGAGGTTCTCGATATATTTCATGTCGATGATATTGTCGACCAGCCTGAACCTCGCGGTGTCGTAGCGATGCGACAGGTAGGCCATTTCCTGCGCCACCTGCTCCGACGACTTGGCGCGGAATTTCATGCTCTGTGCGTTCAGACCGCAGAACGTGCAGTGGTGCTTCTCACCCCACCAGCAACCCCGTGAGCCTTCGTAGAGGAGGATGCGATCCAATCCCTGTGAAGCTTCACCCAATTCGGCCAGGAGACGGTAGTAATCGTCATAATCAGGGGGGCCCGTCTTGGCGAAATCCGAAAAGAGCGACGTATTGGGGGACAGACGGATGTCGCCTCCCTCACGATACGCGATGCCATTGGGATACCCCGATGGCTGCCCGCCCAGCACCTTGCGGACCAGGCGCGGGAAACTCTCCTCTCCTTCGCCGACGACCACATGATCGATGAACGGAAATGCCCGGAAATATTCAAGGCCCATTTCACCGTCATAGTTCGCGCCGCCGAAAACGATCGTGACCGACGGGTAGAGGTCCTTGATCAGCTTTGCCATGGTCAGGCTGGCCACGTTCTGATCGAAGGTCGACGTGAAGCCGACGAGACGGTATTGCCCCCAATCGATCGCGGTGAGCGCCTGGGTCAGAAACTGCGGGGCCGTGCGGACGGCCATATCCTCGAAATACCCGCTCGCATGCCCGCTCTCCCGGGCGAGTTGCTCGAACACCGGTTTGAACACCCTCGGATATTCTGCTCGCTTGGGATTGTCGCGAAACAGGAGGTACGAAAAGATCCACTCCCCGAAGAGCGCACGCTTCTCGCAGATCAGTTCATAGAGCGCCACCCCGATCTTGTGTGCGAAGCGCACGTTGAGGTGGTGGCAATCGACGGGAATGCCCTGGGATTTCAAAAGAGCCGAGAGCGTGCCGAGCTGAATCGAGGGGTACTTCGAGTAGCTGAACGGCATGTTGACAAGGGCCACCTCCGCCTTATCGCTCATCCGCCGCCTCGCTCGCCATGAGAGCGCCTCCGATCGACGCTAATTCGCTGACGGCTTCAACAAGCCGAACTCACGGTCGGCCTTCGCCGCGAGATAAAAATCGCTCTCTGTCAGCCCATTGATCTTATGCGTCCAGACTTCTACCGTGCATTTTCCCCAGGCCAAATGGAGATCCGGATGATGGCCCTCCGCTTCCGCGACAGCCCCGACCTTGTTGACGAAGGTCAGCGCCTGAGCGAAATCCGCGAATGTGTAGAGCCGTTCGAGGTGGCCCTGCGTATTGATTCCCCAGCCTCGGCCCAGCTCCTTGAGCAGCGCTTGCGCCCGATCGTTCGGCACCGGAGGCACTCCGCCCCGGCAGGGCACGCACTTGTTGTCCGCAAGACTCATGGCATCCTCCTCGGGAAGATGGGTCAAAAGGACATTCTAAAGGGGGAATCGAGAGAGAAACAAGGAGCCTCAGGTCGGTTCGGCTGCCCTGCGACCGACCCTGAGGCCGCGGCTTCGGTCATTCGGCTTCGTCGGGCGCGCCGCCGGATCGAGCCAGATCGTTCGGCTTGACCTTGTCAGGATCGAATTTCGCCGCAGCCTTGGCCATTCGGTCGAGCGCCTCGTCGAAGGAAAGAGGCGCGGCGTCCTTGGGTCTGAACCGGACCGGATTCACGCGCGCCACCAGGAAACTTTTCAAATAGGGACTGGCTAGGCCCCTCGTCTTGAGGGCTTCGACGTGTTTGACGATTTCGTCGTCCAACGCCAGAAGCACCTTGGCCATCTCCCGCCGCCGTTCGAGCCCCCCTCGCATCGGTTGCCGCAAGAACTCTTCCACTCGTTTGAGGACGGGGTGGTAGGCGCCGCCGCTGAATCGAGGCCGGTCCTCATAACAGAGTCCCAGCGTGATCAGCGAGGGTTCCTCGAATTCCAGGGCATAGGCTTCCTCGGCGATGTCCTCCAATTGTGCGAGTTCCTTGTACATGCGGATCACTTCCAACGCTTTCTCGCGGAGGTTGTGGGCCTTTTCTGTATTCAACGCCAGGATCTGATAGGCCGCAGCCGGCTCCGGGACCACGATGGCGACGATGCTCTTGGCGCCGAGCGTCCGCATGGCGGACAGCCGGTGATTGCCGTTTGGAGTCCAGTACTTGGCGATCTGGTCCGGCTTCGTCAGGCGCACCGCGATGATCGGATCGAGAAAGCTGCCGATCTTACCGATGACGGCCTCGAGCTTTCTCACATGGGTATCGGACAGGTTGCGTTGATAGGGCGTCGGCTCGACGAGTTCGATCGGCAGCGCCGCCAGCACCAGCCAGCGCCCTCCGTATGGCTCCCGGTAGACGGCCAACACCTTCCCGCCGTCCTCTTCGATGGCCCGATGCAGCTCGGCAACCACTCCGGGAGGCGCGGCGGCCTGCAGTTCCGTCGGCTCCAAGCCGATCGACGCGCCGGCCGGCCGTTTCCGGCGCTTTACCCCGGTGGATCCCGAGCCTTTTTTCCTTTTCTCCGCCGCCATGGACTCTATGGTATGCGAGGCGAAGGAGAAAGAAAAGCGAGAACGGCTCGAAATCTCGACGCCGCCGGACTACACTGACGGGCCCATGAGTCTCTCGCCGCGCTCGAATAGTCCCTCCGATGGCCCTCATAAAACCATCGGGTGGTTCACCGCCTCCTGCGTGCTGGTCAGCAATATGATCGGCGGCGGGATCTTTACGACGACCGGCATCATGGCGCGGGACTTGGGCGATCCGCTGCTGATCCTCTCGCTGTGGCTCGTCGGGGCGTTGTTCGCGATCGGCGGCGCCATGGTATATGGGGAGCTCGGGTCCCTCCTTCCGCATGCGGGAGGCGATTACGTCTATCTGAAGCAGGCGTACGGACCCGTCGCGGCCTTTCTTAGCGGATGGGCGTCCTTCACCATTGGATTCGGCGCGGCCGTGGCCGCCTCTTCGATCAGCTTCTCGTCCTATGCATTGCAAGTCGTCCCGGTCGACGATGAAACCGGCTGGATCGCCCGTGGGCTCTCGCTTTCACTGTTATGGCTCGTCACCTTCATGCATTGCCGGGGCGTGGGCACGGGCGGACGGCTGCAATTACTGCTCACGACGACCAAGGTCGCGGCCATCGGCGGGCTGATTCTCGGCGGCCTGTGGACGATAGGGGAATGGGGTCACCTGACCGAGCGACCGGCACGCGCCGAGCCTTCCCTCGGCGCTTCGGCCGTTGCACTCGTGATCATCACGTACTGTTACATGGGATGGAACGTCGCGGGCTATATCGCGAGCGATATCGCCGATCCCCGGCGCGCCCTTCCGCGCATCATGATCGGAGGCACGGCGTTCGTCGCCGCTGTATATCTGCTCCTGAACATGGTCTATCTGTCGGCCTTATCGATGGCCGAGCTCGCCCGGGAACCCATCGTGCCCGTGGCGGAAAAAACCGCGGCCGCCTTGTGGGGAACCGGGGGCGGGCGGTTCGTTTCCGGTATCCTCTGCCTGTCCATTGCCGGAGCGGTCAGCGCGATGACCTGGGCCGGTCCGCGCGTGTATTGGGCCATGGCGCGCGACGGTATCGTGAGTCCATGGCTTGCCGCGTTGCGGCCGGCAACCGGCGCGCCGGCCCGCGCCATTGTCACCCAGAGTCTTTGGGCGTCGTTGTTGATCATGAGCGGAACCTTCGAGCAACTGCTCGTTTACAGCGGGCTTGTTCTGTCTCTATTCCTCGCTCTGACGCTGTCGTCCGTCTTTCGCCTGCGGTCACGCATCCCCGCCGGTCCGGACACGTACCGAGTTCCATGGTATCCCCTGTTGCCGGCCGTCCTCGTGAGCGGAGCCTCGTTCCTCGTGTTCTACAGCCTACTCCAGCGTCCATCCGAATCGCTCTTCGGCGCAGCGACGATTGCGGCGGGAATTCCCTTCTACTGGTGGTGGAATACGACCCGCTCCCGGCCCAAACCGTGATCCTTGCGGCTAGGTCGAAGAAGGATGGACGATTGAAGATGGAACAGGCTCGAGCACAGCGGAGAACCTGCACTTCAAACAGCACGGGCGACCTCATCCGTTGATGGGAGGCCGCCCGTGGTCGGCGCTCAGGGCGCCGGGTATGCTCAACTATTGGTCTTGTGCAGATCGTGCGGCCCGCATGACCCGCTCGATGTCAGGTGATGCAAACCTCCAGTCGGGGGAGACCGCGTCAATCCCGGAACGCCTGAGTTCCTCGCGTTTCGATCGGCTCTCCGGAATGAGTCAGGCTCACATCCGGTTGGTCTTTGGTGCCATACGGCACAGCCCGTGGAGAGCCGGCTAACACGACCGACGAGAAGCCCGCCCTTGCATCGGCGGGCCCGACGGGCCAGGTGGAGTCGCGTCGTCCATATCCACCCTCCTCTCTTGTGAAGTCACCGGGAGACCTGGGTAACAGCCGCGCGGTCTGTTCGATCTCCCGACCTTCGTAGTGTTCGGGCCGCAATTTTTTTCCTACGCCTATTAGAAAACGATGTCAATGGCGCACGCGACTTTTCGATTCTGTGGTTTGACGCATAAGGCATGCCACCGTGTCTTGAGTCGCTTCACTTGCGAAGCTCCAATTTCTTGAAGCCGGCCGGAGGGTGAAAGAGTCTGTCGTCCAACCGCTTGGCATCGATTTTCGTGACCTCTGATCGAGACTCCTCTTTTCCGGCTTCGTCATAGTCGATTTGCCGAAGCGGAAACCCTCCTTCCTTCAGAAAATCGCGAAACCAGGCCGGATATCCGCCGCCGGCAGAGGCATCGGCGGCAAGGATCCCGAACAACGCCGCATTGCTGAGCCCCTTGGCAATGCAGAGTTCGCTCGTGCTTCCGTCGGATTTGTCCTTCGCCAGATAGCCCTCGCAGGAATAGCCCGCGATCTTTGCATTCTTTCCTGTCTTGGTCACGGTAATGTCGTCAAGGATCGACTTGGGATCCATCACGCCCATCTCGGCCCAACTCATGGTCGTGTACGTCTGGTCGTCGCGATCGACGAAGAATCCGTCCTTCTTCTTGGCGTCCCACACGCTGAACCCCGTGTCACCGTCGTCGATCCTCATTTTTTCTCCCTTGAAGTAAAAGACACGGGTTTCCGTTTCTTCCCCGGCGATTTCCTTCAGGGTAATGACGCCTTCAAAGGCTGCGGCCAATGACGGAGTCGTCTGCCCGCACCAGAGCATGAGCAGCATTGCGATCGTGGCGCCTTTCATGATGGAATCCTTTCTCATCCAACGCACATCCCCTTCGATCTTCTATTGACCGGCCTCCTGCTGCTGCTTCTTCATTCGCTCGCCGAATTGCTTTATGATCTCGGACATGTCGGGCTTGGCTCCGGTCGAAGATCCGTCCCTTCCGGCTCGACGCTTTTTCATCTCCTCTATTCGCTTCTGAACGTCCTCGCCGCCCATGGCCCCCGCCATGGCCATGGCGCCGCGATCCATCTTCTGATAGCCGGCGGGCGGAGCAAACAGTGCCGCGTCCAACGACTTTGCTTCGATGTTGGTCACCTCCGTCGTGGTGGACGCTTGTCCGGTACTGTCGTACCGTATCGAGCGAAGCCCGAACCCTCCCTCGTTGATGAGCTGCGTCACCCATGGCGGTTGCGTCTTCATCGGTTCCATCCAGAAGCTCGCCGTTCGTCCGAACCCCTTCGCCACGCAGATCTCGTGCTTCTCCGCATCCGCCTCCTTCTCTTTCACGCGCCAGACTTCGCAGGAGCGACCGGCGACCTTGTCGGTTTTTCCCGTACGCTCCACCTCATAGTCTTCCACGGCCTTGCTGATGCGCTCGCCATGTTCACCGCCGAGACCGATTTCCGCATAGGCTTTTCGTTCCGGAAACAGGATGAGCATCGTCTTGGTCTTCGAGTCGAGAATCATGACCTGCGTTCTGCCGTCCATTCGGGGCCGCTCGATCCTGGCCTTGTCCCCTTTGATCATCCAGTCCATCTTCGTCGGCGTTTCATCGACGTGTGTCGTGGTCATGTGAAGAATGCCCTCGAACTCCCCGGCTGACGCCGGTTCCGTCGACGGCCAGACCGCGACCGTTGCAACGAGCAAGGCGACGATGGCACGCATGTAACCTCCTTGTGAGTCGAACAAGTGAGACAACCGGAGTCTACGCTCGTGATGAAGGAAAAGCATCTCCCGTGCCGCCTGGAGCGTGCTAACTGATCTTCAGCCGGTCCCAGTCGACGTCGCTCGCCGACGGGGGGGTCCCGATCTTCAGGTCTTCCATCGCCCGGACGACGCGATCGGCGACCGCCAGGTTTCTGTACCACTTTCGATTTGCCGGCACGATATACCAGGGCGCGTGGTCTGTGCTGGTGGCGGACATCACGTCTTCGAATGCTTTCATGTAGTCGTTCCAGAACTTGCGTTCTTCGATATCACCGGATTCCCACTTCCACCGCTTCTCCGGATTTCGAATCCTCGCCTCCAGCCGTTCCTTTTGTTCATCCTTCGAAATGTGCAGGAAGAATTTCAGAATGGTCGTGCCATTGTCGATCAGGAGATTTTCGAACTCCTGAATCTGCGTGAACCGACGCTTGACCTCCCGTTCGGACACCTCACCATGCACGCGCGTGATCAGGACGTCCTCATAGTGCGACCGGTTGAAGATCCCGATATAACCCTTCGCCGGCACTTCCTGGTGCACGCGCCACAGGAAATCATGGGCGAGTTCCTTCGACGAGGGAGTCTTGAAGGACACGACCTTGCAGCCCTGCGGGTTCACGCCAGACATCACGCTCCGGATCGTGCCGTCCTTTCCACTGGTGTCCATGCCCTGGAGGACGATCAAGAGTGAACATTTCTTATTGGCATAGAGCCGCTCTTGCAATCGACTGAGCTTTCGGATGAGTTGCCGCGTCTCGGCTTTGGCAGCGGCTTTGTCCTCGTCATTCTTCTTGTAGGGCCCCGTGTCGTCGGGGTCGCAGGCACCTAGGTCCAAGCGGGAACCGGACTTGACGCGATGGAGTTTCATGGTGTCTCCCGGCTGTGAGGATGATGTGAGCGGACTGCCCGTGCGTCGCGCGCTCGTGAGAACCCTATTGTACTTGAGCCGTCGCCGCTGTGGAGGCAGAACCTGGCGGCACAAGGTCGCGGCCAAGGAAGGATTTACCCATTTCGATGGGCGACGCGGCCGCCCTTTAGTTTGGTGCTGGAGGTGAGACCCTACGACTCGGCTGGAACGGCGGCCCCGGGTGGCACTAGGGCTGGGCCGGAACGTCTTGCGCGCAGCGGAAGCCGACGTTGGGATCATGTTCCGTCGGGTCGCCCTTCGTGCGGAACGTCGAGCGGAGACGATAGGGAGCATTGGTATACGACCCGCCACGCTGCACTTTGGCCGCGCCTTCCGCCGGGCCGCGCGGATTGATGGCGGGATTTTTGGAATAAAACTGCTCGTCATACCAATCGATCGTCCACTCGTAGAGATTCCCCGCCATGTCGTGGACGCCGTAAGGACTCTTTCCTTTGTCCCTGTTGCCGATCGCCGAAACCGTGTCGGCTCCTTCCTTCAATCCGAAGACGGCATGCGCCGGCGTCGGCGCATCGTTGCCCCAGGGATACAGTCGACCGTCGGTGCCGCGTGCGGCCTTCTCCCATTCGGCTTCGGTCGGCAACCGTTTGCCGGCCCAGAGGCAGTACCCCATCGCATCCATCCAGTTGACCCACCGGACCGGCCGATCGATGTGCACGACCGGCGTTTCCTTGTCCTTGAATCCCCAGGGCGGCTCGATCTGAATGGCCTCGACGAACTTGGCGAAGCGCCCATTCGTGACCTCGAACTTGTCGATGTAGAAACTGTCGATGAAGACCCGGTGGATCGGCTGTTCGTCGTCATCTCCCTTGTCGGTCCCCATCGCGAACTCTCCGGCAGGGATCAAGACCATCGGCGCGCCGTCCTTCCCCGTGATTTCAGCCGGAAGCGGCGGCGTAGGAGACGGTTTGGATGCGGACGGGGTCGATCCGTTCGCGGCAGGTGCGGATTTGGCCGGCGGTTTGGACTCGCCTTCCGATGCCTTCGGTTTCACGGGAGGCGGAGAAGTTGGGGCAGGCGACGGCGCGGGAGCCGGTGAAGCCTCCGGTTTCGCAGGGGCCGCTTCCGGTTTTGCAGGAGCCGCGTCTTTCCCGTTTCCGTTCGTTTCCGCGGGAGCGGCCGGCTTCACGGCAGGCGGCTTGGCATCTCCCTCGGGCGGTTTGGGTTTTGGAGGCGTCGGGGCGGGAGCAGGGGTCTGAGCTCCTTCCGATTTGGGAGCTGCGGCCTCGTCGGCTTGCGCCGGCGTGGCCACTAAGGCGATTGAGAGCACCGCCGTCAGCATGACGGCCGCCGTCATTCTCATCGTGTGGTCCGAGTCGTTCTTCTCTCCGGCCGACCGGCCGGAACAAGTCTGACGCCTTCAGCGTACCGAAAGCAGCTATAATAAATCTAGGGTCGCTGGCGAATCACGCGGAAAATAAAAGACTTTTAACACACATTGTAGGGGAGCGCCTACAGCAAGAGTACCAAGAGGGACGGTCCGAGCCGTGCGTATACCGTTGCTCAGTTTCGTGACCGGTGGTCGGACATGAACAGTCGACGCCGTCTTGTCCTCTGCGGAGTGATCTCCTTGCTTCTCTCCTTCTTGACTGCCTGCGTGTCGGTGCGCGTCGAACCATTGACCCACGAAGTGTATCCTCCGAAGAAGAATTCGGAATCACTCCAGTGGCTGGAATCCGAGCCCGACGCTCCCCACGTGAAGTTGGCCAGGATCATCGCGACGAGCCAGAGTGCCGATGAAGACGAACTGCGCGAGAAGATTCTGGCCTGCGCGGCGACGCTGGGAGCGGATGCGGTGATCATGGGAAAGTCCGATGTATTAGAAACTGTCGGCGCAGGATCGGCTCCCGAATCCACGATGGGACCGGCGGGAGGGAGCTTCGGCGGATGGTGGCCTTTTTATTACGACCGTTGGAGCTTCGCCCAAAGCCCGACCGATGAGACGGGGTTCACAGAATATTTGTCAGGAACCGCCATTCGATACGTGAACGAGCGGTCATTGGAGAGTTCTTGAGTCCCGATTGCGATGCCGTGAACGGGCTCAAAATCCTGCAAACATGCGCCGGATTCCGACCTCGAAATTCCAATCATAGGCGCCTGGAAGACTCCGTCCCCAGAGCCCGACCCCCGGCCTGAGCCAGACTGCCCAATCCTTCGTGAACCGATAGCCTCCTTCAAATTCCAACGTCATGCTGGTTTTCTCTTTCTGCTCCCAATTCATTTGCGCGACGGCTTCAATCTGAGTCCACCAATGGTCCGTCCAAATGGTGTTGAACCAGCACTGGAGACGGGACGCAGAAACATCATTTCGGGAAGGGTCACCTCCGACCGAGAATTGGTGTTGAAGCAGCGCGAAGACGATGGATCCCCAGGTAGGAAATACATGAGCCGTTGCCACACCGGGGCCCACCGTGTACTTCCCGCTTCCCAATTTGTCAGCAGCCGTCGGGAATGTGAAATCCACACCGGCAAAAATTGTATCCGCCGGGTCGGAATACACGCGTCCGCCGGCTCGCACCAACAGATCGCTCACGCCATTTTGACTACTGGCTCCGGGCTGGTTTGGATCCGACCAGACATACGGCAGATCCGCCCGCAGGAGAAAATTCTTGTGATAGGGCACGTCGATGCGACCGACCAAATTGCTGGCGCGGCTGCCTCCTTCCAAGGCATCGTACCGAAAGAGGGTTTGAACCCGCCCGATGATGGCCGTCGGATCCGTCCCCATTCTCGCCGCGATGGCGGACAAGCGTTTCGCTTCCTCCTGCTCCTCGAGAGTGAGTGGCCGAGCCCCTAATCGCCCGACCACCCGGCGAGATCGAACCGATCTCTCGTCTTCCGGCCCTTGCTCTCCACTGTCCGCATCAATTTCGTGGTCGGTTTCAGTCGAAGCAGGCCCTCTGCTCTGCTCTTGAGAGGGAGTCCGCACGCCTTCAAGCGAGGGCGATGCCGGCTCCTGGGCGAATGAGAGGTGGAGCGATCCAAAGAGGAAGAACCAGATAAGCCAACCGACTTTTTCTGTCAGATTGGAATACGCGCACATTCCCGCATGACCCGGCCAATACCGTTTCACGCGGTTCCACGAATACGTCAGGCGATCACTATTGTTGCAGGGCCACCGCGAGGATACCGTGTCGGGAATGTTTGACCTCAGTCTTGGACCGGCTAAGAATAAGCCTTATCGACGGATAAATCGACAGGTCTGACAGGAAAGAAAGAGGAAGGGGTCTGGATAATCAGAAAGGGTGCATCCGGCGGCGTCAATGGGAAAGGGCTTCACCTGATGAGCCGCCGGAACGCACGAAGACAGCAACAAAACCCTTACTTGATGGGTTTATCCGCCCGCCTCAATCGCGATAAAACGATACCAAGCGGGTAGCACGCGCAAGCGAGGTTTGGTGGAGGCGAGGGGAGTTGAACCCCTGTCCGAAGATCGTCGGCACACCGGATCTACATGTGTAGCCGATAGTTTAAATTTCGCGGCCACCCACGCCCATCGGCAGGCTTAGAACGGCCGCTAGCCCAGAATGTTCTCGTCCTTCGCCGCTGAGCACCGGCGTTGGACCAGCCCGCTGCATCGCGCCATTCCACCCCCGCGGGCCTCAGATGGAACGACGTCACAGCTGATTAAGCTGCGAGTGCCAGTTCTTGATTGGCAGTTGCATTTTCCCGGAGTTTTACGAGTCCCCGAGAGCTCGACATGCACCGATGGCGTCAGTATCCCCGTCGAAACCGGTCGCCCCCTTTTTTTCCGGATGATGGAACTGACCACCAGCTGCGTTCTCGCTTCGCTCAATGCCTCAACGGACTGGGACGTACGCCTCGACATCTCGCTCGCTGTGGCCTTCATGGACGGCCATTCTGAATAACCTGTCATCATGAGACAGATTCTTCAGGCCGATCCAGCTTCTGTTACGCCCTCATGATACCGCACGGGGCAACCTGATGCCAGGGCATCCTGCTAAATGTTCCTCTCTCATCAGGCTCACCGTTGAGGAACAACCCATGACTGAATCCCGGCTATGCGCTTTTGAAGCGAGTGATTTTCGCGAATGCGATCGCGGCGAATGGCAGCGCGAGTCCCAGCGCCAGTTGCACGATCAGCAGGGAGCCCAACTGGCTGTAGTCGGCCGGGGTCTGAAGGGCGCCGGACGCCTGATCCCGCACTTCCCTCGTCACGACGAAAATATCGTTCAGGTATTGCGTGCCGAGCTGGCTCAGGGACAGCGCAAGGTTGGTGAACGACGCCATGACGGCAAAAAACGTGGCTTTCAAATTAGCCGGGGCCGAGTTGGCGATCCAGGCCAGCATGGGAATCATGGAAATCTGGCCGAGCGGAGATTCCAGCGCAGTATCGATCAAGGCAATGAAGCGCGCATCGACGATTCCTCCCGTCATCCTGGCGGTCCATTCGTGAAGTCCATAGTACATGCTGACCACCGGTAACGAGAGCAGGGTCCCGACCGCCGTGAGAAAGCCGACCACATAGGCGATCGACCGTTCGGCCATGAACCGGCGGAAGATGAACAAGCCGGCCAGCGTCAGGGTGCTCCCGATCAGGGACAATACCGAGAGAAACTGCTGGTCGAACTTCAACTCGTCGATCATCCACCACGTCGTTCCGGCGCCGGTGCCGGGAATCGCGCGAAAGATGAAGACCACGACCGCCGTGCCCACCAATGTGGCGCGCTTATCCGCATCCAGTTCACGCACGAGTTTGATCATGAGAAAAAGCACGATCCCCATCGAGCCAAGGAAGACGATTTCCTCACTGTAGTCGAGACGGCTGAATCCGGCCGCCAGCGTAAAGACCACGAAGACCAGGCTTCCGCCCAGGATCCACCAGTTCGGCTCAGCCGCCTCGCTGCTTTCGCGCGCGTCCGTCATGCTCCGCGCCTCATCACGACTGAAACCTTGCCCCATCAACTGATGCAATTGCCTGCGACGGAGATGCCAGGCCACCCATACGCCCAGCACCGACACGACGGGAATAACCATTGCCATCAGGTAGACCCGGTAGTACAGCCTCGCGATGTCCGCCTGCGGCAGTCCTTCGACCCCTGTGAACACATACACATTGATGAGGGCCACGAGGATGCCGCCCCCGATGATGGCGACGCGCCCCAGCGTCTGCATCGTGGTATGCATCAGCTTCCGGGTCTGCTCAGCGAACGGCCGGCCCTGCTCGTCCACCGTCGGAACCGCCTCGACGGTCATGGCGTCGGCGACCGCGTCCTGGATGACGTAGCCGATCGGCGCGAGCAAGACGCTCAGGACGTACCACGTTTCCGCCGGCAGGACCGCCGTCATGGCCTCCCGGTTGCCGATCAGCGCGGCCATGATGCCGAGGCTGAGCGCCAGAAGCGCGGCGCCCAGGCCGACCAGCCAACTTTTCCACCGCCACAGCAGATCGACGGCGTGCCCGATGGGCATTTTCAACGCCCAGGGAATGCCGGCCCAAAATCCAAGCGCCGCAAGAAACGACGCGGAAAGCCCCAGATAATCCTTGACGAAAAAGGTGCCGACGATTCCGGTGAGCCCGGAAATGCCGTACGCGAGATAGACCATGAGGGGCGGCAGGTAGGACAGCCGCATCTCACGTCCGAGAGACAGGATGTTCCGATCGACCCAACGGGTGAGATGATTCAGCATGCGGTGCGTCGCATCAAGCGGAGACGATCGCGTCCGCTTCGATCTCCACGAGCATGTCGGGGTCGATCAGCCGTTTCACTTCGACCATCGTCGTGGCCGGCCTGATGGCGCCGAAGATTTCGCCATGCGCCCGGCCGACCTCCTGCCATTGATCGATGTCCACCATGTAGATACGGGTCCGAACCACGTCGCTCAGCGAGGCCCCGGCCTGCTTCAGCGCCGCTTCAATGGTCTTGAACGTTTGGATCGTCTGCGCATAGGGATCGCCTTTGCCGACGAGACCCGACGGCGTCATGGCCGTCGAACCCGACACGGATATCGATGGACCGACCCGCACCGCCCGTGAATAGCCGATTTTGCTTTCCCAGGGACCTCCGGTCGAAACATTCTGTCGTGCCATGCCAGCTCCTTGTACGCGTTACTGTAACGGAATACGGCTCTTATTGCGGCTCAGCCACGTCGCAAACGACTGCAGGGCCGGATTCAGCGCGCGGGCGACGGACGGATTGCGGGGTCCGCAGAAGGCCTCGTTGAAGTCGCGCTTGAATTGAAACATGTTGCCGAGATCGTCGGCGCCGGGGAAACCGAGGGCGCGATAGGCTTCCGGTGTCATGTCCTGATAGCGTACCGGTTGCTTGAAGGTTTCGGTCATGGCCCGGGCCATCTCGGGGCCGCTCAACAGCTCTCCCGCGACCGCGACGGTCTTGCCGATGTATTCCTCGCCCTTTTTGAAGATGCCAAGCGCGCATTTGCCGATGTCTTCGGCCGCGATACCGGGCAACTTCGCATTTCCCATGGGCAGTGAGAACTGCAGCACGCCGTCCGGACCCTTCTTGGGACCCATCCCCAAAAAGATCAGATTGTCCCAGTAAAACGAGGTGAGAAGAAACGTCGTGGGCACGCCCCGGCTGCTGAATTCCCGATCGGCCTCTCCCTTCGCGTCGAAATGAGGGACCTTATACTTTCCCATCAAGGTCGGCATGCGAGAGTCGGAAAGCGGCACCCACCGGCGGGTGTCTTCGAGCGTCGACCAGATGACGTGCCGCACGCCGGCGACCTTGGCCGCTTCCGCCTGGGACGCGGCCTGCTTCAACTCCCTTTCCGGCGAAAGATGCTCCCAGAAATTCGTCACGCCGAACACGCCATAGGCTCCGGCAAAGGCGCGCTTGAGACTTTCGAGATCATCGAGATCGGCCTGGACGACGTCCACGCCC
Organism: Nitrospira japonica; assembly: GCF_900169565.1. NCBI lineage: Bacteria > Pseudomonadati > Nitrospirota > Nitrospiria > Nitrospirales > Nitrospiraceae > Nitrospira > Nitrospira japonica. The sequence continues at coordinate 979,207 of NZ_LT828648.1, read as the reverse complement.
ATCTCAGCCAGCGCCTTGGCCTTGTCCCCCTGCGTGCTTCTCGTCAAGGCGCGGACCTTCAGATCGCTCGCGGGATCGTTCGCGATCGCATGGACCAATCCGCCGCCTTGCGCGCCGGTTGCCCCGACGACTGCGATGATTTTCTTCTCCGCCATGATACCCTCCTTAATGGACCAATCCGCCGTCGGCATGAATATTCTGCCCGGTCAACCATCCGGCTTCTTCACTGACGAGAAATGCCACGACATCGGCGACGTCCTTGGGCGTCCCCAGCCGCTTGAACGGCGACAACTCCGTCCCCATGCGCTTGTAGTGGTCCGTCAGCACGCCGGTGTCCGTGATGCCGGGAGACACCACGTTGACGGTGATACCTCGCGGAGCCAGCTCCAGCGCCAGCCCCTTCGAAAACTGCTCCAGTGCGGCTTTACTCCCCAGGTGCGCCGTCGCGCCGTAAAAGTTCATGTGCGTCCCCGCGGTCGAGATGCTCACGATACGGCCTCCCTCCTTGAGCACATGGGCCGCCTCCTGCATGAGAAAGTAGGGACCCTTGGCGTGCAGCGCCATGATCCGGTCGAACTCCGCTTCCGTCGTCTGCGCGAGCGTCTTGGGAAGAAAGTGTCCGGCATTGTTGACAAGAATATCCAACCGGCCGAACTGTGTGAGCGTGTCCGAGACGAGACGCCGTCCCTCGGCGACCGTGCCCACGTCGGCCTGAACCGCCATGGCTTTTCCACCCTTGGCCTGAATGCCTGCAACAACCTCCTTCGCCCTGTCTCCGTTCTCACGGTAGTTCACGACGACGATGGCGCCGTCGTGAGCAAACCGTTCCGCAATCGCCCGGCCGATGCCGCTGGATGAGCCGGTGACGATCGCGACTTTCCCGTGGAGTACACTCATGACGCGCTCTTGTCTCTCGCGGTGGATGCCGATGTCATACGGTCAACCCGATCTCTCAAGACGCAGCGACTCCCTGCCTGCGCCGCAGGAGCCGGCGCAATTGACGATGCAGCTCGTCGACGGACAAGCGGACACGGTCGCCATGCCCCGCGAGCACCCATTCGAACCGATGGTCGAGCAGAATCCCGATGGACCGATCCAACTGTTCACGGTTCCAGACCAGTGTCTCCGGTGAATTCAGCCGGCCGGGATGCGGCTCCCACCAGAGATGATCGCCGGTGAAGAGAAATCGTTCCTTGTACAGCAACGCCTGAGAACCGGGCGTGTGGCCCGGCACCGGAACGACCTGGAAATCCGGTGCAAGACGCTGTGCTGCGGTTCCATCGATGATCCGCCGGGCAAAGGGAACCGCACCCGCGTCCGCACGGTGAATGAAGCACTCGGCGCCGAACCGCCCGGCATAGCGGTCCGCGTCCGCCACATCGTCCTCGTGTGTGAGAAACATGAATCGGATCCCGCCCTTTTGCTCGAAGGCCTCGACCAGATGCTTGATGTATCGCGGCGAATCGATCAGCCAGTTCCCTTCCGGATGGTGGACGAAGAAACTGTTGGCACCGAACGATTTCTCCGAATTGAACCCGCAGTAGTAGACCCCTCCCTCCAGATGCAGCGGAAAGCTGGCCTTCGCGTGATCCATGTGCGTGCTGTCCGGGCGCTCGGCCCCGATCGAACCGACCGGACACGCCAGTAAGGCTTGATAGGCCCGGCGCGTCTGTGTCTCGCCGACCGGCTGTCGCATCACGGCGGAGTAGTCTCCTATCTCCTGGAAGGTCTCGGGCGCCAGTTGACGGCACGCATCGCAATTGATGCAGGTCGCGTCGACGAAAAACTGCCCGTCTACGTTGGACTCAAGTCGTTTCTTTCGGTCAGCCATGATGGATGAGGGTAAGGCGGACGGTCACACCTTCGTGAAATTCGCGCGCTCGGCTGCTCGCCACAGATACCATGACGCGGCGGTGCGATACGGTTTCCATCGTTCGCCGAACCGCAGGACTTCGGCCGGCGTCGGCAAGGATCCGAGGTCATACAGGATCTTGAAGCCGCTCCGCACGCCGAAATCGTCGACCGGCAGCACGTCCTGCCGCCCCAACTGAAAAATCAGGAGCATCTGTGCCGTCCATCGTCCGATACCTCGGATCTCTATCAGCCGTTCGACGATCACCTCGTCCTCGAGCCGAGTGATGAGACGGCCGGAAGGCACGGTGCCGTCCAGCACCTTGTCGGCCAGATCGCGCAACGCCGCAACCTTGGCGCGAGAAAAACCGGCCGCGGTCAAGTGCTCGGCGTCGATCGCCAGCACTTGGTCGGGGCGCGGAAATCGGCGGCCCGGAAACAAGGCCCTGAAACGGCGGAGGATGCTTTCGGCCGCCCGTGCATGAAGCTGCTGATAGGCGATGGCCCTGGTCAGCGATTCGAACGGCGACCGTCGCTGTCGTATGATCAGCTTGCAAGGCCCGACGTCGCGGATCAATCTACCTAGGACCGGATCGGCCAGCGAGAGATGCCGGATTGCCGGGGAGAGGCGCATACCGGCTCACCGAACCAGAGGCGAAACCAGACCCCATCGCGATGAAAACACAAACTCGCCGATCGGTTTGCGCTCACGGACCTTCATTTCCCGCTCGCGCAGATATTCCGGCAAGATCGCCGGATCCCCCGGATACCCAACGGCAATCATGGCGACCGGTTCATACCCGGGCGGGATCAGGCAACTCGTTCGCGCTTTTTCGACATCGAAGCCGGCCATCTGATGCGCGGCCAATCCCAGGGCCACCGCCTGGAGGACGAGATTCTCCGCGGCCAAGCCCGTGTCGTGGAACGCATGCCGGTTGAGCGTGTCGCCATCCTCAAAACGCAGTCCGGCCACCGACAGGATCAACAGCGGCGCACGGAAGGCCCATTTTCGATTGCCCTCATTCAGGCAGGCCAAAAGCCGGCCGTAATCCGCCCCCGCTTCCAGGCTCGCGGCCAGGAACCGCCAGGGCTGTTCGTTGTTCGACGAGGGCGCCCAGCGCGCCGCCTCGAACAGGCTCCGCACTGTTTCCGCCTCCAGGGATCGTTCGGAAAATGCGCGCGGGCTCCAGCGGCGACGTAAGAGATCGTGGATGGGATATTGTGACTCCGCGGGCTTTTCCATCGAAGGATTCACCAAGATGGGCTTATTGCCCGCGCACTTCTCGTTCGGCCCGAAACCAATCGTCTTCGGCCCGGCCGTCGACGGCACCTCGCTCTAGGTAGAGTTCGTAGGCGCGGAGGGCGATTTGCTGTTGAAGGTCCTGGGCATTCGGCCCGTTTCCGCCGGTGCCGAAGATGACGCGTTTGATCCCCGAAGACCCGGGTTGCTTCGCCGTTCGCTTGGACATGGCAGCCTCCGTGTGTGAAGGGAGAAGAACCGGTCGTCTTGGGACCTATCTTATCCGGTGCTCTTCTGACCCGTCGAGCCCGAATTCTCGCCCGCCGTTTCAGGCGACCACCCGCCACCCAATGCCTTGTAGAGCTGAACGACCGACACGAGATGCAGCCGATGGGTTTCCGTCAGCGACAGCTCCGCTTCAAAGAGCGTTCTCCGCGCCACTAACACGTCGAGATAGCTGGCGAGTCCGCCCTTGTACCGCAGTTCGGCGAGCCGGAACGCGGAGCGCAGGGCGTCCACTCGTTGAATCTGCGCTTGACGCTGATCCCGGACCGTACGAACGGCCACGAGCGCGTCTTCGACTTCCCGGAACGCCACCAGGACCGATTGTTCATATTGCGCCAGGCTCTGTCGCGCTTGGGCTTCGGCGGCCTCTTGCTGGAATCCCAGAACTTGCGCGTTCAAGAGCGGCCCCGTGATGGTCGGGCCCAAAGCGGCAAAGTCGCTACCTGGCGTAAAGAGATTGGTGATCTGCGGATTTGCGATGCCGAGCAGGCCCGTGAGAGAGACCTTCGGAAATCGATCGGCCTTCGCCATGCCGATCCGCGCCGTGGACGCGGCAAGATCCCGTTCGGCCTGCACAATATCCGGCCTTCGCTGGAGCAAGTCGGAGGGCAGGCCCGGCGGCACTTCCGGCGGAATCACTTGTTCAGTGAGCGAACGGCCGCGCGTGATTTGTTTCGGACTGTGACCGAGCAGCACGCTGATCTGATTTTCCTTCTGGACCATGAGACGTTCCAGTTCGGCCGTTCTCGCCACCGCGTTGGCCCGCTCCGACTCAAACTGATCCAAATCGAGCTTGTTGGTCATACCCTGGCGCAACCGCGCCTGCGCGATCCGCACGGACTCTTCCCAGGATTTGACGGTATCTCGCGCGATCTGCAATTGCATGTCGAACTGGAGGAGATCGAAATAGGCCTCCGCCACGCCGCTCACCAGCTGCAGCACCACCGCACGACGGCTCTCCTCTTTGGACAGCAGATCCGCGCGCGCGGCTTCGTTGGACCGACGAATGCGGCCCCAGATGTCGAGCTCCCAGGTCAGGTTCCCTTGCAGATAGTAGTTGAATGGATTGGGAAATCCGGGAAAGGCGAAGCTGCTGTTCTTGGCCGTCGGCGCGTAGAACGTCCCGGTCATCTGCGGCGCGTAATCCATCCGCGAAATGAACACCCGCGATTGAAACTCCTCGACGCTGGCAATGGCGCGACGGAGATCCCGGTTCTCGTCCAAAGCCGTGCGTACCAGGCGCTGGAGCTCTTCGTCCTTCAGCAGCTCCCACCACGGCATGTTGGCGATGGAGTTGGCGTCGGTCGTGGTTTCCGCCATGCGGAATTTGTCGATCGCGGGATCCGCCGGCCGTTGGTAATCGGGCCCGATCGCGCACGAGGCTAGCACCACTGCCGACAGCAAGAACAGAATGGTCCGCATGTCAGAGTCCCTCCTCTGCAGAGGCCATTGCCGGTGCCGGCGCATGCGCTGGTGCGGCCTCCGAACGACGAACGGTCAACTTCCTGATGAGCACATAAAACAGCGGCACGAAAAAGATCGCCAAGAACGTAGCGGCAAGCATGCCGCCCAAGACTCCGGTGCCGATCGACTGCCGGCTGGCGGCCCCCGCGCCGGCGGCGAACACCAAGGGCACCATGCCGAAAATAAACGCCATCGACGTCATGATGATGGGACGGAATCGCAGGCGTGCGGCCTCCACCGCCGCCTCGATCAGCGGACGTCCGGCTTCATACCGCGTGTTGGCGAACTCCACGATCAGAATGGCGTTCTTGGCCGCGAGGCCTATCAACGTGACGAGACCGATCTGGAAATAGATATCGTTCGAGAATCCCCGCACCCAGACCGCCGCCAAGGCTCCAAAAATCGCGAACGGCACGGCCAAAATGACCGCGAAGGGCACGACCCAACTCTCGAACTGGGCCGCCAACACCAAAAAGACCATCAGCAGGCCGATGACGAAGACAAGATTGGATTGGCTGCCCACCCGTCGCTCTTGAAATGAAATATTGCTCCAGTCGATCGAGTACCCTTGCGGTTCCAGGACCTCCTTCGCCACGTGATCCAGCGCTTCTAGCGCCTGCCCCGAACTGTAGCCGGGTGCGGCAGAACCAAGCACGAGCGCCGTGTTGTACCCATTGAAGTGGTTCACCGGGTCGGGACCGCTCTGGTATTCCGTCGTGACGACCGTGTCCAGTGGGATCATGTTGGTCCCCTGTGCGTTCTGCGCACGGACATAGATCTTGGAAATATCCTGCGGCTTGGATCGAAATTCGGCGTCCGCCTCGGTCTGCACGTGATAAATACGCCCGAACTTCAGAAAATCATTGATGTAGAACGTCCCAAAATACGCTTGTAGCGTATCGAAGATGTCCGAGATCGGCACGCCCAGGGCTTTGGCCCGTTCGCGGTTCACATGCGCGTAGACACGCGGTGCGGAAACGCGGAAATTCGTCCCGACCTGGCCGAGAGCCGGCTCCTTCTTGGCCCGCTCGATGAATTGCTGGGCCACCATGGCAAACTTTTTGAAGTCTCCGCCGCTCGGATCCTGCAGTTGCGCAGAGAATCCACCGACGGTGCCCACGCCTCGGAGCGACGGAGCGTTGAACGCCAGGAGCAGGGCCTCGGGAATCTTGGCAAACTCCCCATAAGCCATGCCGATCAACGATTGGACATGGTACTGCGGTTCTTTGCGCTGATCCCACAAGTGCAAGGGAACGAACATGGTGGCTGAATTCGGGCCTCTGGTGCCGAACACAAAGTTCTGTCCGGACATGGCGTCGGTCGAATGGACAGCAGGATTGGCCTGGAAAAAACGTTCGATTCGCTCCAGCACCGCATCCGTCCGTTGCTTGGACGCGCCGTCGGGCAACTGCGCCACCACGATAAAGTACCCTTGGTCCTCCTCGGGCAGGAAACTGCGCGGTAGCGTGCTGAACATCCCGAAGGTGACGAGAAGGATGAGGCCGAACACCAGCATCACGCGAAGAGGCCGAACGACCAGGCCGGCCACAGCGCTGGTATAGCCATGCTGCGTCCGGCCGAACACCCGGTCGAACCAGATCCAGAACTTTCCCCGCTCGCCGTGTTGATGGACCAAGACCATGGCGCACAAGGCGGGGCTGAGCGTCAGGGCGACGAAGCCGGAAACCGTCACTGAAATCGCGATCGTCGCCGCGAACTGCTTATAGAGCTGCCCGGTGATCCCGCCGACGAAGCCGACCGGTACGAAGACCGAGACCAACACCAGCACGATGGCGATAACCGGCGCCGTCACCTCGTTCATGGCGCGTTTGGCCGCTTCCTTCGCCGAGACTTTGTCTTCCCGCATGTGGCGTTCGACGTTTTCGACCACGACAATCGCGTCGTCGACGACGATACCGATCGCCAACACCATTCCGAAGAGTGTGATGGTGTTGATCGAGAAGCCCAGGGCGTACAGACCCGCAAATGTGCCGATCAGCGAGACGGGAACCGCCACCGTGGGAATAATCGTCGCACGCCAACTCTGGAGGAACAGATAGACGACCAGCACCACCAGGACCATCGCTTCCAGCAGCGTCTTCACCACTTCCTTGATGGACACCTCGATGAATCGCGTGGTGTCGTAGGGAATGTCGTAGGACACGCCGGGCGGAAAACTCTTGGCCAATTCGTCCATCTCGGCCCGTGTACGCCGTACGGTGTCCAATGCGTTGGCTCCCGGAGCCAAAAACGTGACGATGAATGTGGTCGGGCTGCTGTTCCAGCGACCTTCAAGAGCATAGGACTGTGCGCCCAGCTCGATGCGAGCGACGTCTTTCAATCGCACGAGCGAGCCGTCCGGAAGGGCGCGCACGATCAATTCTTCGAACTCCTTCACTTCGGTCAGGCGCCCCTTGGTGATGACCGGAATCGTCAACTCGGTGCCCTTCAGTGCCGGCTCGCGACCGATCGTGCCGGCCGGATAGTCGCGATTCTGTTCCCTGACGATCACCGCAATGTCCGTGGGCGTCAGGCCGAGCTTGGCCATGAGCAGCGGATTCAAGATGATGCGCATGCTGTAGTTTTGCTGGCCGAAGACCATCGCATCGCCCACGCCTTTGACGCGGCGTATGTTGTCGACCAATCTCAGAATCGCATAATTTGACAGGAACACCGCGTCGTGATTGGCGTCGGTGGATTTCAGCGCGATGACCCCAACCAAATCAGGCGACATTTTCTTGACGCTGACTCCCTGCCGGATGACTTCCGGAGGCAACTGGGGTTCCGCGAGCTTTTCCCGGTTCTGCGTCTGGACCTGGGCGATGTCCGGATCGGTTCCGATTTCGAAGGTGAGCTTGATGGTGACGTGCCCGTCGTTGCTGCTCGTACTGTCGAAATAGACGAGGTTATCGATGCCGGGAAGCTGCACTTCGATGGCGCGGGCGACCGACTCCGCGACGACTTCCGCGCTCGCACCGGGATAATCGGCGTCAATCTGGACGACCGGCGGCGTGATCTCAGGAAATTGGGCGATCGGCAGAAACTGGACGGAGAGCAGTCCCATCACGACGATGATGATGGACACCACGGACGCCATGATCGGCCGGTCGATGAAGATGTGCGACATCATGACGCGTTATCCCTGCTTCGCCGGCGCTGATGCGGCATCCGGCTCGGCCACGGTTCCCATCGGCACGGCTTTCACCGGCGCACCGGGCCCGATCTTCATCAGACCGTTGACGACGACTCGCTCACCGGCCTTGAGACCGGAGTCGATCAGCCACTGATCCCCTTGCCAAACAGACGCTTCCACGGGCCGTATTTCGATCCGCTCCTCCGATCCCACGACATACACGAACGGTCCCTGAGGGCCTTGCAAGACGGACCGCTGAGGTATCAGGACGGCGTTCGGCTTGGCGTCCCCTTTAAACTTCACCTTCACGAACTGTCCCGGCAGCAGGGTTCGCTGAGGATTTTGAAAGGTCATGCGTTCGATGCGTGAGCCGGTCTCGGTCCGCATGCCCGGTTCCATGAGATCCAGAACTCCCTCATAGGGGTAGGCCGTCCCGTCCATGAAGGTCAGGGCACCGCGCAATTCGTAGGCGCCTGGATGGTTGATCTTTTTCGCTTCGATGTCGTGTGAACGCTTGAGAAAAAACGTTTCCGGCACGCTCACGACCACATACATCGGGTCGACACGGTGAACCACGGTCAATAAATCCGTTTGAGCGGAGACCAGACGGCCCTCGTAATACCGACTCCGCTCGATCATGCCGTCGATCGGAGCCGTGATAAGCGTGTTGTCCAGATCGAACTGCGCCTTGATGAGATCGGCCTTGGCGCCCTGCAGGGCCGCCTTGGCCGAAAGATCTTCCGCGACCGCGTCATCCACGTCTTTTTGGCTCACCGCCTGCTCGAGCAGCAGCGGTTTCACCCGCGCCAGGTCCTGCTTCGCCTGCACGACCTTGGCTTCGGCTTGCGCAATCTTGGCTTTCGCGCTGGCAGCAGCGGCTTGAAAGGGAACGGGATCAATCTGGTAGAGCCGATCTCCCTTCTTGACCTCACGACCTTCCGAATACATCACGGCCTTGAGAATGCCCGTCACCTGCGAGCGAATCTCGACAGGACGGGAGGCTTCGGCCTGCCCGATGAATTCCGGCTCGTCCGGGACGGTTTGGGTCGAAACCGCGATCACCTCGACCTGAGGCAATTGTTGAGCTGGAGCCGAATCCGCCTGCTCCTTGCATCCCGACGCCGCGGCCATGACCAGGCCAGCCGCCAACACCGTAATGAGTCCGATCGGTCGATTATTCATGTATGTCATGGCAATACACTCCGTTCGTTACGTTCGCCGGATCGCTGCTCTGATCTTCGATGCGGCCAATCTTCTGGCGGGCCGGAGCCTCGGCAGGGCAGGGATCAGAACGATCGCCAGGAACACCGACAGGGTACTCATCGACAAGGCTAAATGTTGCATATGCCGCTCCTTTCCGATCACCCGACGTGTTCATCCATCTTACAGGAGGCTTTCCGTTGCTCCACTCCAGTAATCTCCTCAACCAAACACCGCATTAAACATCCTGTCGCCCGAAGAGTTGCGCCGGTCTTCCACATTCGCGTCAGCAGCGCCTTCCCTTCGCCATCGACGAACGTGACGCTGCTTAAGTCGATCACCGTTCGCTTCTGCTGCTCGGGTGCCATCCGATTCCAACAGGTATCGACCTCTCCCACCCAGGGACCAACCAAGCGTCCTTCCAGGACAAGCAACATCGATTCAGATTCCTCGACTCGCTGCTCGGTGATTTTCAACATGGTCGTTTCCTTTTCTATGTTCACTCATGGCAAGGGCCGTTCCTCTAACCGTGCACGAACACACTTCGTAACCTCTTGGTTTATCTAACCCTTACTCATCTCTCCTCACTCCTCTTCGGCTGTGACGATTGTCTGCCTGCCGATATTCCGGCAGACGCCGAGACTTCGGCACAGGCAGCGAGTTCATTGTCGTCGCATGAGTGAACTCATTGAGGGTCTGTTTGCGCGACAGAGGACTACCGGAACGGCTGGAATGATTCCTTAGGAGGAATATTGTATCGCCGTCTGAGGTCCTCCACCTGGTCTCGCAGCACTGGCCAAGGGTCCCACCCATTGTTGAGATCCACATTCATCGCCGCCCCTCGCCTCAGCGCGATCAGCGCCTTCTCCGGATCAAAAAATCCAGTCCTGGCCTTGGTGATCGGCGTCATCCGGACACCGACGTGAAACTGCAGCAGGACGAAGAAGACAAAGAGAAACGGATCGCGCCGCTGAAAACCGGCGCTGAAGCAGGCCACTTGCACTTCCCCTTCAGGGTCGGTTCCGTAGCCGGACAAGACGTGTGCGCAGTCGTGAAAGAGAATCGGTTCCGCGGCTCCGCCTTTCTCGCCGGGAAAGGCAAACCCGTTCGTTCTGCAGTATTCCCAATAGGCGCGGCCCAGAGAGCCCGTCGGGTACTGTTCAAGGGCCTTGTAGCGGCCCGCGAGCGCAGCATCCTCGTATCGTCCGACCATGCCTCGCATGAATCGATAGATTCCACGGATGCCGTTTGTCTCCCAAATTTCTTTAACTTTCTCTCTGAGCCAGACCCTGCGGGCGAGGTCGAGGCGGAGGTGAAACATCTCTCGTTCTACGACGTGCCGCAGATCGTTCACTTCCGGAGAACTGACCTCCAGCGCATGCGCGAACTGACTGACGAGGTCGGCTTCCGCCTTACTGGCATCGCGGTCGATCAGTGACATCACAATGAACCCGTTCACCAATTGGCGCCGGATCTGCCGATCAGGCAATGCCGCGGCCAATTCGGCCGGCGTAATCGGTTCCAACTGCTCCAGGGGATGATCGGTTCCGAACACTCGCTGGACCGCGGTCATCAAATGCACCTCTGCATCATCGAGCGCGCCGTCCGCCATGGCGACCGTCTTCATGGCCCGCAATCCCCAGTACGCCTGTTCGCGGCTCGGAATTTTCAGTTCCATTTCGTCCTGCCCCCTCTCTACATCGTAGTGGTGAGCGCGTCGTCCTCACGCCACCATGGGGTGACTGGCCGACGCACGTTCGGTCTCGCGTTCCTCGACGTCCATGGCACGCCAGGCCTCGATACCCCCCGCAAGCGGCCATACCCTGGCATGACCCTTCGAACGGAGGACCCGCGCGATCGCGATGCTTCCCGCATCGCCCGGGCAATCACAATACAGAATCACGTCTCGATCGCGAGGCAGGTCGCGCTGTCCGGCGACGATCTCGTCGGCCGACATCGGCAGGGCTCCGGGGATCCCCGCCTTCTCTCGACGCGCGCCGAGCGGCCGCAAATCCACGATGACCGGCCGCTCGCCAGCCCGAAGTTTTTCCCGCACCACCCGGGGCGTGACGTGAGGAACCGGATCGTCGCCGCGGTATCGGCTGAGGACTCTCCAGGCGACATAGCCGGCCGCTGCCCCCACTGCGAGCATACCGATGGTGGGCCCAACACTGGCGCTGAGGGCCAACACCCGTTCAAGTTGGTCGGCAAACAGATAGCCCAGACCCAGTCCGGATCCCACCCAGAGAATCGTGCCGACACCGTTGAACAGCAGGAACTGGGACAAGCGTAGCCCTACGATACCGGCAAGGGGAGGGGCGATCGTGCTCAATCCCGGAATGAATTTCGCCACGATCAGAGATCGAGCACCGTGCCGGCTGAAAAAGTCTTCGGTTCGGCGGATGCATGAATCCGGTTCGATCGCGATCCGGCAGAGCCAGCCCAATACCTGACGACCGCGGCGGCGGCCCAACTCGAACCACACCTGATCGCCTGCGAGCGACGCCAGCACCGCCGCGCCGGCGGCGACGGCCAGATTCAGATGGCCGGCAGCCGCTAGGGCACCGGCCGCGACCAAAAACGGCACGGCGGGCACCGGTAGACCGATTTGTTCCGCCAGGACGGTGGCAAACACGACGAGCGCTCCGTGTTCCATCAAGAATCCGACGATCTCATTCATGGTGATCTCCCGTATGCGTCAATTGCGATCGAATCGGCCGCCATCGTCCGGCATGGCAATGACCATTCCAGAGAAGCGGACCACCGACGGGGCAGATTCAACCGCTGGAAACCATGAAGGGATCGGGCGGAAATCCACTGTGAATTTGCGAGAGGAAGAATCCGGTTCTTGATGTGACGCCGCCGAGATGTCGGCACCTGCCGAAGATTCGGCAGAGGCGGATATGGGGCGACTGAGAGAGAAACCTGTGCTTAGGCAGGCCTGGCGATGCCGAGTTTCTGCATCTTGGACTGGAGGGTCGTCCGCTTCATTCCGAGCTTCGCAGCGGCGCCCGTTGGCCCTCCGATCGTCCAGCGGGCATCCCGGAGCGCTTTCAGGATGTGCTCCCGTTCGGCTTCTTCGAGGGTCGTCGGAGCGGAGTGATTGACCGCCGCGGGCGAGCGCTTCAGTTCTCCAATCGGCACAACCAAGTCGGGACCGTGCGTCAGAATCACCGCCCGCTCGATGAAATTTTCCAGTTCGCGCACGTTACCGGGCCAGGGATAGGCCTGCAGCGCCTTCATGGCATCGGAGGGAATCGTCTCGATACGCTTCTTCATCCGCTGGACGAATTTCTGGGCAAAGTGTCTGGTCAATGCGGGAATGTCCTCTGACCGCTCGCGCAACGGCGGCACGGTAATCGGAAACACATTCAACCGGTAATAAAGATCGCTGCGAAACCCCTTCTCGTCCACCAGCCTGACCAGGTCACGATTCGTGGCGGCGATCACCCGGACATTGACGCGAACGGTGCGGGTGCTCCCCAGCCGTTCGAATTCCTGCTCCTGGAGTACGCGCAACAACTTCACTTGAAGCTCCAGCGGAATCTCTCCGACCTCGTCGAGAAAGACGGTTCCCTGATCCGCCAGCTCGAAGCGTCCGATCTTGGTGGCAATCGCTCCGGTGAACGCCCCTTTCTCGTGCCCGAACAACTCGCTTTCGAGCAATCCCGTGGGAATCGCCGCGCAGTTCATCTTGACGAACGTTCGTTCCCGTCGCCCGCTGAGGTTGTGAATGGCGCGAGCCAGCAATTCCTTGCCCGTACCGGTCTCGCCCAAAATCAGCACGGTCGAATCCGTCGGCGCCACGATTTCCACCTGTTTGAGGACCTTTTGCAAGGCGGTGCTGTCGCCGACGATCTCCTCGAAATTGTATTCGGTCCGGATCTCGTCCTCGAGATAGAGTTTCTCCTTGCTCAAGCGGTCTTTCAGATCCGCGATCTCCCGATAGGCCAGACCGTTCTCGACGGCAATCGCGGCCTGTGCGCCGATCTGTCCGAGCAGTTCGGCATCGTCCTGCGTAAACGCCTCGTGGCGAAGGCTGCCGACGCTCAATGTTCCCAGCACATGCCCATGAGACACCAGCGGGACGGCGCAGCCGGATTTCAATCCCTCGGCCACCGCCCTTTTGACAACTTCGGCCGGAAATTCCGCCGGATCCAGGTTCCGAATGAGCACCGTACGGCGGGTCGTCACGGCCCGGCCCTCCGGAGTTCCCTCCAGAGGAATGGAAACCCCTTTCTCCACGAAGTCCTGATTGCGGGGAAAGTCGAGGGCGTGTGCCACCAGCTGTCCGGTCGAGGAATCGTAGAGGGCGAACCCGGCCAGATCGTGTGGCATCACGCGGCTCAGGCAGGCTGAAATCGCTTGCAGCAGTTCCCGGAGCTCCAAGTGGGCCACTATGGCATTGTTCACTTCGAGCAGTAACCGCTGCCGGTCCCGTTCGCGAGCCAATTGCCGCTGGTAGGCCAGCGCGGTTTCAGAGTTGAGTGCGTTGTCCACCGCCACCGCCACCTGCTTGGCCACCTGCCGCATGAACCCCAGCTCGTGCTCGCTGTAGGCCCTCGGACGCATGCTGCCGAACCCCATGGCGCCCAGCCGGCGCTGCGCCGTCGTGAGCGGGACCGCGCAGAAGGATTGCACGCCATTCTCCCTGAGCAGCTCCATCAACTTGGGAAAACGCCGTTCCTGCGCGATATCGTTGACGATCAACGATTGCTGGGTCTTCCAGACCAATCCACCCGGGGACTCGTCGATCGGGAGTTCCAGGCCCGGCCTGATCGTACTGGGCTGCGCCGTCACCAACAACCACAGTCGCATGACGTTGCGTCCCGCATCGTGCAGGACCGCGTTGATGTAATCGAACGGGACCACCTGCGGGAGATTCCTCGCCAGATCCCGGAACAGCTCCTCGAGATCACGATGGGAGGCGATGGATTCGGATACCTCCAGCAGCGACCTCAAGCGGTCGCGCTCGAGCGCCAGATCCTGATGATGCAGGACGTTATCGACGGCCACGGCCACCTGCTTGCCCACCTGGAGGAGAAACTCCAGGTCCGCTTCGCCGTATGCGCCCGTGCGCAAGCTGGCAAATCCCATGGCGCCCAACCGCCGGACCGCAGTAGTCAGCGGGACGACGCAAAACGACTTCGTGCCGTCCTCCTTCATCCGTCCGACGACGTCCGGCCATCGTGTTTCCTGGGCAAGGTCCGGCACGAGCACCGGTTCCTGAGTCTGCCAGACCAGGCCGGTGGGCGTCTCGTCGACCGGTTCTACATGGCCGCCGATCAGATCGGCGGGCACATTGGCCTGGATGGTATGCAAGCGCATCGTCTTGCCCTCAGGATCGTGCAGGGAGAGCGCGACGAAATTCACATGAATGACGCGGGGGAGTCGTCGGGCCAGATCACGCGCAAGATCGTGAAGATCCCGGTGTTGTGAGATCGCTTCAGAGACTTCCAAGAGGGCCTGGTATCGCTCCGAGAGGGTTTCGCAAGGGGAGCCGGCTTCTTCCATGGCCCCCAGTATGGCCCATCGTCCGAGACGGGCTCAAGTACCGCAGACGGCCGGGGTTCCTGGCTCACCCAGAGGGATATGAGAGCGGGGAGGGGCTTCCGGGAGACGCGATCCCGCATCATCCCGGAAGCATTGCAGGAACCGGAATTAGGACTTCCAGAGGTTGATAACCACACCCTGCTCGTTCAGTTCCACGGTCACCGGCGTCCCTTCTTTGATCGGCTTGGCTTTAACTTCCAATCGATCCAGCGGGAACACCTTTTCGCCCTCCGGCGTCCAGAGCTTGATCTCCTTCTTACTCTTACCGACATAGATCAGCTTCCCTGAGATCAGTCTATGCGCTTGGGTATGACCCTTCATATGGTGATCGATGACCATATTCTCTTCGTTCACCCACAGGGTGATCTCGTCGCCGACCTTGATGCCGGACGGCATCGATTTCTGATTCAGTCGATACATCGCGGACGGAGTCTTGACGGCCACGACCCCTGATTGAATCTTCTCCACGACGCCGTGCGCGGTAATGTGATACCCGGCCTTGGTGCGCGGCTGCTTGTTGAAGGTCATCTCCACGTCGAACCGATGCACGTCGATGACCTTGCCTTCTTCGTTGACTTCGACGGTGACCGGACTGCCTTCCGCGATGGAGGAGAGCTTCGATTTGCCAGTCTGCACGTCGAAGGTCTTTTCCCCTTCGGGGGTCTGCAGCTTGATTTCCGTCTTGTCCGTGGAAGTATACGCGAGACTGCCTGTGACGAACTTATGCGAGTGGGACGGATCACCCTTGCGGTGCACGTCGATCACGGCGTTGTTTTCATTCACCCACATGTCGACTTCTTCTCCCACTTCGAGGCCCTTGGGGAGCACTTGGGAGGCGATCTTCATCTGTCCCCACGGCGTCTTGATGACCACGTGGGTCGCCTGAACCTTGGCGACGACGCCGCTGACCTTCAAGTGAGTGGCCGCACCCTGACTGTGGCCTTCGTCTGCAAATCCGTACGGCGCCAGAAACACGCTCATGACGAGGGATCCCAGCAGGATCAGATTGCGGCTCGCGCTCGCGCCCCCTCTCCTGGATTTCACGGTCAGTTTTCGGCTCTCACGACTTAAACCCTTCACGATATGCCTCCTCCTGAATTGGTGGACGAACGCGCTCCCGCATGACGGACCGGCCCATCTCATTGGCCCTGCTAGTTATATGACAGACGGCCTTCTAGCTACAACCGGCGACTTGGCGAGACCAAGAGGTTCGGCTCAGGGCCCGGCGCCGCTGAGGACCCGGGCGAAGCGGTCTCCAACCAGCAGATCGCCGATCGCACTCACGGTCACATCCGGGACCGGAAACTGGGCGACATCCTGCAAATCCAGCGCATAGTGACCCTGCCGGGGAAACACCGTCGTCACGCGGGAACCCCACACACGTTTCACCGCCGACAGGATCCGAACCTTGTCGTCGATGAGCACGTAACGATCGGCCGGAAACCGCCGTTCCACGTCTTCGAGTTCCCGTTCCTTGTGAATGTAGATCAGGACGTTCCCGTCGACGGCGTGATGTAGTCCGGACCGCTCCACCTTTCTCGGTTGGAACACGACGTCCCCGTCGGACAGGATCACGGCCGTGCCCGCTCGTTTGGCCTGTGCGATCACGTCGAGCGCGCCGGGGTACAGGCGGTCGGCGAACGGGTACTGGATCAAGAAATGGGATACTGCCAACAGATGCGGGTCGCGCGGGTGTTCGATTCGGTATCGTTGGAGCGCCCCCAGATAATCGGCATAGCCCAGCTCTTGCCGCAACTCTTCGAACAGCACCCAATACCGCTTTTGTGGCTCCGCTCCGACTTCCTGCTCCAGATACCGGCGCAGGTCCTCCGTCACTCCGTCATTGTCGAGCAACGTGTTGTCCACATCGAAAAGCACGACGATCTTGCCAGGCGGCATGGTGCACTCCTTACCGGGGTCCTTCGAAGCCTTTCCGTTACCGCGTTTCGCGTCGCTGGGTCAGATACCGGTACATTCCTTCCACATTTTCGGGAAACCAGTCGCCGTAGCGCTGCCATCGTTCGTATTTGGGAAGCTGAACGGCCTTCTTCGTCTCCTCGAGGCTCGCCCCTTTCTGCACCTGTTCCTGCACCGCCGCCCGGAGATCCTCCAGATAGCCTCGGAACATCCGTACGTGTTCCTTGTTCCCGATCTTGCCGTGACCCGGCACCAGCCGATCGAAATCCAATTGCTCGACGCGCTTGAGCGATTCGATCCAGTCGTCCGGGTAGTCGCTCTTCATCGTGCGGTACGCGACCGTCTCGACCGGGATGAAATCGACGGCGAAGAGCAGCCGTTGCTCCGGCAGCAGGACGACCAGGCTATTGTCCGAATGATTTTTTCCGACATAGATCAGCTCGACGTGCTTGCCGCCGAGGTCGATGGACATGCGATCCGTGAAGGTAAGGTCGGGCAGGGGCGTGAGAGGATCCGCCGCTTCACGGATCTTCGCTCTGGCCCCCGCCTGACTGACGAATACCGCCGTATCGGCGAACAGACTGCCGCCCGTGATGTGATCATCATGGTGATGGCTGTAGACGACGTAGCGAATCGGCTGGTCGGAATAGTGTTTGATCTCTTTCTTCAGCCAGGTCGCCGCCTCCGCGCTGATGGGATCCGTGACGATGACACCTTTGGGAGTGGTGATGAAAATCGCCTGATGGAACTGATGGCGAAATAGATACGAGCCCTCGCCCAGGCTGGTGATCTCGTTTTCCGGACGGCTTTCCTGGCCCAAAGCGGCCACGCTCTGCCCCAGCAGACCCGCGAGCAGGAGGGTCATGATCATTCGTGTGAACCCGCCGAACGGTCCGATTGCACGACCCTGACCAACTGTCTTTACTCCCCGACTCATCTCCATCGCTGCTCCTTTACGATTGCACTCGATCGAGGCCCTCGTCCTCCATTACGACGAGATCGTCCGTCACGAGGTCGTGGACCGTCCCGGAGAAATCCCCTCCGACTCAAGTCCGGACAAGAATTCACGCTCCGAGCTTTGCGTCCATCGTGATGGTCGTGTTCAGCAGGCGTGAGATCGGGCAGCCGGTCTTGGCCGCCGTCGCCGCCTTTTCCCATGCGGCCGCGTCGGCCTTCGGCACCGTGCCCTTGACGTCCAAGTGGATCTTGGTGACCGTCCACCCCGCGTCCAGCTTCTCGAAGTGGACCGTGGCGGTCGTTTCGAGTTTCTCCGGCGCGAATCCCGCGTTGCCCAACTGGGCCGACAGCGCCATGGTAAAACAGCCGGCGTGCGCCGCCGCGATGAGTTCTTCCGGATTCGTGCCCTTGCCGCTCTCGAATCTGGTCCCGAACGAATATTGGGCCTGTGACAGGACTCCGCTCTCGGTGGAAACAGTTCCTTTGCCGGCCTTCAGATCTCCCTGCCAGACGGCCGATGCGCTTCGTTTCATTTTCTCCTCCTTTGGATAGTGAACAGATTTCGCCCGACCTTCGGCGGGCGGATTACGGTTCGTGATAGCTGATACGGTAGATGACGCCCGCCAGGTCGTCCGACACCAGGAGCGCGCCGTCGGGCATGACCAGGACATCGGCCGGACGCCCCCAGGCCTGCTGGCCGCGCAACCATCCTTGCGCAAACACGGAATAGGAGAGCGTGCCGTTGTCGTCCCGGGAGACGACCGTGAGCCGATAGCCGTTTTTTTCAGTCCGATTCCACGAGCCGTGCTCCGCAATGATAATCCGGCGCCGGTATTCGGACGGGAACATCGCGCCGGTATAAAAACGCATGCCGAGAGAAGCCACGTGGGGCCCGAGTGTCGCGGCGGGCGGCGTGAATTCTCGGCAGGGGCGTTTCCCGAACTCGGGATCGGCAATGGTGCCCCCATGACAATAGGGATAGCCGAAATGCATGCCGGCCTTCGGCGCGTGATTGAGTTCGTCCGGCGGTTGATCGTCGCCGAGCCAGTCGCGGCCGTTGTCCGTAAACCACAATTCACGGGTGGCCGGGTCCCAATCGAAGCCAACCGAATTTCTGACGCCGCGGGCGACGACTTCATGGCCGCCGCCGTCGGCGTCGATGCGCGCGATGAGCGCGTACCGGTCCGGGTCCGGCTCGCAGATGTTGCAGGGCGCGCCGACCGGTACGTAGAGTTTCCCATCCGGTCCGAAGGCGATGAACTTCCACCCGTGCTGCTTGTCGTGTGGAAAGCGGTCCGTGACCGTCACCGGCGGCGGTGGATTTGCCAGCCGTTCCTCGATGCCGTCGAATCTCAGGATACGATCGACGGACGACACGTAGAGCGCGCCGTTTCGATAGGCGACACCCACGGGCATCTGAAGGCCGCCGGCGATCGTGAACACCTGATCGGCCCGCTGATCCCCGTCCTTGTCCACGACCGCATAGACGTTCCCTTTCTCTTTGCTGCCCACGAAGAGGACGCCGTTCCGTCCTAGGGCCATGCCCCTGGCATTCGGCACATCGTCTGCATAAATGGAGATCGTAAAACCCGGTGGCAGCGTGATGTGGTCCAGCGGAAGGGATGCGGCCTCGGCTGGAGTCATGAGTAGGAACAACCAGAGCATCCACCAGCCGGACCGCCGCCGTGAGCCGGCGGTCACTCGGACCGTTGCCATGTCCCGATATCTCCTCCTGTCCCGATCCTTTTGCATAGGCAACCTCCATCGGCAGAGACGGAACGGTGCCGCCTCGGGCATCTCAGGTATGGACTGATCGCCGCAGTTCACGATACGCGAAGACCACCGGCGTCCCGGACTGGACGGCGCCGGTCCTCGCAGCTTCGATCAGCCGATGATCCGGCGCCAATGCACAGGCCGGATCGGCGGCGTCCGCTTTTCCTGTCACATGATAGGCCTGGCATCGGCAGCCTCCGAAATCCTCGCTGCGGCTCGGACAGGACCGGCAAGGATCCGGGAGCCATTCCTCCCCGCGAAATCGGTTGAATCCGGCGGATGCATCCCAAATCTCGGTCAGCGACCGCTGCCGGACATTGTCGAAGCTGAGACCCGGAAGCGTATGAGCCAAATGACAGGGCAAGACCAGCCCTTCCGGGTTCACGACGAGATAGCGACGGCCCCAGCCGTCCATACAAGCTTTGGGCCGGTCCGCATAATAGTCCGGGAGGACGAAGCAGACATCCATCGTGCCACGGAGCCGCCGTTTGGCTTCGGTCGCGACGGCTCTCGCCCGTTCGATCTGCTCGCGAGTCGGGAGGAGCGCGGTCCGGTTGTGCAGGGCCCAGCCGAGATATTGCGTGTTCGCCAATTCAAGACGGTCCGCCTCCATCCGCTCGGCCAGCCGAATCACGTCCTCAATCTCGTCCAGATTTTCCCGATGAAGCACCACGTTCATGGTCAGCGGCAATCCGACCGCCTTGACCCATCGCATCACTTCCAGTTTCCGGTTGAAGAAAGACCCGCCGGCGATGACGTCAGCCCCCGGCTGTCTGGCGCCCTGCACCGAGACCTGGACACTGTTCAATCCGCCCGCCTTCAACCGGCGCAGCCGTTCGACGGTCAAGGGAATCCCGCTCGTGATCAAGTTGGTATACACGTCCCGCTCCGCCGCCCGCTCGACGAGCCGCTCGAGATCCTCCCGCAACAACGGCTCGCCGCCCGTGAGATTGACGTGAACCACACCGAGCGCGTCCGCTTCGTCAAACACCCGCAGCCAAGTTTCCGTGTCGAGTTCGATTCCCGGCCCGGGCGATTCCACGGGATTCGAGCAATAGGGGCAACGCAGGGGACAGCGGTGGGTGAGTTCGGCAATCAGCGTGTACGGGCGATAGGGCGACGTCATGCGGCGTCCTGAATCAATCCACGGTCTGCGAGCGTTCTGACGAAGGCCCGCACGTCGCGTGCGATCTCGGAGCGAGACGTCCCGGCGTGAACGGCGGCCAGCTCGCTGATGATGTCCTCGGTTGTGTATTCGCCCGTGCACCGGCGCAGGATGCCGGACCCCGTGTCATTGAGGTCCAATCCGGCTTCAGGGTACAGCAGCAAGTACCGGCCTGTATGCCGGTCCAGCCGAAGCCGGACCTTCGGATTAAGCCGAGGCCTGACGAGGGAATCGGGCATGGGCATTCCTTCCATTCGCCGACGGTCTGACGCAGTCGGCCTGGATGCAATCGAGCAGATGCCACAGAATCGCCGCCTTCTTGATCAAGGCCTCGATGCAAGCCGTTTGACGCTCGCGCGTGGTCGCCTCCCGCATGACGAAGGACACCGCGTGCCGCGCATCGAGATCGGCGCGCGACACGCGCATCCGGAAATAGGTCAGCGCCCCGGAACCGACCCAGGGATAATGACGCCCCCAGGCGTCCAACCGCCTGCTCATAAGGGTTGGCGCAAACAGCTCGGTCAGCGAGGAGGCGACCGCTTCGAGCAGCGATGCCTCCCGCACGAACTGTACGTACCCGTCGCAAGCCAACCGAACCCCCGGCAGCACCGACCGCAGGCTGCGTACCTCGTCTGGGTCGAGACCCACGCCACGCGCAAGGATCAGCCAGGAGTCGAGCCCCCCCGTTGCGGCGTCATCACCGTCTTGATCCCGGACGCGCCGGATCCAGACCCGTCGGAACGCCGGATCCTCCGACTTCGAGAGAATCAAGGCATCCTTGATGGGTATACGCGTTTGATAGTAATACCGGTTCAGCACCCATTGCTGGAGCTGCCGCTTGGTCAATTTCCCTTGGTGCATGCGGAGGTGAAACGGATGCCGATCATGGTAGCGCGCGGCACCCTCCCGGCGCAGCTTGGCAAGAAACGCCTCGTTCGAGAGGGGTCGCGCGTCTGACCGCCGGTTCATACGTGGATTTCCATTCCGTCGCGCCCGACCTGCCATCCCGAGGCCTCAACCATGGTCCGCTCGCGGGCGTCCTCGCGCAGGATCGGATTCGTGTTGTTCATGTGAATGAAGATCCGGTGCCGGGCAGGAAGACCAGTCAGGCGCGCCAGGCTGCCGTCCATCCCTCCGATCGGACAATGGGCCAACTCCTCGGCCGACTTTCGAAGAAAACCTGGTCCCGACAGTTCATCGCTCGACCAGAACGTTCCGTCGAACAGGATACCTTCGGCTCCGGCCAACCCCTCGAGTACTGCCTCGGTGATACGCCCGACGGACGACACATAGGCCAGCACTCGTCCATTCTCCACGTTGCGGAATCGAAGTCCCACGTTGAGTTCGGGCTGTTCCCTATCGACCATCCCGTCCAAATGGACCGGCGGCTTTCCCGGCACGGCGAATGCCGTGACCGCCAAGCCGGACGGAACCCCGTTGGCATGCCGGACGGCGTCCTCTTCTCCGAGCACAAGCCTTCGCCAGGTGACCTGACCGGGAAACCGTTCCAACGTGCGGTACAGCACATTGCCCTCCGTGAATCCGCGTCGGACCGTGTCCGTGGCATAGATGACCACCGGCTGACTCTCTCGCAGCGAGAGCAATCCCAGGCAGTGATCCAGATCTCCGTTTGTCAGAAAGATGGCTTCGATCGGCGTCGCCCGCCCAATGGCCGGATGCAAAGGGCCGAAGCTTTCGATCTGTACCCGGATGTCGGGCGATGCATTGATCAGGAACCAGGCGCGCCCGTCCACGCTCAGACAACTCGATTCCTGCGTCCGGGGGCTGGCAACGATCAAGCCCTGCCGCAGGCCGCTGCAATTGGTGCAGGCGCAATTCCACTGCGGAAAGCCGCCGCCGGCCGCGGAGCCCAGAATCCTCAGGATCACGTCGCCGCCGCTGGGCGTTCCTGTTGCGCAGCCGCGATGCCCGGCGCGTGCGGCTCTTGGCCGAGGTCGGGGATGTCGTCACGATCTTCTTGGTAGCCGTTGATCTCGGCGTCCATCCTGATTTCCGAGAAGGCAGGCGCTTCCCATTTGCGCATGATCCCTCCTTTCGGCCGACGATGAGGCGGCCGCACCATGAATTGATCAAATCCCATCGTACACGGAAATCCCCTCCGGATCACCAGAGGTTTGCCCGACAGTTGGACTCCGGACGCGTCCGGGCGGGAGCGCTTATCGCCGTTCGACCACGTACTCGATCATGCGCCGCGCGATTTCTTCCTCGCCCATGATGACGACTTCGGCGCCTCGGAGCCGCAGGTGCTCCACTTCCGCGTCGGAATGCGCCCGAGCCGCCACCTCAATGGACGGATTGAGGGCCCGGGCGCGCAGGATGACCTGGCCCGCCTCGAACACGTTGGGAATCGCGCTGATCAGCATCCGAGCCCGGTCGATCCGGGCGGCCTCCAGTATTCCGGGGGCCTCCGCATTGCCGAGAATCGCCCGTTCGCCTTGTCCGCGCAGCGCGTTGACGAGTTCGGCGTTATTCTCGATGACCACCACCGACTGGTTTCCGTCCCTCATCGCCTGATTCACCAGTTTGCCGACCCGGCCGTGTCCGACCAAAATCACATGATCTTCGGCCGACACCACCGGAAGGGCCATATGCCCGGCCCGCCGACCGCGCGGCTGAAGCCAGTCCACCATCATGAACCACACGGGATTCATAACGATGGAGAAGATCGCCCCCGCCAGGATGAGATCCCGGCCTTCGTGCGGTAACAGACCTGATTTGACGCCAAGTTCCGCCAGCATGAAGGCAAATTCGCCGATTTGAGCCAGGCTGGCCGAAATGATCAGGGCCACACGCTGCTGATGTCCGAACAGCAGCACGATGACCCAGGCGGCAAGCGACTTTCCCACAAGAATGATCAACAGTGTCCCTGCGACCGCCCAGGGCTGACGGATCAGGACGCTCGGATTGAACAGCATGCCCACCGCCACAAAGAACAGCACCGCGAAGGCGTCCCGCAACGGGAGCGTTTCGGCGGCCGCCTTGTGGCTGAGCTCGGATTCGTTCAGGATCAGTCCGGCGAAGAACGCGCCCAGTGCGAATGAGACGCCGAAGAGGACGGCCGATCCGAATGCCGCCCCCAGCGCGATGGCCAGCACGGCCAGGGTGAACAATTCTCGCGATCCGGTCTTCGACACCTGCTCCAAGGCCCAGGGAATCAGCCGCTTGCCGATGACCAGCATCAGGGCGACGAAGAGCACCACTTTGCCGATCGTCACCGCCAGCGTGAAGAGGAGGGGACCGAGCTGCGCCGAGGTCCCCGACGAGTCCTTCAGCGCACCCGACAGTGCGGGCACGATCACCAGTGCCACGACCATGGCGATGTCTTCGACGATCAGCCACCCGACCGCGATACGGCCTTCGGACGTGTCGATCAAGCGCCGATCTTCCAGGGCTCGAAGTAAGACGACCGTGCTGGCCGTGGACAGCGCCAGGCCGAACATCAGACCGGTGCCGACAGACCATCCGATCGCGTACCCCAACGCCCATCCGAGCGCAGTGGCGATGATGATCTGCGCGATGGCGCCGGGAATCGCGATCTTGCGCACGGACAACAGGTCGCTGATTGAGAAATGAAGGCCCACGCCGAACATCAGGAGAATCACGCCGACTTCGGCCAGTTCCGGCGCCAGCGACCCGTCCGCCACGAATCCGGGTGTGAACGGGCCGATCACGATGCCGGCCAGCAAGTATCCGACGATCGGAGCGATGCGCAGGCGGTTTGCAATGGCGCCGAACACGAACGCGACCACGAAGCCGCCGACCAAGATGGAAATGAGGGGATGTGGGTTCATGTGCCCGATCCGGGCGTGTGGCACGGCATGCCGATGGTGTTCATCTTTTCCTTTCAGGGGGATACGACGTCCGCCGGTCGACCGGAGGGACGTTCATGATCACTTTGAGGCGATGATAAAGAGGAGGGGGCTCGCGAGCAAGACCTTGATTCGTTGACTCTCGTCGTGGTTGCTCGACACTCTCACGCCGGCAGGCCGGACACGGCGCGCAACCACGGCCTAATAGCCGACGGTGAAGCGGCTCCGGATATGGGCGGGCCGTTCCAGTTCGTCGATCATCGCCACGGCATAGTCCTCGACCGAGATGCGGCTCGCGCCGTTTGCATCGCGCAATAGCTGGTCGGTTCCCAGGCGAAAGACGCCGGTGCGCGCTCCCGGCGATAAATCCGCCGAAGGAGAAAGGAAGGACCATTGGAGGGTCGGTTCATTCCGGAGTAGATGGAGCGCCTCGCGTGTGGCCAGCGCGCCCTGTTTGTATTCGTCGGGGAATTCCGGAAGATCCACGGACTGTACGCCGGGCTTCACTTCAAGGCTGCCGGCCCCGCCCACGACCAGCAATCTAGCTACGCCGGCTTTCTTCACGCCGTTGATGATGCCCTTCATGCCCCTGACCTGTTGATGGAAGATGTCCGGATTCGTCCAGCCGGGATTGAACGCGCTGATGACGGCATCATGTCCGGAGACCAGGCCGGCTATTTCGTCCTCGTTGTACGCATCTCCCTTTCGGAGGTGCAGCTTCGGATGCGGCGCCAGTTTCTCGGGATGCCTGGCAATAGCCGACACCTCGTGCCCGCGATCCAATGCCTCCTTCAGAATCGCCGAACCGGCAAAGCCTGTTGCCCCGATCACAGCAATCTTCATCCGAATCACCTCCTCACTACGTCCAAGCGTACCAAACCTGCTTGTATCACGTCATAATCTCAGCGGCTTGATCGGCGAGACGACCGCCGCAGGGTCGTTCTTCCAAAGGGATTCATCGGCATCCACGTACAGTTCCACTTCATTGCCGTCAGGATCGCGGAGATAGAGACTCTGGCTCACCGTATGATCGCTCATCCCCTCGATGGCAATACCGGCCCGCTCCAGTTCCTGTTTTGCAGCCCGGAGTTCAGCCAGGTTGTCGCCGACTTTAATACCGATGTGATAAAGGCCTCGACGTCGTCCCGACGGAGGCCCCGGCGCGTCGCCCACCTGGATCAACAGCAACTCGTGATGCGTGCGGCCCGACGTGAGGGCGGCAGCCGCACCGTCGAAGATCTGTCCCACTTCCTTGAACCCAAGGAGGTCCCGGTAGAACGTGAGCGAACGTTGCAGATCTTTGACATAGAACACCACATGGCCAAGATAGTGGGCTTTCATTTGATACACTCCTTTCCCGAAGCCGGCCGCGCGAGCAGCGCTCTGACCTCGGCATGCGCCAATCCGACGTCCGGACTCCGCTGCAGCGCATCGTAATAATGCCGGCCGAATCCTTCTCCCTCCTCCGAAGGCGTCAGCAGCGTCCGCGCCGAGGCGACCAGCGTGGCGATGTCATCCGGCGCCGCCGGTTCGCGGCTCTCGTCGAGTTCGTCGACCCTGACCATCAGTTGGGACAGAGGCCTGAGCCAGGCGAACCAGGGATCTCCCAGTACCAACTGCAAGAATGCGCCGTTGGAGGCGATCCGGCCGTGCACGCGTTCGTAGGCCAGCCGCTCGTCGTCCAGCAACGCCTTATGCAGACGGAGCAGGACGCGGGACATCTCGGCGAGGGGGCTGTTGGCACGACGTTCGTATGACATGACCGGTATCTCCCTGATCTACGGCGCGTGTGCGCCGATCGGAATGGCGGCGCCGCTGATCTGGCCGGCTCCGTCGGAAGCCAGGAAGGTCAACAGCTCGGCAATGGATTCCGGCTTGGTCCAGCTAGAGGGATTGGCTTCGGGCATATTGGCGCGATTGGCCGGAGTATCGATGGTGGTCGGCAGCACGCCGTTGACCGTGACCCCCGAACCCTTCAGCTCGAGCGCCAACACCCTGATCAGTGCGAGCAGTCCGGATTTGGCCACGATATAGGCTCCGGCTCCGTCGAACGGCTCAACGGCCGCCCAGGCCGCCACATGCAGGAGACGGCCGCTTCCACGGGCCGTCATGTGAGGCAGCGCGGCCTTCGAGAGCAGGAATGCCGGCGTGAGATTCACGGCCAACATGCGGTGCCAGAGCGATACATCCGTGTCCGCGATGCGACCAGCGGCAAAGCCGCCGACCAAATTGACTAGGACGTCGAGACGGCCGGCGGTCCTGATCACATCCTCCAGAAGACGGTGGACGGCTGCTTTGTCGGCGACATCAGCCTTCATCGCCTTTCCTTCGATCACCTGCTCCGGCGGCGGATTGCGGTCTGCCGAAATGACCCGCGCGCCCGATCGCACGAACGCCGGTACAATGGTCCCGCCCAGCGCGCCTCCTCCTCCGGCAATCAGGACGACTTTCCCGCTCAATGACGTCGGCATGCAGACGGCCTTCCTATCTTGAACGGCCGAACGTAATGCCGGCCTTTTGAACTTCCTGGTAGGGGAGGAGCCATACGAGAGACTCGTCGCTGAGGTCGCCAACCTGAATCCGGTTTCCCCAGGGATCGTGAAAGTCGCAGCGGAAGTTCGGCTGGAGTTTCAGCTTGTACTTCTTCGTCAGCTTGCGACGGACCTCTCGGATCTGTTTCGCGTCACTTACCATTAAGCCGAAATGCTTCACACGATCCGGCTGCAATCGTTCGACCTCGAAGATGGCCATAAATTGGTGTTCCCCGAGCTTGCACCATGCGGCGCCTTCTCCGCCTCGCAACATCTTCAACCCGAACACGTCCGAATAAAATTTCACGGCCTTCTTGGCATCCGTGACCTCGATGACCACATGATTGCATCCGTAGACCTGGACCGCCATGATTCACCTCTCGTCCGGCGCATGATCACCGGCCGTGACCGGCTGCGCCTGGATTGTATCGATCGCGGCCACAAACCGCTCGACCGGTTGGGCGCCGGAGATTCCGTACGCCCGATTGACCACGAAGTAGGGGACGCTCCGAATTCCGAGTCGGCCACCGGCTGCCTCTTCCTCTTTGACCTCCACGGTTCCCTCGTCGGTCCGGAAGAAACGTTCGACGTCCGCACCGTCAAGTCCGGCATGCCGGCCCAATCGCACGAGGGACGCTTGCGATCCGATCTCTTCACCCTCTTGGAAATAGCCCTTGAACAGCGATTCCACCACCTCATCCTGGCGGTCCCGAAGTGCGGCATACCAGATCAACCGGTGGGCTAAAAACGTATTCGGCGTCCTGGCAATTCTCTCAAAGGCAAACGCTATCCGCTCCTCGCGCGCCGCATCCGTGACGTGCTCCTCCAATCGCCTGAAGGCCTCCATGCTGCCGAACTTGGCTTCGAGGTAGGCCGTTCGTTCCACACCCTCCGCCGGCATCGTCGGATTCAGCTGAAACGGGCGCCAGATGATCTCACCCTTCACCGAGCCCTGCCGTTGCGCCAGCGCCCGCTCCAGCCGACGTTTCCCCACATAGCACCAGGGACAGACGACGTCCGAATAGACTTCGATGGTCAGCGGCCGATTATTCACGACAAATGTCCCATTCTTCCTGCGCGATAGTCGTTGACCGCTTGCACAAGTTCGGCCTGGGTATTCATGACGAAGGGACCATGGCGGGCGATCGGTTCTTCGATCGGTTCTCCGCCGAGGATGAGAATGACCGAATCCTCCGTCGCATCCAGTGTGATCCTCTCGCCCGAATGACCGAAGAGAGCCAGTTCGGCCTCTCCCGCCGGTCGCGTCCCGTTGATCACGACCCGTCCATGCAACACAAACACCGACGTATTGAACCCTTCGGGCAGCGACAGATCGATCGAGTGTCCCCCGTTCAGTCGCAGATCATAGAGATGCACCGGACTGAAGGTCTTGGCCGGTCCCCGCTGTCCGCGGAACTCGCCCGCGATGACGCGCAGGCGGCCGGCGCCTCCTCCGAGATCGACCGCCGGAATCTCCCCGCTCACCAGGGTTTGATACCGGGGTTGCGACATCTTGAACGATTTCGGCAGATTGACCCAGAGCTGGATGCCCTCCAGCGTGCCTCCGCGCTTGGCAAACTCTTCTTCGTGCAATTCTTCGTGCACGATACCGGACGCGGCGGTCATCCACTGGACATCGCCGGGACCTATGACGCCCCCGCTTCCGGTGGAGTCGCGATGGGCGACCTTTCCCTGATACATGATCGTCACGGTCTCGAATCCCCTATGGGGGTGTTCCCCCACGCCCAGCCGCCGGTTGGTCGGCGGAAAATACTCCGGTCCCATGTAATCCAGGAGCAGGAAGGGTGACAATTGCTCCTCGACTCCGGCGCCCGGAATCATGTTCCGCACAGGAAACCCGTCGCCGACCATATGCTGGGACCCCGCGTGATAGATCCCGCGGAGTTCCTTTGTCTGAGCAGTCGTGATCGCGGCTGGCCTGTTCATCGTTGACTCCTTTCTCCGTTCCACTGCCGGTCTGCGCGCGCGGTCATGAGAACCGCCGTTCCTCCAGATCGTACACGTCGAACCAGACATAGACCGGACGCGGCGGCGGCACGAATTGTGGAATGTATTCCTCCAGATAACGCTGAGCCTGGAGACTCATCTCGCTGAGCTTCATGTCCCGCATCGTATTGTTCCACTTCAGCACCGCATCAGGGTCTTTGACCGCGGATGCGCCTTCGATCCATTTTGAAAGTTCCTCGTCCGTCGCGCCGGTCGCCACGACCTCCTTGAACTGCTCGGGCGTGATCCCGGTAAACGAAAACCATTGGGAAGCCAGCGAGCAGGGCCAATAGTTGTATTCGCCGTTCATGTCCAGCAGAAATGCCCGGCACTTATCCGCGGAGCGAGCCGCTATCACATATCCACCCAGTTTTTCGCGCGGGCTCCGGGGATAGTCTTTCCGAAGATCCTTGGCCAGCTGCTTCACCTTTGCAAGATTCGCCTTCATCGTTTCCTCCTCGAATGGCTGGCCCGGCTCAACGATCAGCAGGCGCGTCCATCTGCCACACCAGCACTTCGGTTCCGATCGTATCGTCGGCTCTCAGCTTGCGGGCTCCCGCCGCCGTCAGTCTGACGGCGTCCCCGGTATGCAAGGGCTCGGCCTTTTCCAGTTGCGCAGCCCCTCTGGCAACATAGATGTGGCTGTAGAGGCCGTCGGGCACCTCCACGGTCTCGCCCGGTTTCAGCCGTCCGCCCCAGAGCACGGCTCCCTTTTGATGAATCCTGATTGCCGCATCATGCCCCCGCCCGGACGCAATAGGGACCAGGCCTCCCTTGGCCAGCTGATCATTGATATCCAGCTGTTCATATCCGGGAGCGAGACCCGTCGTGTCCGGAACCACCCACATTTGAATGAAATGCACGTCCTTCTGTTTCTGCGGATTCATTTCAGAATGCCAGATACCGGTGCCGGCGCTCATCCGTTGTGCCAGCCCGGGATAGATGATGCCCTTGTGACCTTCAGAATCCTTGTGTTCGAGCTCGCCGTCCAGCACCCACGTGACAATCTCCATGTTCTGATGCGGATGCGTGTGAAAGCCAGTCCCGGCCGAAACCCGGTCGTCGTTGCTGACCAACAGCAACCCATGGTGCGTGTTGGCCGGATCGTAGTGCGTGGAAAAGCTGAAGCTGTGCCACGAATCGAGCCAACTGATCCGGGTATGAAACCGGTCGGCGGCCCGTCGAATGTCGACGGACGGAGTCACGGTCTTGCGCACTTCCATCATGACTGCCTCCCTTTCCTGCGCAGAGCCCTGCGCCTTCTTCATTTCATACCCGCTCGGCGATGGCACGATCCAGGGACCAGCGGCCTCCTCCGGTCACCAGCAGCGCGAGTCCGGTGCCGATCGCCAACAGATGGTACTCGTAGCCTTCACCTTGTTGCTTGCCGAACCAGTTCATAAAGAACCCGTACGGCAAATGGGTCGTCAGGATCGCTCCCAGCATGATGACGCTCAGGCTCGCGGCTGTAAAGCGGGTGAGGAGGCCGGCCAGCAATCCGAGGCTGCCGAAGAATTCACCAATGATGACGAGGAAACCGATGATCCACGGCAAGTGCATGGATTCCGTGAAGAACCCCATCGTGCCGGAGAATCCGAACCCGCCGTACCAGCCGAGCAACTTCTGCGCGCCGTGGGGGAATATGACCAATCCCAACGTCAGCCGGAGGATCATGCCGGTCCAGTCCTCGCTGGTTTGAAAGAGTGCCTTCATCTCGCACCTCCTCGTCAATTAATGCCGCGAGCGAGTCGGCGTTCCAGCCTATCGCCATCCGATATGACATCCATGACTCACTATGATAGTTCTAGCTAGAACTAAGTCAAGTGTTAGTCTTTGGGCGCTGATAAAAATCAAAATAAGCCTATTAAATTGGCAACTTGAAGGACCGTCAGATAGCTGGGTCTGGAATGCTACGAGGAGAGGAGGGAAGATCGCGAATCTATTTTCTCTCTTTGATCGCCCGTTCGACCTCGCGGCCGGCCTCACGCGCCTTGAGGGAGTCGCGGCGGTCGTGCAGCTTCTTCCCCTTCGCCAATCCCAACTCGACCTTGGCAAAGCCGCGTTTGGTGAAGTAAATCCTGAGGGGGACGAGCGTCAACCCTTTCTGCTGCGTCTTGCCGAGCAATTTGTTGATTTCCTTCCGGTGCAGGAGCAGCTTCCGTACCCTTACCGGATCATGGTTCATGATATTGCCGTGACTGTACGGACTGATGTGGCAGTGGTGGAGGAAAATCTCCCCGTCTTTCACGCTTGCATAGCTATCTAGGAGATTGACCTTTCCCTCACGCAAGGACTTGACCTCGGTGCCCTGCAGTTGAATGCCTGCCTCGAACCGCTCTTCGATGAAATAATTATGGAAGGCCTTTCGATTCGTCGCCACCGCCCGTTCCGTGTCCTGTTGTCCCATGCCATGTACTCCGCTTCCCGGCTTGACCCCACCGGGCCCCGCGCCTAAGATTCGACGATGCGAGGTCCGGGGCCAGTCGATTCCTTTGGAACCATCCTATCCGGCTTGGCCAAACGGTTGGGCCTGGAGTCCCGCCTGCTGGAATTGCGCGTTCAGCGGGAGTGGGGCCGGATCGTCGGGGAGCCGATCGCCTCCCACACCTGGCCGGATCAGATTCGCTTCAAAAAACTCTACCTCATCGTCCGGAGCTCCGTCTGGATGCAGCAGCTGACGTTCTTAAAGCCGGCGCTGCTGGCCAAACTCCAGCAAGTGGACGGGTCGATCACGGACCTCTCCTTGCGCGTCGGCGAAATTCCTTCGAGCCGAAGCGCCGTGGACGCCACGTCTTCCACCAACCCGCTTCCCACCACCGAGGCGGCTTTGATCGAGGCTACAGCTCACGCGGCTGCCGTCCAGGATGAAGACCTTCGGCAGCGCCTCACGCGGGTCATGGCCGACGCCCTGTCCCGTGCCGGCCCGCGCTAGGATCCAGGCCGAAGCGGCTCCTTGAAGAGCTGACGCGAATAGGCGGCGGTGGCGGCCGTATCCGGCCCGTCGACCAGAGGTCCGATCCGTCCTTCGTCCTCACTGTCGGTCAATTGATAGTACCCCCGCATTGCCCGCCGGAATCCGTCGCGTATCTCGCGGTCCTCCCCGCTGAGGTATCCATGGAGAATCGGCGCCTCGGCCCACGCGTCGTGCGTGAAGATGTACACGGTGATCCGGCGATAGCGGCTCGTCGGATCGTCGGGCGTCGTCGGCCTGATCTTCATGGGGCCGAAGTTTCGGGTCTCGCGACCGACTTTTCGCAACCGTTGGATGAGCGTCTCGATTTCCGTGTCGCTGGTCCAAGCCGGAACATGCACGGCCACGGCGGTGCCTTCCTGTGAACCGACGCTGTACGGCGGGATCGAACGGTCTGGTCGGCTGAGATACATCCCGCCCCAGATGAGCCCGAAGGAGCCGAAGAACACGGCCAGTGCCAGTTTTACGACCGTGTCCAGAGGCTTCTTTTTACGAGGCGGGGGAATGACCTGTGGGTTTGGATCGTTCATGGGCGGGGGAGCGGCGCGAGCGGCGTCACGGTCCGGTCGTCAGTTCCGTGCGCCGTCGTCTGCAGCCGCGTCGTCCCGTTCGGCACTCTCGGCAAGTCGGGCTACCGCCACGACACGGTCGTCTTCGCCGTCGAGATCGAGAACACGGACACCCTGCGTGTTGCGGCCGATCTCACGGATGTCGTCGACTTTACACCGCAGCACTTTACCCTGCGCCGCCATCATCATGATTTCATCGTCGTCACGCACCTGGAGGAATCCCACGGCCAAGCCGTTCCGCTCGGTCGTCTTCACGCTGATGATCCCCTTGCCGCCGCGCCCCTGCACCCGATACTCCGTGACCGGCGTCCGTTTCCCGTAGCCTCCCTCCGTCACGGTGAGGATGGCGGTGGTCGAATCGGGGGTGATCGTCTCCATCCCGATCACCTCGTTGCCTTCTTCGAGCGTGATGCCCTTTACCCCGTAGGCGGTCCGCCCCATCGGCCGGACTTCGTCCTCCTTGAAGCGGATCGTGATGCCTTGTTTCGTCCCCAGCAGAATCTCCCGCTGGCCGTCCGTGATATGGACGGCGATGAGCTTGTCGCCCTCTTCCAACCCCAACGCGATGATCCCGCCCTGACGGGGATTGCCGTACGCGGATAGCTCGGTCTTCTTGATGATGCCCCGCCTGGTGGCCATGACCACGAAGCGGTCGTCGCGGTACTCCTTGACGGGCAGCGTGGCGGTGACCTTTTCGTTTCCCGAAAGCGCGAGCAGATTGACCAGCGCCTTCCCCTTGGCGGCGCGGCTCGCTTCCGGAATCTCGTGCACTTTCAGCCAATAGACTTTCCCGGCGTCCGTGAAGAACAGGAGCGCGTCATGCGTCGAAGCCGTAAAGAGCGTCTTGACGAAATCCTCGTCCTTGATGCCCATGCCGATCTTGCCTTTTCCTCCGCGGCGCTGGGCCCGATACAGCGAGGCGGCGTTGCGTTTGATATAGCCGGCATGGGAAATCGTGACGACGACTTCCTCTTCCGCGATCAGATCCTCAATGCTGATCTCGGCCTCTTCCTTGACGATCTGCGTCTTCCGCTCGTCGCGATAGGTCTCGTAGATCTGGGTCAGCTCGTCCTTGATGATCTTGCGCACCAGAGCCTCGCTGCCCAGGACCGACTTGAGATATTCGATCTGCTTCAACACCTCGGCGTATTCCTCGATCAGCTTGGTGCGCTCCAGCTGCGTCAGCCGTTGGAGCCGCATGTCCAGGATGGCACTCGCCTGAATCTCGCTCAGCGCGAACTGCCGCACCAGGCCGGCCCTGGCTTCGTCCGGCGATTGAGATCGCCTGATTAACGTGATGACGGCATCGAGGTTGTCGAGGGCGATCTTCAATCCCTCGAGAATATGAGCCCGCTCCTCGGCCTTGCGCAGATCGAAGGCCGTTCGCCGCACCACCACTTCGCGGCGATGCTCGATGAAGTAGTGCAGGATCTGTTTGAGGTTCAGCACCTCCGGCCGGTTGTTCACCAGCGCCAGCATGATCACGCCGAAGGTCGTCTCCAGCTGCGTGTGTTTATAGAGATTGTTCAACACGACCAGCGGGATTTCCCCGCGCTTGAGCTCGATGACGATACGGACGCCTTCCCGAGCCGAGGATTCGTCGCGCAGATCGGAAATCCCCTTGATCCGGTCATCCTGAATCAGCTCCGCAATCTTCTCGATCAGCTTCGCCTTGTTCACCTGGTATGGAATTTCGGTCACGATCAGCCGCTCCCGGTCCGTCCGCTGTTCCGATTCCACCACGACCTTCGCCCGCAGCTTCAGCAGGCCCCGGCCGGTCTCGTAGGCGTCCTTGATGCCGCTCATCCCGTAGATGAAGCCGGCGGTGGGAAAATCCGGTCCGGGGATTTTCTTCATCAGCTGCGCCACGGTCACGTCGGGATTTTCCAACAGCAGCAGCAGCCCTTCTACGACCTCGCCCAGATTGTGCGTCGGGATATTGGTCGCGTAGCCGACGGCGATGCCGCCGGCTCCGTTGATGAGAAGGTTGGGAACCTTCGTCGGGAGGACGAGCGGTTCCACGCGGGACTCGTCATAGTTCGGACCAAAATCGACCGTTTCCTTGTCGATGTCGGCCAGCATTTCTTCGGCCAGCCGCGTCATCCGGGCTTCGGTATACCGCATCGCGGCGGGAGAATCGCCGTCCATCGACCCGTAGTTGCCCTGGCCGTCGACCAGGGGATAACGCATGTTGAAATCCTGGGCCATGCGCACGAGCGTGTCGTAGATGGCGGAATCGCCGTGCGGATGATAATTGCCCATGATCTCGCCGACGATCTTGGCGGATTTCCGATAGGCCCGATTGTGGACCAGGCCCATCTCGTTCATGCCGTACAGGATGCGGCGATGCACGGGCTTCAGGCCGTCGCGGACGTCCGGAAGGGCTCGTCCCACGATCACGCTCATGGCGTAGTCGAGGTACGACGACCGCATCTCGTCTTCGATCGCGATCTGACCTAATCGTTCATCCGGCGGCATGTTTGGTTTCCACTCCTATTTCCTATTCTTTTTCTTTCTTCCCTCAATGACGTGACGCGGGTGGCGGCGGACGGGCGATCTTCTCACCCTCCCACCCCGCCTCGCCGAGACGCGGCTTTCACCGAGCACGCGCAGGAAAGTCACCCCACTGGGGACTGGGGCGCACGACGCGATGAATAAAGAGCGTCACGTCTGTGCGCGCCGGCGAGATGGTGAGCCGGCCGGGGAGCGAGCCTGTCGGCGCTGTCCGCCGACAGGACCCGCCCCTTACACGTCTAAATTCCGCACTTCGAGCGCATGCGCCTGAATGAAATTCCTGCGCGGCTCCACCTCGTCGCCCATGAGAATGGTAAAGATCTCGTCCACGCCGGTCATGTCTTCCAGCTTGACCTTGAGCAGCGTGCGCACTTCCGGGTTCATCGTCGTCTCCCAGAGCTGCTCCGGGTTCATTTCGCCCAGTCCTTTGTACCGCTGGATGCTGAGCCCCTGTTTTCCGAGATCCAGGATGGTCTTGACCAAATCGGCCGTCGAATGGAGCTGCTGCTCCTGCCCCTTGGACTTGAGTCGGTAGGGCAGACGGCCGAGGCCGATGGCGGAGGGCGCCAGCTTCTGCAGTTCCCGGAAGTCGGCGGAGCCGACCAGCTCATGGGTCACTTCGAGAGCATGGGCGATCCCGCTGGCCTGAAGTCGGCAGGACACCCGGTTCGATTGATGTTCCTCGTCCTGAAGGATGTCGAGCGTGGGCGCGAGTTTGGGAAAGATCAGGGCAAGCGCCCTCTTCACGTTCGCCACGACCTGGACAAGGGTCTCCTGGTTCTTCAGCAAATCCCGATCCAGCCCAGGCTCGTCGACGAAGGCCCGGAGCATCGCGGCTTCATGGGATTTCTTGTTCAACCGCGCGAGCAACGTTTCGAATGCGATCATCTTCTTGAGAATCGGCAGCAGGCGCCGCCCCGTGACGAAACCCTGGGCCCCTTCCAAATAGAGCTCGACGTCCTCGACGGCAAGATCCGCCAAATGCTCGTTCAGTGCCCCCTCGTCTTTCAGATACCGCTCGGCCTTGCCCTTCTTCACCTTGAAGAGCGGCGGCTGTGCGATGTACACGTAGCCCCGCTCCAACAGCTCGGGCATTTGTCGGAAGAAGAACGTCAGCAGCAGCGTCCGGATGTGGCTGCCGTCCACGTCCGCGTCGGTCATGAGAATAATCTTGTGGTATCGGGCTTTCGCGATGTCGAAGGTATCCTTGTCGGCTTTGTCGCTCTCCTCCCGCTTGCGCCCGATGCCGGTGCCTAAAGCCATGATGAGCGTGCGGATTTCGTCGCTGGTGAGCATCTTGTCGAAGCGCGCCTTTTCGACGTTGAGGATCTTCCCCTTCAACGGCAAGATGGCCTGGAATTTCCGGTCTCGGCCTTGCTTGGCTGAGCCGCCGGCCGAATCACCCTCGACGATGTAGAGTTCGCTGACCGACGGGTCTTTTTCTGAACAATCCGCCAACTTGCCGGGCAGCGATCCTCCGTCGAGCGCGCTCTTGCGCCGGATGAGATCCTTCGCCTTTCGGGCAGCCTCGCGGGCACGGGCGGCGTCGATGGCCTTGCCGATGATCTTGCGGGCGACCGGAGGATTTTCCTCGAAATAGGTTCCCAGTGCCTCATTGACGGCGGCTTCGACGACCCCCTTCACTTCGCTGTTGCCGAGCTTGGCTTTCGTCTGCCCTTCGAACTGGGGATTACGGACCTTCACGCTCACGACGGCCGTGAGGCCCTCGCGCACGTCATCGCCCGTGAGCGACTCCGTCTCTTTCTTGAGAAGGTCATTGGCATTGGCGTAGTTGTTGATCGTCCTCGTCAGCGCGGCCTTGAACCCGACCAGATGGGTGCCCCCTTCCTTCGTATTGATGTTGTTCGCGAAGGAGAAGAGGTTTTCCGCATAGCTGTCGTTGTACTGGAGCGCCACTTCCAGGATCATCTTCTCTTTTTCGACGTTCACATAGATCGGCTTGTGCAGGGGGGTCTTGGCTTCGTTCAAGTGCTCGACGAACGAGACGATGCCGCCCTTGTACAGGAAGGTCTGTTCCTTGGCCGGTTCCTTGCGCTCGTCCTTCAGGGCGATCGAAAGACCCTTGTTGAGGAAGGCGAGTTCGCGCAGTCGCTGTGCCAGCACGTCGAAACTGAACTCCAGCGTCTCGAAAATCTGTCCGTCTGGCTTGAACCGGACCTTGGTGCCCCGGCGCTTCGTTTTCCCCGTGTCCTTCAGCGGCGCGCCGGGCTTGCCTCGTTCATAGCGTTGTTCAAAGACCTGGCCGTCCTGCCAAATCTCCAGCTCGAGCCATTCTGAGAGCGCGTTCACGACCGAGATGCCGACGCCGTGCAATCCTCCGGATACGGTATAGGCACCCTGCTCGAACTTGCCGCCCGCGTGGAGCACCGTGAGCGCCACCTCGGCGGCGGACTTCTTTTGGGTGGGATGCATGCCGGTGGGAATACCGCGCCCGTTGTCGACCACGGTCACGCTGCCGTCGATGTGCACCGTGACCTCGATCGCTTCCCCGAACCCGGCCATATGTTCGTCGACGCTGTTATCGACGACCTCGTAGACCAGATGATGCAGCCCATCCGGCCCGGTACTGCCGATATACATCGCCGGACGCTTGCGGACTGCGTCGAGGCCTTCCAGGACCTTGATCTGGTCCGCGCTGTAACTGTCGGACTTCCGCGAGCTCGGTTCGCCTGCTATCTCGTCAGATTCTTTCGTGGCCATCCCCTGTCCTAGACCCCCGGTTCCTTGCATCCCACTGAGCCGGCTGTGCCGGACTCAGATCTTGATCGGCATCACCACACATTTGAATCCGGGACTTTCCGCTTCTTGAATCAGGCACGGGCTCAACGGATTGTCCATTTGGAGCGACAGCGTCTCGCCGTCCATGACGCCGAGCACGTCCAACAAGTATCGCGCGTTGAAGCCGGTATTCAGCGCCTCCCCCTCGTACTGGGCCGACAGATCCTCAGTCGCCTCCCCATAATCGGGGCTGCTGGAGAATAGCGACAGCCGTCCCGCCGTAAACGACAGTTTGACCGCGTTGGCCTTGTCTCTGGAGAGCACCGACACGCGCCGCAAGGCGCTCTCAAACTCCAGCCGATTCACGCTGATCCGCCTGTTGCTCTCCTTGGGAATCACCTGTTGGTAGTTCGGATAGTTGCCTTCCATGAGGCGGGACGTCAGCAACAGACCGCTTTTCCGAAAGATCATCAGGTTTTTGGTGAACCCAATCAGCGGTTCCCCATCTCCGCCTTCTTCCAGTAGCCGGCGCATTTCATGGGCCGCCTTTTTGGGAATAATGGCCTTGATCTCCTGCGGCACGCTCTTGCCCTCCGGCTTACCCAGCTCCTGCTCCGCCACGGCGAGCCGGTGGCCGTCGGTCCCGACCAGCCGAAGCGTCGTCTTCCGGTCGGCGGAGATCAGCATGACCAGCAATCCGTTGAGAATGTACCGGGCATCATTGTCCCCGGCGGCAAAGAGAGTTTTTCGAATCAGTTCCAGGAGACCCGCCCCGGCCAAGGGAATGAGCCCTTCGCGCTCGATGGTCGGCAGGGCCGGGTAATCGGCACTGGGTAATCCCACGATCTTGAACTGGCTCTTGCCGGCCTGGATGCTCGTCCAGTTGTTCTCCCCGCTGGTGATCTCGATGTCGCCCGAGGGCAATTCCTTGATGATTTCGTAAAGCTTTCGCGCGGAGAGGGTAATGCCGCCGGTTTTCTGTACCGTCGCCTTGTAGAGCCCGCGCATGCCGATCTCGAGATCCGTGGCGATGATCTCGGCGCCTTCCTGTTTGGCTTCCAGGAGAATGTTCGACAGAATCGGCATGGTGTTGCGCTTCTCGACGACCCCCTGGACACGTTGCAGGCCCGTCAGCAGTTCGTCGCGTCCGATGCGTACCTTCATGATCCCCTTCTCCCCGAGTGTTCCGGGCGGCTATCAGCCGCGCAGGATCTTGTCCTTGAGTCCATCCAGCGTCGCCTGCAGCGAGCTGTCGGTGTCCCGCGCCTTGCCGATCTGCCGGCAGGCGTGAATGATCGTCGTGTGGTCCTTCCCTCCGAAATGCCGTCCGATCTCCGGGTATGACGCGTCGGTCAACTCCCGACAGAGATACATGGCAATTTGCCGTGGATGAACCAGCGTCTTGCTTCGCCGCCGGGACTTCAGATCGGCAATTCTCACATGGAACCAGGTGCTCACGACTTCTTGGATGTCTTCCAGGGACACGATCTTCTTCTTGTCGCCGATGAGATCTCTCAGAACGTTTCTGGCCATGTCCAACGTGATGACTTGGCCGGTCAGCGACGCATAGGCGCCGAGACGTACCAATGAGCCTTCGAGTTCCCTGATGTTGCTCTTCATCGTCGTCGAGAGAAACTGAATGACGTCCTCGGGCAGCCTGACTCCCTCGTCCTCTGATTTCTTGCGCAGAATCGCGATCCGTGTCTCGACGTCCGGCGGCTGGAGATCGGCGATCAGCCCCCATTCGAACCGGGACCGTAACCGCTCCTCGATGTCGGGCATGTCCTTCGGGAAGCGGTCGCTCGAGAGCACGATCTGCTTGTGAGCCTCATACAGGGAATTGAACGTATGAAAGAATTCTTCCTGCGTCCGTTCTTTTCCCGCCAGGAACTGAATGTCGTCGATCATTAACATATCGATGTGCCGGTACCGCTTGCGCAAGTCCATCATCTTGTCGTACCGGATGGAGTTAATGACTTCGTTCGTAAACTGCTCGGTTGTCAGATAGGCGATCCGCAAGTCCGTCCGTTCTGCGACGTGATTCGCGATCGCATTGAGGAGGTGGGTTTTCCCGAGGCCGACCCCTCCGTAGATGAACAATGGATTGTAGGCCTTCGCCGGTTGCTCGGCCACCGCCATGCAGGCAGCGTGGGCGAATTGATTCCCGGCGCCGACGACGAAGTTCTTGAACGTATACTTCGGATTGAGTTGGATGCCGCGCTTGGGCTTGGACCCAGCGACGGCTCTGGCCTGTTCGATGACGGTCGGGTCTATCGGCTTGGCTGCCAAACGGTTGAATACCACGAATGAGACGGCTGTTTCCCCGCCGCCGCGTGCCGTGGAAACCGCCTCTTCCAGCAGAGGTCCGTAGTGCTGACTCAGCCAGTCTCCGAAGAACTTATTCGGCACAGCGATTTGGGCCGTACTGTCTTCGATCCGCTCCAGGTGGACTGGTGTAAACCACGTGTCGTACACCTGTTTTGGGACTTTTCCCTGGATATAGGCCAGGGCCTCTTGCCACACGGACGCGACAGTCATAATCCCTGCGATATCACCCATACACAGGCTTATTCACACCTGTGGATAACCACATATTTGCCTGCTGATTCGACCTATGCGGTCTCTCTCACATACACGATCACAGGAACGCAGATGACCACCCTGGGTATCAGGTCCAGAGGTTGCTGACTCTGCACTCACCGTCAACTCAGAGTCAATCCCCAACTTCATCACCAGGCTCTTCAATCAAACTCTCGTTGCACAGTCGATACTTATCTCTTTTCCTCGTCGTCCACAGGACCTATTCTTACTCCGACTCCGACGACGAATTTTTTCTTTCTGAGAACATCTCGGAAGTAAGAGCCCTTGCTCCAGTTGCACATCGATCGAAAAGATCATCGGCCAATCCAAATGCAACCGATCTGTCTCTCACCTCGTTACCGCATGCTTGGGGATACAGAGCACGGACCATACGAAGAGCGCCGATGGAATCGTGGACATCACGAGAATCATCTGAAATCACCGATGAGAAACTATCTGGACACCGGAGGCTGACGGGGTGTGGATAACAAGTAAGCCAGCTTCTAAGCAGCCATCGGGAAAATTTAAAACAGAAGAGATAACTTCACTTATTATTCAAAAGCTTATAACGATATGACAAGGGCGAGGGTACGGGGTTTTCAAGAGGAAGTCAACCCAAAAAATAGGACTCTTAGGAATGTGAAAGTTGAGCCAGAATGTGGCGAGGGATCTCCGAGAAAGGCACCTCTGCTTGTGCTTTCGTCCCCATGTGCCGAACGATGACGGATCCGCGGCGAACCTCGTCGTCTCCAAGGAGGACGGCCCACCGGCTCCGTGCGCGATCAGCCTGGCGGAGATGGGCCTTGAGCGTCGTGGAGCGGTAATCCGTTTGAGCGACAAGCCCCGCTCGCCGTAACGCATCCAGCACCCGGATACCGGCTGGCGCTCCGTCCGTTCCGAATGAGGCGACGTACACTGAGGGAACCGTAACCGGTTGCGTCGTATCCGGCAACATCAAAGAGATGCGTTCAAGGCCTGCGGCGAATCCGATGGCGGGAGTGTGGGGTCCTCCGAGGGTCTCGACCAGACCGTCATAACGGCCGCCGGCGCCGACGGCGTTTTGCGCGCCTAAGTGGGACGACGTCACCTCGAAAGCCGTCAGGCAATAGTAGTCGAGCCCGCGAACCAAGCGTGCGTTGAGGTGATAGGGGATATCGAGCGACGTCAGACCGGCCAGCACCTCGGCGAAATGGGTCCTGGCTTCCGGTGAAAGGTGATCCGTTAGACGAGGCGCATCGTCCGTCGCGGCACGGCATTCGGGCACCTTGCAGTCGAGGACCCGGAGGGGATTGGTATCTATCCTCCGCAGGCAGTTGGCACAGAGACGGTCCGTACGCCCCTTCAGGAACGCAACGAGTACCGGAAGATATGCGGCCCGGTCCGCCGCGGTGCCCAGGCTGTTGACCTCGAGCGTCAGGTCCGGCAGCGTCAAGTCGGACAGGAAGCGCCAGAGTAGCGACATGACTTCCACGTCGGCCCTGGCATCCTGTGTGCCGAAATATTCGACACCGAACTGGTGGAATTGTCTGAGTCGGCCGGCCTGCGGCCGCTCGTGGCGGAACATCGGCCCGAGATAATAGTATTTCTGAGGGAGCGGATCGGCACCCCGATTATGTTCGACGAACGAGCGAACCGTACCGGCCGTGCCCTCGGGCCGCAAGGTCAGGAGCGTGCCGTCGCGGTCGGGAAACGTGTACATCTCCTTCTCGACGATGTCCGTGGTGGCTCCGATGCTGCGGGCGAACAGGGCGGTGGCCTCGAAAATCGGCAAGCGGATTTCGTGAAACCCGCACCGCTCCGCCCAGCGGCGGGCGGTTTCTTCGATGAACCGCCACCGAGGAGTTTCCTCAGGCAAAATGTCTTTGACGCCTCTGATGCCTTTGATCATGCGTGTACTGTGGCTCTCCGTCGTTGCGAGCGGACTATAGCGACGGCTCCGCCGCCAAGTCAACGCGCGAGCGGACGCCG
The DNA here is from genome assembly GCF_900169565.1 of Nitrospira japonica. Classification (NCBI taxonomy): domain Bacteria; kingdom Pseudomonadati; phylum Nitrospirota; class Nitrospiria; order Nitrospirales; family Nitrospiraceae; genus Nitrospira; species Nitrospira japonica. Next base: position 936,960 of record NZ_LT828648.1, on the reverse strand, counting down.
ATGCGCTTGCGGAGGGCGGACGGGGAGCGCTATAGTGGCTCCCTTCCACTTCCGTCTCTTCCTGAACCGGAGCGTCGCATGAGTGCAGACCGTCCAAGCCGCCGCGTGATCGCCGTGGCCCCGATGCCGCCTGAAAAGTCCGCCTACGCCTTGGCCCGGTACAGCCGGTCTCCCGACTCCATCGAAAGCAGCATCGCATGGGTCCACGGTCATTCGTCTGAAAAATTCTGGGAGCAGTTCTACTTCGATTACGGTCACGCGTCCATTGCCGATCTCGGTCACGTGATCGTCTGCTTCGAAGACATCACCGAGTTGGCGGCGATCCGCCTGGAGGACGAACCCGTGTGGGACGGGCAGGCGAAATCCAGCCGGTATCAGAACTTCGCCTCGAGCGGGTGGTACGTGCCGGACGCGATCCACGGGAGTGAAACGGAAGGAACCTATCAGGGAATTCTGAGAAGCCTCGGAGAGATCTACCGCCTTCTGCATGGTCCGCTCGTGGAGTTTCTCTCGGAGCGGGATCCGCGCCCGGAAGCGATGAAGCCCGGCGACTATCAGCGCACGATTGCCGCCAGGGCCTTCGACGTCACGCGTTACCTGTTGCCCCTTGCCTCCCGTACCAACGTCGGCCAAGTCGTCAGCATCAGGACGCTGGAGAAGCAGATCACGCGGCTGCTATCGTCCCAATTGCCGGAGCTCCGTATGATCGGAGAGGATTTGAAAGACGCCTGCCAGCGGCCACCGATGAACGTCTGGGGAGAGTTGACCGGGCAGGCACCCGGCCCCTATGAACCCCTGGCACCCACGCTGGCGCGTCACGCCAAGTCCAGCGAGTATCAAGGGGCCGTCTACACAGACCTCGCGCGGTACGCCAAAGAGGCGCTGCGAGGGAACGGGCTAGACGATGCCGCTTCGTGGGGCAGTCAGGAGGCGGTCGAACTGGTCGAACCGCACGATCCCTGCGACGAAGTGGTCGCGACGCTCCTCTACCGTGTCTCCCAAGCCCCCTATCGGCACATCCTGTCCGTCGTCCGCGACTGGACCGAGAAGCAGAAGCAGGAAACGATCGAGATCGCGCTCAGCCGGAGGGGGCCGTACGACGAACTCATCAGGGAGTTCCGCAGCGGCTATCCCTTGACGTTCGATATTCTCATGGACATCGGCGGTTGGCGCGATCTCCATCGGCATCGCCGATGCCAGCAGATCCAGCAGAACTTCACGACCCGCCACGGCTATGAGACGCCCAAGCCGCTCGTGCAGGCGGGTCTCGACGGAGAGTACCGGCAAGCGATGGATGCCGTGCAGGCCGATATCGAGCAGCTGAGGAAAGTCAACGCGGAAGCCGCGCTCTATGCGATTCCGTTCGGCTTCAAAGTCCGGTGCCTGTTCAAGATGGATTTTGCGGAGGCCGAGTACATCGCCAAGCTGCGCTCCGGTGTGAAGGGACACTGGTCCTACCGGTCCATCGCCTGGCTGATCAAGGAGAAGGTGACGGAGCGCTATCCGTCCCTCGGCCGACATATGCAGGCGACGTCGCCGGACATTGAAGACACCTTGACCAGATAGACGGCCCATCCTTCTCGCCATGAGCGACCATCGAACCACATGCGAAACCTCTCTCCTGGAAGGAGATTGGGAGCGCGCCGCCCAGGCGGCAATGGATTGGGTTCGACATCCCTCGGTCGCCGAGGAACGGGACCCCCGTCCGCATTTCGTACTGAACGTCACCCATCTCCTCAAGGGGCGATTCGCCGAGGCCTGGGCCAGCCACGCCGAGTGTCTCCAAGAGGCGGAGGACATCGCACAGATCAAGGAATGGACAGAGGATCTGGTCGAGACGCACGGCGATCAGACCTCCGCCCATCTCATCATGGGTCTGTTCCTGGCGCAGTCGGGCCAATCGGAACAATCCCAGCAGAGTTACAAGGAAGCCGCCAAGCTCGCACCGGCGTCCGCCTATCCGCACTACTTTCAGGCGCAGATCCATGAGCGAGCCGATCGTCCGGACATGGCGATCAAAGAATATCGCGAGGCCGTCCGGCTCGATCCCGGCTTTGCGCCGGCCCGGACCAACTTGGGTGTGGCCTATCAAGAACAAGGCCGGCTGGAAATGGCGATTCCCCAGTACAGGGAAGTGATCAAACTCAACCCTGACGACAGCGTGGCCCATGCGAACCTGGCCTGTGCCTTGGCGGAACAGGGTAAACAGGAAGCGGCCGTGCAGGCGTATAAAGAGGCCCTCAGGTTGAATCCGCACGATGCCGAAGTGCGCTTCGCGCTGGGCAGCCTGTATGAAACGCGCAGCCGGATGGATCTGGCGAAGAAGGAATACAGCGAGGCGCTCCGGTCCAATCCCGATTTCGGACCGGCGCATACGGCGCTCGGCTGGATCGCCCTGCGAAAGGGCCACTTGCAGGACGCCTATGAAGCCTTCAATCGGGGTCTCAAAACCAACGAGCAGGACGCCCGCGCCTACCACGGGATTGCCGAGTATTATGCTCAGCGGCGCAAACCGGAAAGCGCGATGGACAATTACGCCAAGGCCCTCAAATACTATAAGGATCCCGACATGAAAAACACCATCATGAACCAACTGTTTCAGGAAGGGCGGGTCGGGGACTAGCGCGGCTCTCATTGACTGTGGCGAGGGATTGCACTCCCGGATCTTCTAACGAATTCTCCTCCTCTCAAGCACGCACCTAAAGCGACCACGAGAGTGAAGCGCTCGCATTGCTTGACGAGGTCCGTCAACCACGGTAGTATCCATAACGGAATCATTATGGAACCATTCGGAGGAACGCGTGGCAACCTTGACCATCAAGAATATTCCGGAGCCATTGGTGAAACGCCTCAAGCAACAGGCTGCTGCTCATCGCCGGAGTCTGAATTTTCAGGTCATCTCCTATCTCGAACAGATGACCCACAGTATCCCTATCGATGCCGATGCATTATTGGCGCGAGCCCGGGCCCTTCGCCGAACTCCGAAAGGGATGAAACTGACCGATCGCATCCTTGACGAACTCAAGGTGGCCGGCCGGTCATGATCGTGGCCGATACGAATCTGTTGATCTACCTCTATGTCCAGGGTCAGCGAACAGAGGAAAGCGAAGCCGTACTGCGTCGTGATGCCATATGGGCAGCCCCATTGCTGTGGCGGTCCGAATTCCGCAATGTGTTAATCGGTCTCGTGAGAAACGACGTGCTAGCACTCAACGAGGCGATTTCTATGGTCGACGAAGTCGAACGGTGGTTGGACGGACACGAGTACAGCGTGATCTCTCGCAATGTGCTGACACTGGCGGAGCAGTCCGGATGCTCGGCGTATGATTGTGAGTTCGTCGCTCTCGCTCAAGACTTGCGAGTGCCCCTAGTCACAGCCGACCGGCACGTCCTAAAAGCATTTCCGGCTGTTGCGATCTCACCATCATCCTTCGCGTCTTAGGGATGAAGAAGAAGTGATCTGATCGTTCTCCCCACTTTCGGAACGCGGCACACGAGACCAATCGAAATGTCAAAAGAAGCAATGTTCAGTCCGCTTAACTCCTAAGGGCAGAGACTTGAGATTTTGCGGGGGGTTCAAAAGCGTCGCCGGCGAGGCCGCAGCGACGCAGAGGATTGGCGGTGGTCGACTCTGAGCCCGCTCAAACTGTTTTTCTAGCAAGGCCGCAATGAGTTTGAGCGCCGAGGCGTACTATTCGCGGTACGTCGAGGTGGACAAACGACTGAGAACGCAGCTAGAGGACAGTTTCAGCGGGCTTTACAGTTCGCGGATGGCGCCCTGCAGCACCGTGATCTGCGTCACCGGATCTCCGGAGCTTCGCAGTTCTGATCGAATCTGATCTTTCAGGTAGGAGGAATACCCGACACGGTCGAGCAGCAGGTCGAGAAACCGCTCCGCCGGGAGCAGGCTCTGGGCTTTGAGCTCGTCGACGGTCTCATCGCTGACCGGGACATACGTGCTTCCCAAGTGGAAGACCACATTGTAGTAGCGCCCCTGCCCGATTCGTTCGAACCGCAAACCCTTCACGCTAGGCTCCTGACCGTGGACGGATTGCCATTCTAGACAATCCGTCACGAGAAAGACAAGGCCGAACGCGGAGACGATGACCGGTCAGACCCCTTTGCTTTTCTTGCCGAAATACTCCTGACGGCTCACCGCCACGTCGGCCACGAACATGACGCCGGAATGCCGTTCGAACAACGGCCTGAGGCCGGCCAGAATCGGCTCGACCTTGTCCTCGGGCACCACGGTCATGATCATCTCCAGACTTTCCTGCTCGCTGAACATGAAATGCGCTTCGCGCACCCCGTGGTGGCCCTTACCCGACACGTTACCGATGATGGTATAGCCGCTCGCATTGACGCGATCGAGCAGCTCCGTCACGAACGCCCGGTGCTCCCCGGCGACGATCACACGAATTTCCTTCATCGGATGCAGGACTAGCTCGCCCATCTAAGGTCTCCTTTCCCGGCTGTTGATTGCTCGATGTTCCCAATGTTCGCGCTCGGACGGTGCCGCCGATGCCGGTCATTTCTCGGACAGCGTGCTCTGCGCGAATCTCTCCGGCACACGTGCCGTACTCCTACTCGATTCGTTGCCATCCCCCGGTGGGGCGATACCGATACCATACCGCGTCCTGGGGATCGAGCGCGACGAGATGGACCCACTCATTGTGATAAAAGTGCTGCAACACCTCGTGTCGCCCGATCAGTTTGTCGATGCGCTCGCGCGGAGCCTCGATGATCGTCAGGAGCCGCATCGGTTCGTGATACGGTCGCTCACCGTTCATGACGGTCTGCCGCGCGAGCCCCAGGCGAAGATCGCTCCAGGGGCCCGACATAATCCCGAGCCGGCCGACGACGTTGTGGTAAATCTTGCTCCCGCTCCCGTAGACCTCGTTGTCGGTGATGGAAAAATAGTGTTCCATATTGATCCACTGGGCCACCACTTGAGGCGCAGTCAGCAGCACCTCCAACAACCGATTGGACGGGTCTTCCCGGTAGTCGTAGGAGTGCAGGAAGACCCGGCCGTCGAGGTCGAGACCCTTGGTCAGCTCCCGGCGTCCGAAAATGATGGCCGTGTTGCCTGAGAGTCCCCATTCGGGCCGCACCTGACTCCAATCCGCACTGCGCTGTTGCACGTGCGCGACCGCTTGCTGGCCGACGAGCGGCGGCTCCAGATCCGGAAAGCGCGCGCAGCGTTCCTGACTCGTCAATTCGGCCGCTTCCTGAAGATCTTCCTGGAGCCGGGCCAGATCGGCGCGGTGGGTTGGCGGCACGTCTTCGAGGTCGAACAGCGTCACCTGGTCCGTCGTCGTATCCATCTGTCCAGCCAGGAAATGGGTATCGGCCGGAATGTCGAGGCCGTTCTTGGCGAGGCGTTCCCGGACGGTGCGATTGTTCGCCATCATGGCCAGGACCCGCGCATTGGGCTTGCCCTCGTTGCCGCCGCAGGCCCCGCAGTCGAGCGCGGATTCATAGGGATTGTTCTCGGACGTGCTGCCGTGCGCGCAGAACAGCACCAGTCTTGCGAAGTTTTTCGTCAAGCCCATCATGCGTAATGCCGTATCGACCGTCAGGACTTGCTCGTCCAGCGTGAAGCCCGTGCGCGTGATCCGCTCCCGTTGATGGGACGCGGCGCGCGCGCTGATGCCGTACTGCCGCTGGAGGAGTCCGACGAGCCGGTCGACCGTCTCAGCCGTAAGGCCCGCCTGCGCGGCCGCGTCCAAGAGCATCTGATCGGTTTCCCCGGTGCCGCTCAACGACCGTTGCCGCAACCCCTCGACGAGCACTGGCGTGATGCGGGACTTGCGCAGCCCCGTGTGTTCTTCGAGCGCGGCTCTGATCCTGGCCTGCTGCTGCGCCGCCACCATCTCGGCGGTTTCGTCGGGAGCCATCTTGCCGACGGTGAGCGTCGTGGCGATAGAGGGGACGAACAACCGGCGCAACCAGGACGTCCATCGCCGGTACAGCGACGGCCAGAGGGTCTTGCCGAAAATGGGAATCGCATAGACCCATCCCAACGATTCAACCATGACGTAGGGCGTGACGACGTTTTCTTTCAGATCGTGAAGCAGCGTATGGCCGGCATGAACCCATTTCGTACGGGCCTCATGGGTGGAAACCTTGTGGTCGAGGTAGCTGCGGGGAATCTCCCGAACCTCGTTTTTGGCGCGCATGATGACCGGGAATTGTTCCGTGTCGTGTTCCTTATCCCAAGCCCGAAACCGGATGAACGCGGCAAAAAATCCGGCGAAACCGTAGGTGTCATGGGCGCCGGTCGATTCCAAATGCCGGCGGAACGGTTCCGATCGCACGTCGATGCAGTAGACCGACTGCGAGTAGGGACGGATTTGAGCCGCGGAGTCGGTTCCCGTCGTTCGGGACCGGAGCTGCCCCAGGAGGGAGTGCTGATAGCTCGCTTCGAGCGCCTTGAGCCAGACCGGGCCGTGGGTGGGCTCGGGGAACGCCTCGATCCAGTCGACCAGTTGCTTCAGCGCGTCTGAGTCGGTTGCGGCAAGGTGCTCCGGGTCGAGCTCCAGTGACCGTGCCAGCGCCAGCAGCGTTCTGGCCGCACCTCGACGAGCGGCCGCCGCCTGTCGGGGAACCACCTCGATCTGATAGCGATCGAGCACCGCCTGCCACCCGCGGCCTCTCTGATGGGCCAGACGATCGACTTCTTCCGCGTACAAGGCGGGCAGACGTCCCGCGACCCGCTGCTTGCGCAGGTAATACTCATTCGGATGGCTGCGCATGTAGTCGGTCACGGCCGCATAGCGGCCGTCGATACCTAGCTCGGTCCGGCAGGCTTTCTGAACGAGCTCGCGCGCGTACCAGAGGCGGATGGCCAGAAACTTCACGAGCCCGGCCGGATAGGCCTGTTGCCAGGGATAGTCACGTTCTTCGCCCCGCCACTTGATGAAACCGGCCCAACCGGGGAGGGCGGTCAACTGGAGCGAGAGATAATCCTGGCGGAGCTCGGATGGAATGCCGAGCCGATCGAGGCTCTCCAAGAGCGCGTCCTCGGGATAGTCGGGAAGAGCGGCGATTTTTCGCCCGCTGTCGGCAATCCCGCAGGGCGACCATTCGTGCGCCGCGATCGTCTTCCAGGCCTGGTAGAGGCCCTTCTCGCGTTCGGGCATGGCCCAGGTGGCGTGTCCTTCGTCGAGGAACGCCTCGCACCATTTGATGAGTTGCTCGTTGATCTGGCGGACGATCTGCGTGCCCAGCGTGTCGTCGCACCAGTGCGACAGGGTGAGCCATCGTCCCAGGGAGGCTTCATCCGCTTCCGCGATCGTACGTATGCGTGTCAGCAGGTCCGGATACGTCAGCACCGACTCGAGTCGGGCCGCGAGCCGATCGATCAACGCATGCGAGGGATCGGGCAACTGGCTGTCGAGCGGTTCGACGGAGGGCGATCCCAGTCCGCCGGTCAGACAGGCGCGCAGTACCTCGCCGTGCGAGACGGTGCGAGGGCCGACCGCGACGCGGGCGTTCTGCGTCAGCGGGCGGATGACGTCATCCAGGTGTTCGACCCTGATCCGACCGGACCGGACGTATTGGCGATACAACTCGCCGGAAAGATAGCCGCTCCCGCCCATGAATTGCTTGCCGCGGCGGACTGTCTCCTCGAAAGGAAGATATTCGAGGCTATGGAGCGGATTGTGATGGACGAACGTCCGCATCGGCCAATATTGCGCGATGACCTCCCCGGCGAGACGAACGACCCCGCGCAACTCCATCCGTCTCGCTTCGATGTCGGGGGCCTGGTCTACCGGTTCCACGTGAATGATTCTCCGAGAATGGGGATCCCGAGTGCGGCTGGTTCGGAGGCAAACAGGGTCGACGGCACCAGTCCCAATGCGAGCAGAACCAGTACGACGATCAATAGTGAAGCCAGCTCGGCTTGGAGCAGATCGGTGTATCGGAGTTCCGGCCGTCGGATCCCGAAGAGCAACCGCTGCACCATCTGCATGATGTACCAAGATGCGGCGAGCCATGCCAGGAGCGTGACGAACAGGCCGGCCAAAGACGGAAAGGGCGAGCCCAGCAACAGTCCCATGAATCCGGCAAAGACGCCGAAGGGTGGCAGGCCCATTGCCGCCAGCGCCAGCAGGGAGAGGAGTACGGCATACTGCGGCATGCCCGTCGCCAGGCCGCTGATCGCCTGAGGATCCACGTCGTCGCCGTATCTGGTTCGGACCACTTGCCAGGCGACCATGAGGCCGCTTGTGGCGAGGCCTACCGTCCCGACCAGGAGGGCGGCCCGTGGCGTGGCCGTTCGCGAGGCGGCGGCGAACCACCAGAAGATGGAAAAGAAGGAAAGGCTGCCGTACGCCAACAGGAGACGGACCCGCGATTGAGCCAGGGCTTTGAATGCGCCGTAAGAGGCTCCCGCCAGGGCGAAGAAGCCGACCGTCCAGGCCACGCTGTCCGAAACCGTGGGCATGGCAGCCGCCAACAAATGAAGACCGACAAGGGGAAGGAGGACGACGATGAACGAGGGCAGGCTGCCGGGCAGCCGCGTCAGCGCCGTCAGGTAGCCGTCGTGAAACGGCAGGAGCGGAAGCAAAACCCCGCAGGCCAGCAAGGACGCAAGCGAGGACAGAGGATCACCGACGGCGGCCGACAGGGCGGCGCACAAGGCGCCGAAACCGTAGGCGCCGATGCCCCACCAGGATCTGGGCCAGAGGGCGCTGTGGTGTTGATAGAGCAAGCCCGCGATCAACGCCGAGAGGAGCGCCACGGTCAACGGGGCAATCAGGGGCGGCCCGCTCAGGACCGACAAGCCGATCCCAAGAAATACCAACGTGGACAACCACGAGAGCCGATGCTGCTCGTGAACCGGCTGCCCCAAAATCGAGATCGTGGCGGCCAACGGCAGAAGATAGAGCGGGAGCAGGCCTTCGGTCGGCACCTCGATTCTGTTGGCGCATCCCGCGATGGACGCGAGGCTGAGCACGGCCCAGGTGACGCAGGACCGTTTCAGCTGTTCGGGGTCCGAGCGGAAGGGCAGGCTGGCAAGCGCGCCCAGCAACGGTATCCCGGCCAGGAGCGACGGTATCATCATGCCGCCCGTCACCGCGACCACCCTCGTTCCCGTTTATCGACCTGATGGACCAGACGCATGATGGTCTGTCCGACCAGTGCATAGCATTCGTCGGCATAGAGCCGGTTCATGAACGGCAGATACAGGCGTACCCGCGTGTTCTCGACCCAGGCCGGCATCCGCAGCGTCATCCCATGGGCGCTCATATAGAGATAGGCCCAGCTGGCGACGGTCAGAATCGTGGCGGTGACGATGATGAGGTCGAACAGCCAGTCCGGAAGATCGGCGGCCCGGAAGTACGCGGCGACTTCCTCCGGATTCGGGTACAGAAATTCCGTGAACGACTCGACGGCGAACAGATAGACGAACACGATGAACAAGAGGGTCAGCAGCATCGCGGCCGAGACCTTCCAGGATGCCACCTGGCGCAGCCGCGTCAACGTCAGAATCGCCTGCGACGAGGTGATCCAGATGAAGAACAGAAAAATTACCGCTCCCTGGGATGCCAGCAACGGGATGCGCAGGATGCCGTGCGTAACCAGGAGAATGAGAAGCGGGATGAACAGGGTGGTCACGAAGCCGGTGAACCACGTGAGACGGGACAGGCCTGGTTCCTCGTCCTGATGATCGACATGCGGGAAATGGGGCTCCAGCCGGGCCTTGTGAATGACGTTGCCGCAATTCAGGAACACGGTGGCCTTGAAGAGGCCGTGGGCGATCAGATGGAACACCGCCAGCGAGAAGGCGCCGAGGCCGCATTCCATGATCATGTAGCCCATCTGCCCGATCGTGGAGAATCCGAGCGTCTTTTTGATGTCGTTCTGGGCCAGCATCATGGAGGCGCCGAGGACGGCGGTCAGGGTACCGATGAGAAAGGCGACGTGCAGGGTCGTGGAACTGAGCCCGAACAGCGGCGCGAGCCGGTTGATCAGGAAGCCGCCGGCGTTGATGATGCCGGCGTGCAGCAGCGCGTGCACGGGCGTCGGCGCGAAGAGCGAGCCGGGCAGCCACAGATGGATCGGAAACTGGGCCGATTTGCCCATCGCCCCGACGAAGAGCAGCAGCGTGACGGCCGTGGCCCCGCGCATCTCGAGACCGGGCCACAAGGACAACATGACCGGCGTATCGGCGGCTCGCGCGAACAGTTCCTGAAATTCGAGTGTGCCGTACAACTGATGGGCGAGCGCAATACCGGCGAGAAACGCCGTATCGGCCACACGCAGGAGGGTAAAGGTCTTGAAGGCCCCCGCCAGGGTTCCCGCATGAGCGTGATTGTGGGCGAGGACGTAGAGCAGGTAGCTGAGCACCTGCCAAAAGAGAAACAACATCATGAGATTGGCGCTGGACACCATGCAGATCAGCACGAAATCGGTAAGGCAGATCATGGCCAGATACCGGCGCGCGTGCCGATCCTGCGACATGTACACCGTCGAATAGGTGTAAATGATGACGCTGACGCCGGTAATCAGCGTCATCATCACCGCGCTCAGGCGGTCGACGTAGAATCCGATGGGAATCGCGAACGACGCGATCGAGGACAAGTCATAGAACCGGATCGAGACCGGCCCGGCGGTCGTCACGAGATACAACGTCGCAACGGAGCCGAGGAATGCGGCTCCGATGGGATAGGCGGCTGCCTTGGCCCGAGCATGCTCGGAGCCGGCCGGTCCGCAGACCACCAGGCAGGCGGCTGCGAGCAGGAGAAGCGGTACCAACAGGATGAGCGTCACGACTCCCTCATCAGGGGCTAACCATTAATACGACCGTCGGACCGTCGTCAAGCGCGATCAGGACGTCCGGCCCTGCGCGAGCTCTTCGAATCGCCGGACCGCGGCGACCTGTGCTTGGCTGAGACGCTGGACGCCTTCGTCGATGTGGAGCCGATTCAGGAAGAGGACATAGAGCCGGAGACGGATGCCGTAGACCCAGGAGGGCATCGGAAGGGATCGGCCGTGAGCCCTGAGATAGAGATAGCACCAACCGAGACCGGTCATGAGTGTCGCCACGCCGATCATGATGTCGAAGAGACGGCTCGGCAACTCCGCCGCCTTGAAGTAGGAGGCGACTTCGTCCGGATTGGGATACAGGAACGCCGTGAACGACTCGACGGCGAACAGGTAGACGAACACGACGAACAAGAGGGTCAGCAGCATCGCGGCGGACACTTTCCATGACGCGACGGCCCGCAGGCGTGTGAGGGTCAAGATGGCCTGCGAGGACGTGATCCAAATGAAAAACAGGAAGATTACGGTGCCTTGCGCTTCGAGCAGGGGGATGCGCAGCACGCCGTGCGTCAGCAGCAGAATCAGCAACGGAATCAGCAACGTCGTGACGAATCCGGTCGCCCAAGTCAGGCGCGAGTAGCTTTCCTCATCCGTCCGCTGTTCGACGTGGGGGACATGCGGCTCCAGCCGGGCCTTGCCGATGACGTTGCCGCAATTCAGGAACACGGTGGCCTTGAAGAGGCCGTGGGCGATCAGATGGAACACCGCCAGCGAGAAGGCGCCGAGGCCGCATTCCATGATCATGTAGCCCATCTGCCCGATCGTCGAAAACCCCAGCATGTTCTTGATGTCGTTCTGGGCCAGCATCATGGAGGCGCCGAGGACGGCGGTCAGGGTACCGATGAGAAAGGCGATGTGCAGGGTCGTGGAGCTGAGCCCGAACAGCGGCGCGAGCCGATTGATCAGGAAGCCGCCGGCGTTGATGATGCCGGCGTGCAACAGCGCGGTCACGGGGGTCGGCGCGTACAGATACCGAGGAAGCCAGATGTGAAAGGGAAACTGCGCCGACTTGCTCATGGCTCCGATCAGCAGGAGCAGCGTGACCGCCGTGGCGCCGCTGCACTCCACACCGGAGAACAGCTCGATGACGGCTTCCGACTGCACGGCGGCGGCAAACAATTCGGGGAACTCCAGCGTACCGTAGAGCCCATAGGCCAGGGCCGTGCCCGCGAGAAAGGCGACGTCTCCGGTCCGCAGCAAGGCGAAGGTCCGGAAGGCGCTTTCCAGTGTCGCGGTGTGCGTATGGTTGTGAATGAGAAGATAGAGCAGATATGAAAGCAGCTGCCAGAAGACGAACAGCATGAGGAGGTTGCTGCTGGACACCATGCAGAGCAACACACACACGGCGACGCCGAGCAGCGCGAAATACCGGCGTTCGTGCGGCTCCTGACTCATATACTGGATGGAGTAGGTATAGATGATCGTCCCGATGGCGGAAATCAGCACCATCATGACCGCGCTGAGACGGTCCACGTAGAAACCGAGCGGCAGGGGGAAGGCGCCGGCGGGATCATACAGGCGGATCGTGATCGGCCCTTGCGTGGCGACGAGGTAGAGGGTCGCCAGGGCGCCCGCGCAGGCGACGCCGATCGGCCATGCGGCCACGGTCAGTCTGGTCCGCACCGCAGCCTCGTCGCCGGCCAGCACGATGAGCGTGGTGAGCAGCGGAAGCAACGGCACGAGCAGCACGGCAAACGTCCACATTTCACACCCGCAAAAAGACAAAAAGCCAACCGGGTCTCTCGACGCGTTGATCGAGCCCCGCGTTGGCTTGCACTGCGACCGGCCGTTCGACGAACTGCCGGCCACCCTACGGCCCTGACGGCCGACCGTGACATCCTGCTCGCCTGCGACGCCACATCCGGGACGAGCAACACTGTCGGTCGACCGATCGTCGCCCATCATTAATACGGTGTTCGGACCAGCGTCAAGCAGGAATCGCGGCATGAGTCCACTCAACAGCCATCCGATGGTCCGAAAGACCTATGAATCCCATGCACGCCCGGCTGCTTGTTCGAGCCGCCGGGCGATTCTATAATCCGGAGGCACGCGGCGCGCCGTTGTCGAACATCACATCATGGAAAACGCTCTACGAAACGCCATCATCAAGTTCGAACAGGAATTCATGGGGCGCGGTCCCGACGACGTGCGGGCATTCATCGTTCGCGATCTGGTGGTGGTGCGGTTGAAAGGCGTGCTGACACCCGCCGAGCGCCAACTGGCCAAGACGCCCGAAGGAGTGGACATGGTGAAGCGGATCCGTCAGACATTGATCGCCCAAGGCCGCGACAAACTCTGCGAACAGGTCAGCGACATCACGGGGGCGAAAATCATCGGCCTCTTTACGGACATCGACGTACCGCTGGGGGAACGCGTCTTCGTCTTCACCGCCGACCGGGACATTCAGATCGGCCCGCGCTAGCAGCCGTCGACGCGAGAACGCAGCCGGAGGACTTTTTCAACATCTCTGCCGGGGCTTGAACAAACAGACATCCCGTCGGAAGAGCCCGAATAGGCTCGCGACGCCGAATCCCGGTTGAAAGACGATCGTTCGTCCTGGCATGCTGCACCATGGCCGATCGTACTCTTGAGACACTCCGTTTCGACAACAGCTACGCACGCCTTCCCGACGCCTTCTTCGCGAAGCTGAACCCGACGCCGTTCAATGCTCCGCCCCGACTGATCCACGGGAATCCCGCCGCCGCGGCGCTCATCGACCTGGACCCCGAGCAGTTTGCCCGTCCGGAATTTGCCGGAACGTTTGGCGGGAGTCTGTTGGCACCGGGCATGGATCCGTTGGCCATGCTCTATGCCGGCCACCAGTTCGGCGTCTATGTGCCGCAACTGGGTGATGGGAGGGCCATCCTGTTGGGAGAGGCAGTCAACGAGCGAGGCGGGACATGGGAACTGCATCTCAAGGGAGCGGGGATGACACCGTTTTCACGGGACGGTGACGGACGGGCGGTCTTGCGGTCGACGATACGCGAATATTTGTGCAGCGAGGCCATGCACGGCTTGGGCATCCCGACGACGCGGGCCCTGTGCCTGGTCGGCAGTGACGACAAGGTGTACCGGGAGGATGTCGAAACCGGCGCCATGCTGCTGAGGATGGCCCCGTCCCATGTCCGTTTCGGCACGTTCGAAGTCTTCTACTATCGGAAGCAGTACGATCGGCTGCGGGTCCTGGCCGACTACGTCGTCGACCGCCATTACCCGCATCTGCGAGGAACGGCGGATGCCGTGGCGCGCCTGTTCTTGGAGGTGGTCGAGCGGACGGCCGCGCTCATCGCGCAATGGCAGACCGTCGGCTGGGCCCATGGCGTCATGAACACGGACAACATGTCGATCCTCGGACTCACCCTCGACTACGGACCGTTCGGGTTCATGGATGATTACGACGCGGCGTTCGTCTGCAATCACTCCGATCACAACGGACGCTATGCCTTCAACCAGCAGCCGTACATCGGACTTTGGAACCTGAGTTGTCTGGCTCAGACGCTGCTGCCTCTGGCGCCCAAGGAAGCCTTGAAAGAGGCGCTGGACCGCTATACCCCGATCGTGGAGTCGGAGTTCCGGAGACGCATGCGCCTGAAGTTGGGACTGCGGGAAGAACGGAGCGGCGACGACGAATTGATCGGCGGACTCCTCGCCATGCTGCAGGAGAGCCACGCGGACTATACGCGTCTGTTCCGAGAGCTCGGCCGGTTCGACAGCGCACCGGGCGCGACGAACGAGTCTCTGCGCGAGTATTTTCTGGACCGCGATCGCTTCGCGGCCTGGGCGGTGCGGTACCGGGAGCGGCTGCGGGACGAAGGCGACGCCGATGACGACCGGCGCGAGCGGATGGACCGGGTCAATCCCTGCTACGTGCTGCGAAACTATCTCGCCCAGACGGCCATCGAGAAGGCGCAGCGGAAGGATTTTTCCGAGATCGAGCGGCTGTTCGATCTGTTGCGCGATCCCTACCGCGAGCGACCCGGGATGGAACCCTATGCCGCTGCGCCTCCCAACTGGGGCAAACATCTGGCGGTGAGTTGTTCGTCGTGACCGGCCCGTGAAGGCTCGAGCGCGCAGTCCGAGATACGTTCCCGCCTTGCAGGTCCCCTCGTAGAATGTTGTAGAGTGGCCTTCTCACGCCAGGGGGGAGGACCGGTGGCCAAGACGCGCAGTGATTCGAAGCTTGCAGTAGCGGGTGCATTGACGCTCGCGCTCGCCATCGGCGGCGTCCTCCTGGTCAAGGAACCGTTACGCAGCTCGCGACCGGTCGGATCCACGCTCGAGCTGCGGCCCGGCTCAACCGAGCAGGTCGTCCGGGCGCGCCTATGGGAGGATCCCATCGCCGCGGTGGAGCGGGCGATCCGCCAGTCCGGGTCCAAACCGTCGTCCGGCGCGGACGCGTCTCTGGCGCACCGGCTCATGCCGCTGCGAAAGACCATCACGGAACGGGTGGAGAGCGGCCAGCGCGTGACAGTGCTGCTGGTTACGACCAGCGGCGGACCCTACGTCGACAACGTCGAATCCCGCATCCGCGACCGGTATGCCATCGGCACGGCGCTCGGTGTGGGTTGCTACGCTCCGGAGGGGGAAGGGTACCTCTCCTTCGTCGAATGGGAGCCTCGCGGCGCGATACCGGGGCTTCCCTATGAATGGTACCGGCTCAGGAGGACGCGGCTGTGCGGGGCGGAGGATGCGCGCGCGGACAGCGTACTCGTGGTCTGGTTTGCCGACGAGGCGTTGAGGCGGGGATTTCTCGCGACCTTGACGTCCTTCTCGCAGGCGCTGGTCTGCGAAGACTCCGCGCAAGGCGAGTGCCTGCTCACCCAACAATCTCCCAAACTGGTGCGGATTCGCTCCGCGCTGCAACGAGCCGTGACCGTCAAGATCATGGGCCCGCGCAGCTCGTCCGGTTTCCGGTCCATTTTGGACGAGGCCGGCCAATTGGCCGGGCAGTCCCGAGACGGGATCGGATTCTGGCCGAACGCCGACGGCACCGTCGAACTCTATTCGCCATGGGCCAGCGCGATGAAGGGACTTCTGGCGTACGGACTCAAGGCGGAATCCGGGCGGGGAGCGGCCTGCAGGACGTACGAAGATTGCGAGCATGAATTCCATCGTCGGCTGAAGGACGCCCGTATCCGGTTGGTCTATGAAATCGGATCCGACGATGTGCTCTTCGAAGCGCTGGTCGCGGAATTAGAGCGGCGGCAGGTGAGGTTGGGCTGGGATGCCGTCATCCTCATCGGAGAGTGGGATTCTTTCTACGGCCGGGCTTTGCCCATCGAATTCCGCGCCGCCGCCTGCGTCAGGGTTGCCGCGCTCCCCGAGCAGGAGCTCAAACGGATCCTCGTCCCTACCGAAATCAAAGAGCGTTGTCCCACGGTCCCGCGCGCGGTCGACCTCCAGGTCCAGCGTCCGGCCGACTATGAAGACCTCCGGCTCAACGTCTTTCGTTACAGCTATCTCAGCGGCTTGGACGGGGAAGTGCCGGGCGACGACGGGGCCCGCGCCCGGGCCGCGAGGGCGAGCGCCGATCAATCGAAGGATCCGGCCGCCGATCGGCCGGAAGGAACGAGTCAGCTCGACTACGTGCGGGCGTTGACCGCGAGGATCTATGAAGAAGGAGAAGGGGCGAGGGCCATCGGCATCCTTGGCACGGATCCCTACGACGCCCTGCTGATCATCAAAGCGCTCCGACCGTCGTTCCCTCATGCCATTTTCTTCACCGTCGATCTGGACGGGCGTCACCTGCATCCCAGCGAATACCGGTCGACCCGCAATCTGGTCGTAGCCTCGCGGTTCGGGCTGCAATTGGAAGGAGGGCTGCAGCGCGATGTGCCCCCGTTTCGCAGCAGCTACCAGGCCGCCACGTATTTTGCCGCCCTGCAGGCGGTGGGACACATCGTGTGCCTGCCCGGGGGACAGCCGCAGCCCGGCCACTGTACCTCCTCCTACCATGTCTCGTTGACGCCGGACGATCGTGTGTACGATCCGGGCGTGCATCCCAGGCTTTTCGAGGTGGGGCGAAACGGTGCCGTCGATTTGAGCGTCGTGGAAAAAGAAGGCGTTCGGACCATCCATCCGCTGCGGGGTGATCTCGCGTACCGGGACGACCACGGTCAGCTCAAGCAGGGGACGGGGTTTAACGACACGGCGGTGGCGGTATCGGGGATCGTGGGCCTTCTGATCATGACCATCGTGGTCTGGAGCAACCAGCGACTCTGGAACTGGGCGTCCGAAAAACCCAAACAGGTCGGCGCACTGGCCCTGCTGGTCCTGGCGTCCTTCTCGGCGTTCCTGGCATTGGGGGGCGCGCCCGCTCTCCTGGCCGGGCACGACGAAGGAGAGCCGTTTTCCTGGACGGACGGGGTGAGCATCTGGCCGAGCGAGCTGCTGCGGCTCGTCGTAGTCGTCATGAGCGTCGTGTTCCTGGCCAAGGGTGCGCGGGACCTCACGCACAACAGCGACCGGCTCGACCGGCGATTTCGATTCAAGGCCGACTCACGGCCGCAAGCGTTCGGGGCCGCCTCGTTTTGGGCGAACCTCCAGCGTGTCTATCATCCGTCTGCAACCAGGATTCCGACCACGATGGATCAAACCTGGTCCTGGTATCGCGAAGCCGGCAGGCCGGCCCAGCGCGTCGCGCGGACGGTTCTCCTGTTCCTGCTGTATCTGGGCGTCATGTGGTCGTTGAAACGATGGGTGCTCGACGAAGAAATGATCCATCCCTGCCGGGGAACGCTGAGTTGCGCCGTGGATTCGTTCATGACGCTGGCAACGGCCGCCATCGTCGTCCTCCTGAATCTGGCCGTCTTCGACGCAGTGATGCTGTGCCGACGCTGGATCGGCTGGGTCACGACCTCGACCGGCGGGTGGTCCGATCAGGTGCAGGACGAGTACCTCCGAGACTACGGTCTCGGCGAGACGCACAAGACCGAGTTTCAGAAGCTGAAGTATCTGGCGGTGATCGACCTGATCGGCCTGAGGACGGAGGCCGTGAACCGCATCATCCGGTATCCCTTCATTGCGCTGCTCATCATGATCGCCGCCCGCAACGACTACTTCGACGTCTGGAACTATCCCAAATTGTTGCTGCTCATGTGGTCAGTGAACATCCTGCTCGCGCTGATGGGCGCCTATTTGCTCTATCAGGCGGCCAACAGCGCGAAAGCGGCCATGTTGGCCGGGTTGAGCCGGCAGATGGTACAGACGCTCGGAGTCGGAAAGGACCACGATGTCCGGACGAGGCAGATCCAGCACATCATCGGCGAGGTGGAAGCCAACGAGCAGGGGGCCTTCGTGCCGTTGTATCAGCAGCCGGTCATCGAGTCGTCGCTCTACGGAATCATCGCGCTGCTTCAATATCTGTATATGAGATAGCGGGAATTTATGCGCGAAGAACGCGCGGGCGGACTCAGGATCAGACTGACGGGTGGAACGGACGGACGGGGTGGAGGCTCGGGACCTGCCGTGATCCTCTTGCACGGTTTCGGCGCGCCGGGAAACGACCTGGTCCCGATCGGCGACGCCTTGGCGGTGCCGCCGGGGACGCGATTCATCTTTCCCGAAGGCCCGCTCTCGTTGAGCTTCGGGTACGGAGACTCCCGGGCCTGGTGGTTGATCGACATGGCGCGGCTGGAGGCGGACCGCGCGGCGGGCCGTGTCCGGGACCTCTCGACGGAGGTGCCCAGGGGGCTGCCACAGGCGCGAGCGGCGCTGGAACAACTGCTGGTCGAATTGCCCCGCGTGCTGCCGGTCGATTACAAGAAGACCGTGATCGGCGGATTTTCCCAGGGCGCCATGTTGACGTGCGACCTGGCCATGCGGACGGCGCATCCGTTTGCCGGACTCGTGCAATTATCCGGAACCTTGCTCGCGCGCCAGGAATGGCGGCCCTCCGTTGCGAAGCGGTCCGGATTTCCCGTATTTCAGAGCCACGGCACGCAGGATCCGATCCTTCCCTACGGGATGGCCGAACGGCTGCGGGACGCGCTGACGCAGGCGGGGCTTGCGGTCGCCTGGCACAGTTTCCGAGGGGGACACGAAATTCCCGAGCCGGTCATGCGTCAATTGAGCGCCTTCCTGACGAACCTGCTGAATCGGCCATGAAGACCATGCGAGAATTCGACGTGAAGGGCGCCGACGGCAGATCGATCCGCGGGGATGTCGCGGAAGGCGCCGAACGCCAAGTCCTCTTCATTACGGGATTTCTTTCCAGACGTTGGGGCGGCAAGAGCAAAGCCTTGGCCCAGTGGTGCATGGAACGGGGCTGGGGATTCTGTTGCTATGACGTGCGAGGATTCGGAGAGTCGGAAGGGACGTTTACGGACTACAGTCTCTCGGATTGGTTGGACGATGCCCGCGTCGTGCTGTCCATGCTCAAGCAGGGGCCGCCCGTCACGATCGTCGGCAATTCGTTGGGCGGCTGGATCGCCTGGTTGATGGCCCGGGAGTTCGACCGTATCGATCGGCTGATTCTTATCGCGCCGGCCTTCAACATGATGGGCATCCGCGCAAGGGACATCCCCGATCAACGTCGACGCGATTGGATCAGGCTGGGCTCGATGCCGTGGGATGACGACCCTCTGCACAAAGACTGGCCACTCTCCTGGAAGTGGGTGGAGGAGAGCGAGGCCTTGTGGAACACGAATTTCGACCGGCTCAGACCGGTGAGGACGAGCATCATGCACGGATTGGAGGATACGGCGATCGCGCCGGAGGGCAGCCGGCGGTTCGTTGAACAACTTCGCATGCGGGTGCCGTCGTTTCCTGTCGAGCTTCAATTTGTTTCCGGAGACCACCGATTGAGCGGTCCGGAGCATATCGAGCTCTTGCGCCGGCTGCTCGTCGAATAACCGTGAGGTGCCGCCATGTTGACGCTCATCCATAGAGAATGCGGAGGCCCGGCGCTCGAAACCAATACGGCCGTCGGGGAAGTGTGCGCGCTCCCTGTCGATCGGTTTCCCTTCCCCTGTTTCACCTGCCTGGAAGACATCCTCGACGAATCCGAAGTGCGGCTGTCCGAAGAGCTGGGCATCTAAACGCTCGCACGATCGGCGTGAATTGAGCTTCCGTCGGTCGGTCTGCTAAGGTAGAACCCTTTTGATCAACCGGCAAAGGAGCCTATGGCGACCAACGATAAACAGGTCATCTTTTCTCTCGTCAACGTGGGCAAGGTGTACCCGCCCAAGAAGCAGGTCCTGCGGGAGATTTATCTCGGCTTTTACTACGGGGCGAAGATCGGCGTGCTCGGGCTCAACGGGTCGGGCAAGAGTTCGCTGCTGAAGATCATTGCGGGCGTGGATGAGAATTACACGGGCGAGATCACCAGGTCGAAAGGCTACAGCGTGGGACTTCTCGAACAGGAGCCCGGGCTGGATCAGGACAAGACGGTCAAAGAGGTGGTCGAGGAAGGCAAGCACGAGCTGGTGGCGCTCTTGAAAGCCTATGAGGACGTCAGCAACAAAATCGGCGAGGCGTCGCCGGACGAGATGGAGAAGCTCCTCGACAAGCAGGCGCAGCTTCAGGAGCAGATCGAGGCGGCAAACGGATGGGAATTGGAGAACGAGCTCGAGATTGCGATGGATGCACTCCGATGTCCTCCGTCGGATCAAAAGATTTCCACGCTGTCGGGCGGAGAGAAGCGTCGGGTCGCCCTCTGCCGGCTGATGATCCAGGAGCCGGACATCCTGTTGTTGGACGAGCCGACGAACCAT
Organism: Nitrospira japonica; assembly: GCF_900169565.1. Classification (NCBI taxonomy): domain Bacteria; kingdom Pseudomonadati; phylum Nitrospirota; class Nitrospiria; order Nitrospirales; family Nitrospiraceae; genus Nitrospira; species Nitrospira japonica. The sequence continues at coordinate 916,414 of NZ_LT828648.1, read as the reverse complement.
CTCGACGCGGAATCCGTGCAATGGCTGGAGCAGCACTTGCAGCAGTACAAGGGCACCGTGATCGCCGTGACGCACGACCGCTATTTTCTCGACAATGCCGCCGGTTGGATTCTGGAGCTCGACCGCGGCCATGGCATTCCGTTTCAAGGCAACTATTCCTCGTGGCTCGAACAGAAGCAGGAACGGCTGGCTCAGGAGGAGAAGGCGGAATCCAAACGCAAGAAGACGCTGGAGCACGAGCTGGAGTGGATCCGCATGTCTCCGAAGGCCCGCCAGTCGAAAGGCAAGGCGCGGCTCAACCGGTATGAAGAACTGGTCAATCAGGCGCAGGAGCAACGCACCGAAGATTTGGAAATCTTCATTCCGCCCGGCCCCAGACTGGGTGACGTCGTGGTAGAGGCGAAAAGCGTGACGAAGGCCTTCGGCGACCGCCTCCTCTATGAGAACATCAGCTTCAACCTGCCGAAGGGCGGCATCGTGGGGGTGGTCGGACCGAACGGCGCCGGCAAGACGACGCTGTTCAAGATGATCATCGGCAAGGAGAAGCCGGACGCCGGTACGATCAAGATCGGGGAGACGGTCAAGCTGGGGTACGTGGATCAGGATCGCAGCCTCGACAACAGCAAGACCGTCTACGAGGTGATCTCCGACGGCCACGACACGATCAAGCTGGGCAAGATCGAAGTCAACGCGCGGGGCTACTGTGCGCGCTTCAATTTCGCCGGGACGGACCAGCAGAAGAAGGTCAAAGACTTGTCCGGTGGAGAACGCAATCGCGTCCATTTGGCCCGGATGCTGAAAGAAGGGGCGAATCTAATCATTCTCGACGAGCCCACCAACGATCTCGATGTGAACACGTTGCGCGCCCTGGAGGAAGGGTTGGAAAATTTTGCCGGCTGCGCCGTCATCAGCAGCCACGACCGGTGGTTCCTCGACCGCATCGCCACGCATATTCTCGCGTTCGAAGGCGACAGCAAGGTCGTGTGGTTCGAAGGCAACTACAGCGAATACGAAGCGGACCGCAAGAAACGTCTCGGCAAGGAAGCGGACCAGCCGCATCGGATTCGATATCGCAAATTGACCCGTCAATAAGGGACGGCTGTGACCGCTGCGCTCTCAAAGCGGCGGGTGTTCATGACGGGCGCCTCGGGCTATCTCGGGAGTCGCCTGATTCCCCTTCTTCTGGACGCGGGGCACAGCGTCCACGCCCTTCTGAGGGCGTCCTCGCGACACCGGCCGCCGGCGGGTTGCACGTGCCTGTGGGGCGATCCGTTGGACGGCGCCACGTTTCAGGACGGAATCAGGGGCTGCGACACCTTCCTCCAACTCGTCGGAACCCCCAAACCGGCGCCCTGGAAAGGGGCGCAGTTTCGGAACGTCGACCGCGTCTCGGGATTGGCGTCGATCGCTGCCGCGACGCAGAGCGGGCGACCGCATTTCATTTACATCAGTGTGGCTCATCCGGCCCCGATCATGAAGGACTACATCGCCGTACGGGCCGAGTGTGAAACCGCGCTGGTGGGCAGCGGGATGCCGGCGACGATCCTGCGTCCTTGGTACGTGCTGGGCCCCGGCCACTGGTGGCCGATCCTCCTTGCGCCGGCCTACCGGATCGCGGAACAGTGGCCTTCCACCAGCGAGGCGGCCGGCCGTCTGGGCTTGCTGACCATTCAAGACATGCTGAATGCGCTGGTCTGGTCCGTGGAGCATCCGGCGGAAACAATTCGAGAGATGAACGTGCCCGACATCCGGCGGCTGACCGGCGGGGGCCGGTGAAACCGGTCGTCGTGGTGACCGGCGCCGGTGGATTGATCGGCCAGTATCTGGTCCGCACCGCTCCCCGCTGGGCGCCCGACTGGGAGGTCCGAGGCCTGACGCGGCGCGACCTCGAGCTCACGCAGGTTCCGGCAGTGGAGACGATGTGGGAGACGCTCAATCCTCATGCCGTCATCCATTGTGCCGCGTTGAGCCGGACCAAGGACTGCGAGCAAGACCCGGGAGCTGCTCGCCTGGCGAACGTGCTGGTCACGACACACCTCTCGACCCTATCGCGCGACGTTCCCTTCATCTTTCTTTCCAGCGGAGAGGTCTTCGACGGCCGACGGGGGTGGTACGAAGAGGCGGATGAGGCCGTCCCGATCAATGTCTACGGCCGGACGAAGCTCGAGGCGGAGCGGATCGTGCTCGGCAATCCGAAACACTCGGTCGTCCGGATCGTGCTGACCGCCGGCACCTCGGCGGCAGGGGATCGGAGCTTCGTCGAAGACATGTGCCGAGCCGCCCGCGCGGGCAAGGATGTGAGACTCTATGCGGACGAATTCCGCTGTCCGCTGCCGGCGGGGGCCATTGCGCGGGCCGTGTGGGATCTGCTCGGAGCCGGGCGGCCCGGTCTCTATCACCTCGGCGGCTCGGATCGTCTGTCACGATGGGAGATCGGCGAGAAGCTACTTCCCTACTATCCGGTCCTATCGGGACGGCTGATCCGAGGCTCAGGGCGCGATCATGTCGGGGCGCCACGGCCGGCGGATCTGTCCCTTTGCTGCGACAAGATTCAAACGCTCCTGTCCTTTCGGCTTCCCGGGTTCGCACAGTGGCTGGAGCGGCGGGGATCGGACGGAGATCCGTGGGACTATCCCGCGTCATGACCGAGCCATTCCGGTTCATCAGTTCGGCGGGGACGTAAATGGCTTCCGATCCGCACACGTTGGTGTTCACCGCCTATCTCACCATGGCCGGAGTGATGGCCGGCCTCTGGATGCTCCAACTTCTGCATCGCAACGCCTCGCTCGCCGACGTGGGTTGGTGCGCCGGGCTTATCGCGACCGTTTGCTGGTATGCCGCGCAGGCATCGGGCGATGCCGAACGGAAGATGCTTGCGGTCGTGATGGTCTCGGTCTATGCGGGACGTCTCGGAATCCATCTCCTCTTCGACCGTCTCATCGGCAAGGCCGAGGATGCCCGGTACCGCCGCCTTCGAGCCGAGTGGGGGCGCGCAGAACGCCTCAAGATGTTCGGCTATTTCCACCTCCAGGCCGCGGCGGTCGCGCTGTTCTCTCTGCCGTTCCTGGTCCTGACTCAGAATCCGCGCCCGCCGTTCGGGTTGATCGAGGTAGTCGGGGCGATCGTCTGGATCGTGGCGGTGGGAGGAGAGGCGGTGGCCGATCGCCAACTCGCGGCGTTCCGCGCCAAACCCGCAAACAGAAGCCGTGTGTGCCGCGAAGGGCTCTGGTACTATTCGCGGCACCCGAATTATTTCTTCGAATGGCTGCACTGGTGGGCCTACGTCGTCATGACGATCGGATCGCCGGGGTGGCTGCTGACCTGGCTTGCGCCATTGGGAATGGGCTGGGCACTGGTGAAGTTCACGGGCATTCCGCCTGCCGAGCAACAGGCCCTCGAGAGGCGGGGGGACGAATATCGGATCTATCAGAAGACGACGAGTGCGCTCGTGCCGTGGTTTCCGCGGCCGTGGCCGACTAGTCGCGGTTGAGCTTCGCCAGACGCGCGCGGGCGGTGTTCGCTTCGGGGCTGGTCGGATATTGCCGGACGAGCTCTTCATAGAGCTGCTTGGCGTGGGGTAGGTTCATCTGCCGTTCCTCGAACTCGGCGGTCTCCAGCAGTTCCTTCGGCTTGTCGCCGGTACAACCGGCCGCCGAGAGCGTCACGAACAGCAGCATGGCCGCCGCCAGCCCGCCAGTCGAATCGATGGTGCGTCTCACCTTAATAAATCCATTTCCGCCACCCGGTGGCCGCTCGTACGTCTTTTCTCGCGTGGTACGACAACCCGTTGAGCTTGTCCCAATCCAGATCAACCCTGCCGCCGGATGCGGTGTGCAGTTTCGCCCAGGACTCGAGAAGTTGCAAGCAGGCGTGATCGATGTGCCGGAGAGAGGAAAACCGGACCTCGAGATCGGTGGACGGCGGCACCGCCTCCAAGGCCGTCGCTAATCGGGGCAGGCTGACGAAAGTCGCGATGCCCTGCAGATTGAGCATCAGCCTCCCGGTCGATGGATCGCGCTCGAGGGAGGCATCGAGATTCTGCGTGGTATACAGCAGCTTGGCGAGAGCCAGTCCCACTCCGACGAGCACGCCGGTCAGCAAATTGGTGACGACGATCGTCCCGAGCGTGGCGGCGTAGATCAGCACCTCGCTCGAACCGTGCCGTCGGAGTTCCCGGACGACCTCGACGTTCATGAGCTTGTAGCCCGTGAATACGAGCACGGCGCCGAGGCTGGCGGTCGGAATCAGGCGCAAGATGAACGGAAGAAACGAGACGAACAGCAGCAGCCACCCTCCGTGCATCATGGCGGACGCGCGTGAACGTGCGCCGGCTTCGACATTCGCCGCGCTGCGGACGATGACGCCGGTCATCGGCAGGACGCCCAGGAACCCGCACAAGAGGTTGCCGGTGCCTTGCGCGAAGAGCTCTCTGTTGTAACGGGTGCGCGGACCATGATGAAGCTGATCGACGGCAGTCGCTGAGAGGAGCGTCTCGACGCTTGCGATCAGCGCCAGGGCCAGGGCCTCGCCGAGAATCGCGGGGTCCAGCAGGTGGCGCATGGAATCGAGCGTGGGAGGATTGATGATCGTGAGGAGATTGTCCCGGACTTTGATGTGGGCGATGTCGAGACCCAGCAGAGCCGTCGTCACCGTGGCGAGCGATACGCCGATCAGGACGGATGGTAAGGCTTTGAGCGTCCTCGGCGCATACAGATTCCACATGACGATCCCCACAATCGTCAGGACGCCGATCCGCGCCGCGAGATGGTGATTCATCGGTGCGCTGTCGTCCTGCACCAGTCCTTTCCAGATGGCGGAGGGCAGGGTGGCCAGATTCTCCAACCCCGAGCCCTTGGGGAGGTCGTCGATCATGATGTGGAACTGGCTCGCGCAAATCAGCACACCGATGCCGGCCAGCATGCCGTGCACGACGGCCGGGGACACCGCGCGGAACCATTGTCCCAGTTGGAGCCAAGCCCAATTCATTTGAATGATGCCGGCGAGCACGATGATCAAGGCCAACCGTTCCATGCCTTGCTCATGAATGATCTCGTAGACAATGACGGTCAGGCCGGCCGCCGGCCCGCTCACCTGGAGCGGACAGCCGGCCAGCGCCCCCGCGACCAAACCTCCGACGATACCGGTGATGATGCCGGTTGCCGGCGGGGCGCCCGACGCGACGGCAATGCCCATGCACAGCGGCAGGGCGACGAGAAAGACCACGACCGAGGCCAACAGGTCGTGGTTAAACGTTTCCCATCGGAATTGAAGTCGAAACGCCTGAGAGGTCATGATCTGCGACCACAGGGACGGGGATACATGGCGCTCCTACCGTACACGCCGATCAGGTGCGCGTCTCGATCATATACTCCGGTGCGGAGATTGCCTCGCTCCGGCAGCGGGGACAGCGGCTTGGGCGAGTCAGGCGAGTTCGGTCGCGGAAGGCAAACCCGCACTCATGACATGCGGACGGCCGCAATATGAAGCGACGGGAGTAGTCTCGCGCCAGAGACCTGACCACGTGCTCGAGGTGTTCCTCCACCTGTCGCTCGCTGATGCTCACCAGTGCGGCGAGCTGCCGAGCGGTCCGGGATGTTCCGGTCAGCAACAGAGAGAGCTGCTGCCGGAGGGTCTGACTTCGACTGTACATCGTGGGGCGTATGGTAGTGGTTCGCTCCGTGAAAACCAAGCGCGGCCGTCCGTCCCAACAGGGTTGGATGGATCCTTGACAGGCTGCAGGCGAGAGGACTACCTAAGTCGGCCATGAGCTCGGGTCTGAAGCTGATACTCGCGGTGATGTCCGCCACGGTCATGTTGACCGCGGGACTGTGGCTTGCCTGCGGGGTTCTGGGGGGAACCGCCAGAGGAAAGCGAGTGGCCAAGGCCTTGAACATTCCCCGCCCCGCCGTCATCGCCCATCGCGGCGCCTCGCACCTGGCTCCGGAAAGCACCGTGCCCGCGTATCTGATGGCTCGGGAGCTCGGCGCGGATTATCTGGAAATCGACCTGCAACGAACCAAAGACGGCACATTGGTGGTCGTGCACGACGACGATTTGTCCCGTACGACCAATGTGGCGGAGGTTTTTCCCGGGCGTGAAAAAGACACCATAGACACCTTTACCTTTGCGGAGCTGGCGCAGCTCGACGCCGGGTCCTGGTTCAATCGGACTTTTCCGGACCGGGCGCGCGGTTCGTTCAAGGGACTGCGGATCCTCAGGATGGATGAGGTCATCGCCCTGGCCGAGTCGGGAACCAGGCGTCCCGGTCTCTACATCGAGACGAAGGCCGCCAGCCGGTTCCCGGGGATCGAAGAACAGCTGGTCGGTGCCTTGAGGCAACGAGGATGGATCGAGGACAGCGAAGGGCCGCCGTCCGGGCGTGTGATTTTTCAGTCGTTCGAGCCGAACAGCCTGGTTCGGCTGAAGTCGCTTGCACCGCGAGTTCCTCGACTGCTCCTGCTCGATGAGCTCATGGTGGCCCGGGAAGGGCTGGACTCGTTGATGAAGATCGCGTCGGATGTCGGTTCCGGCGTCGGGACGTGGGGCGTTAGGTGGGCCTTCAGCCCGTACTGGTCTCTTACGGCCGCACCCAAACGGTATCTTACGACCTGGCCCTGGCATACGGGTCAGGCTCACGAGGCCGGGTTGTTCGTCCATCCCTGGACGATCAACGAGCGGTGGGAAATGTGGATGGTGACCCTGAGCGGAGCGGATGGATTCTTTACCGATCGCGCGGACGTGGCACTGGCGGTCGTGGGGAAACCCGGGCGGGATGAACCGCAGACACTTTGGAACCGAATAGGCTACTAGGAGAAACCCTTGCCGCCAATGCGGCGCGGTTTCTTAGTTGAACGAACGATCTGACTTCTGCCAGAATTCGCCGGGACCTACATTCTGAGACGACAAGTCTTTTCCGCTTCGCGGTCTGCCGGTATGAAATTTCTCGCCGTGCATCCTGGCCCCCTCATGTACACGAAAATTTACCTGCGGCTTGAGCCGTTGGGCCTTGAGCTGGTGGCCCAAGCCGTTCGTCAGGCGGGGCATGAGGTCCGACTGATCGATCTGCAAGTGGAAACGTGGAAGGATTATTTTGCGCTCGTGCGAACCTGGAAACCCGATGCGGTCGCGTTCTCATGCAATTATTTGGCGAACGTGCCGGAAATCGTGGATCTCGCCAAAGCAACCAAGCAGCAGGCGCCGAACGCGTTTGTATTCGTCGGAGGCCACAGCGCCTCGTTCGTGGCTCGTGATCTGCTCCGGCATGCCGAGGGCGCCATCGATTGTGTGCTCAAGGGAGAGGGAGAAGTCTCGGTTCCTCTGTTGTTGCAGGCGGTGGAGCATGACCGGGGCGCCGTGTCGACCGTGCCGGGAGCGGTGACGCCCGACGGGGAGGGGCCGCCCCCGCGGTTCGTTGACAGCCTGGACGACCTGCGGCCGGCGCGCGACTTGGTCCGCCACCGCCGGAAGTATTTCATCGGTGTGCTGGATCCCTGCGCCTCGATCGAATTTGCGCGCGGGTGCCCCTGGGATTGTTCCTTCTGCAGCGCCTGGACGTTTTACGGCCGCAGCTACCGCACGGTGAGTCCCGAAAAGGCCGTCGAGGATCTTTCGATGGTGGCCGAGCCGGGTATTTTTCTGGTCGACGACGTCGCGTTCATTCAAGCCAAGCAGGGATTCGAAATCGGCGAGGCGATCGCGCGGCGGGGAATCAAGAAACAGTATTACCTCGAGACGCGCGGCGACGTGCTGCTGCGCAACAAGGAGGTTTTCAAGTTTTGGAAGACGCTGGGTTTGCAATATATGTTTCTGGGCGTGGAGGCGATCGACGAGGAAGGCCTCCGCATGCACCGGAAACGCATCTCCTTGGGGCGCAATTTCGAGGCATTGGAATTCGCCCGCTCCCTCGGCATTACCGTGGCCATCAACCTGATCGCCGATCCCGACTGGGACCGGAAGCGATTCGAGGTGATCAGGCAGTGGTGCCTGGAAATCCCGGAGATCGTCAACATCAGCGTCAATACTCCCTATCCCGGCACGGAGAGCTGGCACACCGAATCGCGGAAGTTCAAGACGCGCGATTACCGCCTCTTCGACATCCAACACGCGGTGCTGCCGACGAGGATGCCCCTTCCCGAGTTTTACGAGGAGCTGGTCAAGACCCAACAGGTGCTGAACAAAAAGCATCTGGGGTGGACCGCGCTCAAATCCACTGCGAAGCTCGCGGCGGGACACCTGCTGCGTGGTCAGACGAATTTCGTCAAGATGTTGTGGAAGTTTAACAGCGTGTATGATCCCAGGCTGCAGATGGCCGACCATCAGCGCTCCGTGCCGTACGAAATGTCCCTGCCGGGGTCGGCGCCGGAGAACTCGAAGCTCCTCTATATCTTGCCGCAGAAGGGTCGGAAGGGTCGCGCCCTCGACGAATCCAGCGAGCAATTCGTCGAAGCCTCGCGCACCGGCACCGGCATCTAATCTCTCACATTCTTCGCCTCCGAACGGGCCCGTCTCCTGGTATACTTGGCGTCGAAACTGCCTGGTGTACTCTATGGAGATGACGACGAATTGGATGGAGCTCGCCGAATTGGCTTTGGCCCGCATCCGGGCCGCCGGAGCCGAGTACGGTGACGTGCGTGTCCAGCACAGCCTGACCCAGAGTCTCGAAGGGGAAGACCGCCGGATTGCCTCCATACAGGACGTTGAAGACACCGGATTCGGCATCCGCGTTCTGTATCACGGCGGGTGGGGGTTTGCAGCCAGCTCCGTCTTCTCGCTGGAAGAAGTGCCGCGCGTGGCCGATCTCGCGGTGGAGATTGCCCGCGGCTCGTCGTCCCTGGCCCGCGAGAAAGTGGTGCTGGTCGACGAACCGGTCCATCGCGCCAGTATCGCGACTCCCTTTCGTATCGACCCGTTCGGCGTCCCGCTCGAACGGAAGACCGACCTGCTCTGCGAACTCATGGAATACGTCCACCGCCAGGCCGAAGTCGTCCGGAGCCGCGCCGCTCTGTGGGCCCGCCGGGACCGCAAGCTGTTTATGTCGACGGAAGGCTCCCGGCTCGAATTCGATCTCCTGGCGGTGCAGGGAGAATTCACGGCTGTCGCGCGGCACGACGGCCGGTTTGCGTCACGCAGTTTCAACACGCCGTCCTTGAGGACCGGATACGAGTTGATCGAAGACGCCGCCTTGCTGGCCGAGGCCCCGCGCGTCGCCGCTCAGGCGGCCGAGAAGGTGCGGGCTCCGGCCGTGGAGCCCGGCCGCTACGACCTCGTGCTGGACGCGGAGCATCTCTCCTTGACCATGCATGAGTCATGTGGCCATCCGAGCGAACTTGACCGTGCGTTGGGCTACGAGGCGAATTACGCCGGCACAAGCTTTCTCACTCCCGACAAGCGCGGGACCTTCCGGTTCGGTTCGCCGAGCGTGACCCTGGTCGCAGACAACACCGAGCCGGAAACCTTGGCCGCCACCGGCTATGACGACGATGGCGTCGCCTGCCAGAAATGGGACATCGTGCGGGACGGCCTGTTCGTCGGCTATTGTACGAACCGGGAAACGGCCTCGAAGATCGGCGAAACGCGCTCCCGTGGCTCCAATCGCGCCGAGGGTTGGGGAAGCGTGCCCATCGTCCGGATCGCGAACATCGGGTTGGAACCCGGCTCGGCCAGCTTGGACGACCTGATCGGCGACATCAAGAAGGGCATCTACATCGAAGGGCACGGCTCGTACAGCATCGACCAACGGCGGTATAACTTCCAATTCGGCGGCGATGCGTTTTGGTTGATCGAGCACGGCAAACGCACCCACATGCTGCGCGACGTGATCTATCACGGGATCACGCCGGAATTCTGGGGGCGGTGCGACGGCGTCGCCGATCGGACGCACCGGCGGCGGTTCGGCTTCATTACATGTGGAAAGGGTCAACCGGGCCAGTCCGGCTGGATGACGCATGCCGCCTCGCCGGCGCGGTTCCGGCAAGTCGATGTGATCAAGGGATAGAGCCGCGCATGAGCCTGACAGACAAATCATGGCCCCGGATGACCGGACGCGAGGAGTTTCGCTTTCTTGCCGATCTGGTGTTCAGGCGCTCGGCGGGGGACGCAACGATCGTCGTGCTCCACGATCACCACGGCGGGACGACTCGGTTCGCCAACAGCCAGGTCATTCAGAACGTGGACACGCGACGGGGAACCCTGACGGTCACGGTCTCGCTGGACGGCCGGAGCGGTACGGCCAGCACGACCGACTTCACGGCGGGAGCGATCAACAACGTCGTCGCGAAGGCGGAACAGACGGCAAGGCTGTCCCCCAAGGATCCCGAGTACCTGCCGCCTCCGGAGCAGACGACCTTCCCGCATCGGGACACGGCCCGGCCCGAAACCGCCGCGGCGGGACCGGCGCGGCGGCTCGAATATGCCAATGAAGCGATCGGACAATGCCGCATCGAGAATCTCCTGGCGGCCGGTATCGTCTCCTCCGCCCACGCCTCCGCCGGCATTGCGGCCAGCAACGGACTGTTTGCGTTCGAGGAGCGGACCGAGTCGCGGTTCGGCGTCACGGTGCAGGCCGGTGAGGCGACGGGATGGAGCGCCGCGGCGCACCGTTCGCTGGATCATCTCCGAATTCAGGAGCGCACGCTCACCGCGATCGGAAAGGCCAAGCGGGGCCGCGAGTTCAGAGAGCTGCCGCCGGGCCGGTATCCGGTCATTCTGGAACCGGCCGCCGTGGCAGGGCTGTTGTCCTGGGTGCTCTGGATGTTGGATGCCAGGGACTACGATAAGGGGACCAGCCCGTTCACCGGGAAGCTGGGCCGGCGCGTCTTCAGCGAGCGGCTCACGCTCCGCAATCTTCCCGATCACGGGGACCTCCTTGGAGTCGGATTCACCTCCGAAGGGCTGCCGAGCGAGACGTCGACCTGGGTCGACAACGGGACGTTGCAGCAGCTGTCCTACGACCGCTTCACGGCTCTCCGTCATGGCATTGCGGTCATTCCGACGATGGAGGCCCCGTACCTGTCCGATTCGAAACCGGCCGCGGCCAAAGTTCAGGATCTCATCAAACAGGCCGACCGGGCCATTCTCGTGACCAACTTCTGGTATATTCGGGTCGCGAATCCTTCGGACCTGACGCTGACGGGGATGACCAGAGATGGGACGTTTCTGGTGGAGGACGGCCAGATCGTGGCGCCGGTCAAGAACTTCCGGTTTCACGAGAGTCCGCTCCGGGCCTTTGCACAGCTGGAATCCTGCACCGAGCCCGCCGAGGCCGTGACGTCGGAGACGAATAAGGCACTCGTTCCCGCGATGATGATCAGGGAGTTCAACTTCTCAAGCGTGACGCGATTTTGAGCAGGATGCGTGTTCCGCCGGCCAACTCGTTGCATGTCCTCCGATAGCACACATTCACGGCATCGGGGCGGCCGTCTGCTGTGGCCGACCGTGGGTCTCCTCCTGTCGCTGACCTGCGTTCAGGCACAGGCTGCTCCCCCGATCTTCGAGAACCTCGGGACGCTGCATCATCCGATCTCGACCGCGTCGGAATCGGCTCAACAGTATTTCGATCAAGGACTGCGGCTGGTCTATGCATTCAACCATGCGGAAGCGATCCGGTCGTTCGAAGAGGCGTCCAAACAGGATCCGCAGGCGGCCATGCCGTACTGGGGAGTGGCGCTGGCGCTCGGTCCGAACATCAACTCCGGCATGGGGAAGGACCAGGAGCGGCGCGCAATCGAAGCCGTCAGACAGGCGCGGAGTCGCATGGATCAGGCCGGCGAACGGGAACGTGCCTATGTCGAAGCCTTGACCAAACGGTATGTCGGCACGAAAGGAAGCGCGCGGAGTTCGTTCGCCAAGGCATATGCCGATGCGATGAGACTCGTCTGGCATCGTTATCCGGACGACCCCGATGCCGGCGTCCTTTTCGCCGAAGCCTTGATGAACCTCCGGCCATGGGATTTGTGGACGACCGACGGAAAACCCAAGCCCGGAACGGAAGAGATCGTCGTGACACTCGAGACGGTGTTGACCCGGCATCCTGACCATCCGGGGGCCTGCCACTATTATATTCACGCCGTCGAAGCGTCGCCGCAGCCCGAGCGGGCGCTAGCCTGCGCCGACCGGCTGGCCGGCCTCATGCCGGGAGCCGGCCACCTCGTCCATATGCCCGCGCATATTTTCGCGCGAGTCGGAAAATATCACGAGTCGGCCGAGCACAACGCCCAGGCCGCGCATGTCGATGAGACGTATCTGGCCGAGCAACACCCGGACAGTGACTATGCCGACGGATACTACAGCCACAATCTCCACTTCTTGTGGTCGTCGTTGATGATGGAAGGACGGAGCGCGGAATCGATCAAGATCTCCGGCTCGCTGCTGGCCACGATTACGGAGGAAGAAGTCCGCAAGGACCGATCAAAAGAGCAATACTTACCATCCAAACTTTTTGCCTGGATTCGGTTCGGCCGTTGGGAAGACCTCCTCAAGGAGCCGCCTCCGCCGCGCGGGTTCCGCCTCATGGAAGGTGTGTGGCGTCTCGGTCGGGGATTGGCGCTGGCTGCGACCGGACGGCTGCCGGGCGCGGCGGGCGAACACTATGCGCTGGCCGGACTCACGAAGCAGGTCCGCCGGACGCGTCTGCCCCATGAAAAAATCGAACGGGATCAACTCAAGATCGCCGAGCGGCTGCTGGCGGGCGATCTTGCGGCGCGTCACGGGCGCTATGAGGAGGGGGTTCGCGCCCTTCAGGAGGCGGTCAAGATCGAGGACGCCATGCAGTACTCCGAACCGCCGCTCTGGCCTCTGTCGGCGCGGCTGTATCTGGGAGCCGTCCTGCTGATGGCGCATCGTCCCGTAGAAGCCGAGCAAGTCTACCGGACGGATTTGAAACGGTTTCCGGAGAACGGGTGGGCCCTGTTCGGGCTGGGGCAAAGCCTGCGTGCCCAACAGAAGGATGACGCGGCGGCGGATGTCGATCGCCGGTTTCAGGCCGCCTGGAACTACGCCGACGTGACACTGGCGGCTTCCAGATTTTGAGCCGTACCGCGCCGTGTCTTTGGCAACGAACCCGGCAACCGGCTACAATCTGTCGAATAGACTCGAGCGAAGGGAGCTTGGCGTGCGGTACATTGTGGGAGTGATGGGGCCGGCCAAAGCGAGGAAAAAGGACATTGAGAATGCTCGAGCGCTCGGAGAGCTGATTGCACGACGCGAATGGGTGCTCCTGACCGGAGGACGTGACGTCGGGGTGATGCACGCGGCGAGTCAGGGGGCGAAAAAAGTGGCCAGAAGCCTGACCGTGGGTGTGCTGCCGTCGACAAGGGATCGAGTATCGAAATACGTCGACGTGGCGGTGATCACCGAGATGGGTAATGCGAGAAACAACGTCTGCGTACTGTCCAGCCAAGTGATCGTGGCCTGCGGGCTGGGTGGGTCCGGAACGGTGTCGGAGGTTGCGCTCGCCCTCAAGGCCGGAAAGAGCGTGATTCTCCTGGGCGCCACTCCGGTCGAAGACAAATTTTTCAAGAACCTCGGAGGCAAGCTGGTATCCAGCGTACAAACGCCAGAGGATGCCATCAACGTCATCCTGAAGCGACTCGAACGAGACGACAGCCAGGGGATGCAGGGACCCAATCCGTGGGCGGGATTCTAGCCCCGCACCCAAGGAACCCCTGTTATCTGTCTCGGCACATCCGTTTCCTCACGAAATTCGTAGATAGGTATAAGAGCTTCTGACCTTTTCGCGTCTGTCCCGGAGTCCCCACAATGCGTCGCATATCACGGATATTCATCCTGTTGGCGGTCATCCAGACGTCCTTCGGAGCCCTGATGTCTCCGTTGTCCGCAGCTCCGAACACCCCACCGGTTGCTGCGGCGAAAGCATACTTCGCGGGGGGATGTTTCTGGTCTATGGAGCGTGCGTTCGAGAAAATAGACGGCGTGTCCGGTGCAGTCTCCGGTTTTATGGGCGGGACAGTGAAGGATCCGAGTTACGAGGAGGTGTCCACCGGTCAAACGGGACACATGGAGTCGGTCGAGGTCCGGTACGATTCTTCGAAGGTGACATACGCGCAACTTCTGGACGTCTTCTGGAAAAATATTGATCCGCTCACGACCGATGCCCAATTCTGCGATCACGGGCCGCAATATCGCACGGCGGTTTTCTATCAGAGTGAGGAAGAGAAGCGATTGGCGGAAGATTCGAAACGCGCGCTTGAACAATCAAATCGGTTTACCAGTCCGATTGTGACGCAGGTTCTGCACGTGTCGGAATTCTTCGCCGCGGAGGAGTATCACCAGGACTTCTATAAGAAGAATCCGGTACGCTATCGGTTCTACAATTCCACGTGCGGGCGAACACAGCGCTTGGAGGCCTTGTGGGGTCCGGCGTCGTAAGTCAGGGTGGAGCGGGAGAAACGTCGGCGAAACTTGCGTAGGGCAAGGAGTCGGTACAGACCCGTCTAGGCTTTGGCTTTCATCAGGATGGCCCGCAACCGTTCGCGTTGAGCGGGACGGATTCCCAAAAACTCCAACCCGAACGTCTGCTCCTTGACCCAGCGCACGATGCTGTCGTCGATGCGCAGCGGCCACGGCTGATCCTGCAGGAACAGCGACAGTTTGAGGACCATACCGCACTTCACTTCGGTCTGAGAAGTGGCCTGGCAGCCTCCGGTGGAGATGTCGAGGATCGTCGCCTCCCCCTCGAACTCGTCCTCCCCGAAGAAGAACAAGCGATGGCTGACCTTCAGGCGTCGTCCGCGGCGATCCTGTCCGTCTTGTCCGTTCATGTGTACCGGCCGCCTTTCGCACCCGGATGGGGTTCATTCATCGATGCGCTGCTATAACGCTCGCCGATGAATTCGCGTCAGGCCTTCCCCGGGCGTGGTACTTCCGAGGAGGGATGAACGGCCCCTTTGAGGGCACTCTATCACAGGCGTGCAGGCTGCCTAGCGAAAACGCATACCTGCCATCGCCGACAGGCGACCTTGACCTTTTCGGTGACCTTCTGCCAGAAGGGACGAAACCATCATCAGGAGGATTGCGGTGGGACGGACCTTTATCAATGAACGATTAGCCCGGCTCGGACATTCGGAAATTCGGGCCATGACCCAGGCGTGCGCCAAGGCCGGTGGACTGAACCTGGCACAAGGCGTCTGTGACACCCCGGTTCCTTCCGTCGTCGTCGAGGCGGCGGAGCAGGCGATGCGGAGCGGGAACAACGTCTATTCCCGATTCGACGGGCTTGCCGATCTGCGAGAAGCCATCGCCGAGAAGCTGGTGCGCGACAACCGTGTCCAGGCCGACCCCGAGAGCGGGATCACCGTCAGCGCGGGGGCGACCGGCGCGTTTCATTCCGCCTGCCTGGCCCTGTTCAACCCGGGGGACGAAGTCATCGTCTTCGAACCCTACTACCAGTATCACGTGAGCGCCCTGCTCGCCGTGGAGGCGGTGCCCGTCATCGTCTCGATGCATCCGCCGCAATGGACCTTTTCAATTGAAGAAGTCGAGCGGGCCGTCACGCCGAGGACCAGGGCGATCCTCGTGAACTCACCGGGAAATCCGTCGGGCAAGGTCTTCGACCGGCGGGAATTGGAAGCCGTCGCCGCCCTGGCCCGCCAGCACGATCTCCTCGTGTTGACCGATGAGATCTATGAATACTTTCTGTACGACGGAGCCTCGCACGTCAGCATGGCGGCCTTCCCGGGCATGGCCGACCGGACGATTACCATCGGCGGCTATTCGAAGACGTTCAGCGTCACCGGTTGGCGCATCGGCTATGCCGTGGCGGCGCCAGAGTGGTCCAAGGCGATCGGGGCGATGAACGATCTGCTCTATGTGTGCGCACCCACGCCGCTTCAGGTCGGCGTGGCGGCGGGAATCCGCACTCTGCCCGCTTCGTTCTACACGGCACTCGCGAAGGAGTATCAGGGTAAGCGGGATCGTTTTTGCACGGCGCTGAATCAGGCCGGCCTGACCCCTTCGATCCCGAAGGGGTCGTACTACGTGCTGGCTGACGCGTCAAGGATCCACGGGAGAAACGGCAAGGATCGCGCCCTGCACGTGCTCGAGAAGGTTGGCGTGGCGGGAGTTCCCGGCGAGGCATTTTTCTCCGGCTCGATGGGCAGTCGCTTCATCCGGTTCAGTTATGCCAAAACGGACGCCGACATCGACGACGCCTGCAGGCGATTGTCGAAGCTGGCATGATCGGCGCGCACGCTTGCCGTGATCACAAGGCGATGATACAACAAGTATATATGCGACGATCAATCGGTCGAACCATCCTCCTCTGTCTCCTTCTGTGTGTCGGCGTGGGATGCGCAAAACCGGTGCTCAAGGATTCGATGCCTGCGCCGGCCAGCCTCCCCGCCGATGCCGGCGAGGACCGCCGCGTTTTGGCCGGTGAATGGGAGTACGAAGAAGGAGCGGTCGTCATCCTGCGTCTCGACGAGCAGGGAAACGGCACCTATGCCTGGAAAGACGGCCGGTTTACCACCACGGCGCTGACGGGACGGATCTGGGAAGGTCTGTGGTCGCAGCGCGAGAATGATCGGGAAGGCGGCTTTCGCGTGGAGTTTTCGCCCGATTTTTCGGAAGGGGAGGGCCGCTGGTGGTACACACGGATCGGCCAGGATCACACGCCCTCACAGAAAGGGGGAACTTTCCATGTGAGCAGAAAAAGCGAGGGGATGTCTCGAGGCGAGACTCCTCAATGAGCGGCTGGCGATGAAAGGCAACAACCAGTGATACAGAGGAAGTCACCGCGGTTCGCCGTTCAGCTTCCCATCCGCTTCCAGGACGATACCGCCGAGGCCGGCGGAACCATCCTCAACATCTCCCATGACGGCTGCATGATCACGGCCAGCCGAACGCCGGACACGGCGACGTATCTTCGTCTCGACTTGCACTTGCGTGAAGGGGAGCCGCCGGTCAAGGTCAGTTTGGCGGCGGTTCGCTGGGCGTCGAAGAGTCAGTTCGGGCTGGAATATATCAAAGTCGGGGCTGAAGAGCGGGAACGGCTGAAAAGTTTCATGACCATGCTGGAACGGTCGCCGGGGTTCTGACCGCTCCCGGGCGCAGCTCCGGACGGACTCATTTCATCGAAACGGCCCGCACCTGCTTGAACGTCGTGACGCCGCCGAGTACTTTCCGGATCCCATCCTGCATCAACGTGGTCATGCCGGTCTCCCTGGCGGCCCTGAGCATGTCCGAGGTCCTGGCTCGGCTTTGAATCATGTTCTTCAGGTCGTCGGAATTGCAGAACAGTTCGTGCAACGGCACCCTCCCCTTGAATCCCGTTTGATGGCAGGATTCGCATCCCTGGTTCCTGTTCAGCAGGAATGCCTCGTCGTAGGGAATGCCCAGTCGTTCCCAGGCTTCCGCCCCGTAGCTAGCGGCGAGTTCGTCGTACTCCTGCCTGGAGGGATGATACGACTGTTTGCAGGCCGTGCAGAGCCGCTTGCACAGACGCTTGGCGATCACGCACAGCATGGAGTCGGCAAAATTAAAGGAGTCGCATCCCATGTCCAGCAGCCGCGACACGGTTTCGACGGCGCTGTTCGTATGCAACGTGCTGAGCACCAAGTGGCCGGTCAAGGATGCCTCGATCGCGACCTCGGCGGTTTCCTTGTCTCGCATCTCGCCGATCATGATGACGTCGGGATCCGCCCGGAGGAACGATCGCATGGCGGACGCAAACGTGAAACCGATGCGCGGGTGGACTTGAACCTGGCGCAGCCCTTCCTGAGTGATCTCGATGGGATCTTCGGCCGTCCAGATCTTGCGTTCATCCGTATTGAGATGCCGGAGGATTGCGTGCAAGGTCGTCGTCTTGCCGGATCCGGTCGGCCCGACGCACAGGATGAGGCCGTGAGGTTTCTCGGCCAGCTCCAGCAGGATGGCCAGGTCGCGGGAGGAAAATTCCATCGCCTCCAGAGGCAGCGGCTCCTTGGCGCTGAGAATGCGGAGCGCCACGTCTTCATTTCCGCCCGCCGTGGGTAACGTCGCCACCCGCAACTCGATCAAGCGTTCGTCGCCGAGCTTGAAGCGGATTTTTCCGTCCTGCGGTTTCCGGCGCTCCGCGATGTCGAGGCTCGCCATGATTTTCATCCGTGAAACGAGCGCCCGCCGGTAGGTGGCCGGCACCCGCATATAGGTCGAACACGTGCCGTCGACGCGAAAACGGACGGCGGTTTCCTTGCGGTCCGAATAGGGTTCGATGTGGATGTCTGACGCTTCTTTGCGGTAGGCCTCGACGATGATCTGATTGGCGAGCCGGACGATCGCGGAATTGTTCTCGTCGATGGAATCACTCTCTTCATTGGCATCCCGCTCCGAACGGGCTTCCGACCGCAATTCTCCCAGCGTATCGCTGATCGACCCCATGTCTCCGTCTCCGCTGGCGAGCTGGAGGTAGCGTTCGATGTCGCGCTGGAGGCTGACCGAGAAGCGGATGGTGAGGCCGGGGAACGCACGGCGGATGTCGTGGCCCTTCTCCAGGTCATGAGGGTTGTCGATCAGCACATCGATCACTTGCTCGTAACGCCGGAAGGGAATCCAATGGTACTTCTTCAGATAGTCGTAGCTCAGGTCCTTGAGCAGGCTGGGATCCGAGACCGATCGCTCATCGAACGGTACGTACGGACAGCCGAAGAAGGTGCTGAGCGCCTTGCCAAGCTCGGCCCTCGGAACGCGATACTTATCCAGCAGGAGCGACTCCAACTCCGCGGTGCCGCCCAAGGCGGTTTGAAACGCCTTGACCAGGTCGGCTTGGCGAATGAGCCCGTCACTCACCAGGGAGTCGAAGGCCTCGGGATTGATCGGTGCTTTGGTCGGCTTTTGTACAGCGGTACGCACGTGTCGATCGCTATGATTTCGTTATTGAGTTGAACGATTCCCAGTATAAAAGATTCCCGATGATCTACAAGGAATTTGCGAAGTGTCGACGGGACGAATCTATTGCGGCCCAGTCGTGTCGGGCGGATTAATGACGTCGAACAACGCGGAGTAATCCACGTCTTGCAAGCCTTTCGCGATGGTGGCTTCAAGCAGCCGCCCAACTCCGTCCGCGGATTCGGACTGGAGATGCAGGCCGGCTGCAAGGCGGCCGAAGAGACGCAAGTCCTTTAAGAGATGCGCCACGGAAAAATTGGGGTTGTCGTATTGCCGGGCAAGCAGGCGGGGCAGCTTCTTGTCGAAGGCGGGAGCAAATAATGCACTTTCGCGAAGGATAGCCATGAACGTGTCGGGGGCGATGCCGGATCGCTGGACGGCGCCGAGGCTCAAGGAGAACGCCGCGATCTGTGCTGCGATGAGCTGGTTGAGGGCAAGTTTCAGCGCTGCGGCGCGGCCGACCGGACCGATCAAGCGCGGGTGCCGGCTCAAGGCATTCCAGACGGGCCGCCACGCCTCAAACTGCCCGACCGTGGCCCCGACCATGACGAGTAGCGTTCCGGCCTTCGCCTCGGCCAGACTTCCGAGCACGGGAGCTTCGCAATAGTCCGCGCCGCAAACACGGAGATCGCGCTGCAGCGTCAGACTTTCGTCGGGGCCGATCGTGCCCATCTGAATCACCGTCTTGCCGGAGAGGCGTTGCGCGCAGGGCGGATTCAGCAAAATCGATCCGATCGCCGCTGCATCGGTCAGGACCAGAAGGATTCCTTCGGCCTGCGCAACGGCGTCTTCAGGATGTTCCGCGATCACGAGACCTTGCGACCGGAGGGCTCGAGTCTTGGAGGCCGTTCTGTTATAGGCGATGACTGACAGGCCGCTATGGTGCAATCGTTCGGCGATGGCCCCTCCCAGCAGGCCGGTGCCGAGGAGGGCGACCGTTCCGGGCGGTGTCATCGCGTCGCCCGTTTACCGGCTCGAGCCACGTGGCTTCGCAGAAGTGGTTGCAGGTGGGGATCTGTCGTTCCTGCCAGGGCGAGCAAGCCCGTGAATTGAGGGACAGGCTGGTTGAAGGTCAGAGAACGATGGTCGGCGTCTTCGACCAAGCCCCCGGCCTCTTCGATCAACAGCACGCCGGCCGCGAGGTCCCATTCGTTCTCCGTCTCGGCTGTGATCGCCGCCTGGGCTCGCCCGGTCGCGACGAGGGTCAGCGCATGGGCGATGGAATGGAAGGTGCTGGTGCGCGCGCGTTGATTCAATTCAGTCCAACGACCGCTGCGGAACTCCCCCGGACTGACCATCACAAGAGGAGAATCTGTCCCGATTGACCGGGGGACCACCGGCTTGCCGTTGACCCGGAGGCCGCGGCCTCGGGCGGCGGAAAAGAGCTCATCGGTCGAGGGGTTGAAAATGACCGAGGCAAGGGGATGACCCTTCTCGATCAGTGCGACGGAAATACAGAACTCCGGCAGTTTCCTGATGAAGGCCCTCGTTCCGTCGATGGGATCTACGATCCAGACACGGGCACGCTCCAGCCTGGCCGGGTCGTCCGGAGATTCCTCGGATAGCCATCCGTCCTCGGGAAAGTACTTCTGCTGCATCGCGTGAAGGATTCGATTGACTTCCAGGTCGGCGGTTGTCACCGGAGAGCGGTCGCTCTTCGTCTGCACGTCAAACCCAAGGCGCGCCAGCTCGAGAACCCGGGCACCGGCTTCGCGGACGGATTCGACCAGGAGATTGAGTTCTCGATCCATACAGGAGACCATGTGTATCGTGCGGTATCGTCCATCTCAGCCTATCAGGTCTCGGACTGCCGTCAAAGGGCAAAGTCGCAGACTCCACACCGTGTGGCCCTTGACCAGCCGGGAAAACCTGCGTACAAGCAGAGCCTGATGAGCTGCCGGCCCTCGAGAGCTCGTCCCATGCCTGCGGTTCTTCCGGAGGGGCCGGAAAACCTGCTTCCACGGTCTGTCAGGTTACCCATGAAACTGGTGCAGAAACGTTCCAAGAAAAGCGGGCTCGCTCCGGGAACCATCGTTCACATCGGCGAGAAGAAATCCGAGGTCGTCACCATCACGACCTTCCACTATGCAGGGGGATATTGTGAGGAAAGGCAGGTGGAAGATCCGGCCACGCTCGCGCCGCCGACCGATGAATCGGTCGTGTGGATCAACGTCAGCGGCGTGCATCGTATGGATGTGTTGGAAGCGTTCGGCAAGCAGTTCGGCCTCCACCCGCTCCTTCTGGAAGACATTGCCAATACCGATCAGCGTCCCAAGCTGGACGACTACGACACCTATCTCTTTCTCGTGACGAAGATGTTGACCTTGACGGACAATCAGAGCGTAATGGTCGAACAGGTCAGCGTGGTGTTGGGGCGGAACTACGTGCTGTCGTTCCAGGAAAACGGAACCGATGTGTTCCAACCCGTGCGGGAGAGGCTGCGCGGCGGCAAAGGCCGTTTACGGCAGTCCGGCGCGGACTATCTGTGTCATGCGCTGATCGACGCAATCGTGGACCAGTACTTTGCCGTGCTGGAGGTGGTCGGGGAAAAGATCGAGTCGTTGCAGCAACTCGTGGTGGCAGATCCGCAGCCGGAGACGCTCCGTGACATTCACGCGCTCAAGCGTCAATTGCTTTTCCTGCGCCGAGCCGTCTGGCCGTTGCGGGATGTGATGAACAATCTTTCCCGATCGGACTGTCCGTTTCTTCAGCAACCGACGAAGGTCTTCTTTCGCGACGTCTACGATCACGTGGTGCAGATCGTGGATACAATCGAGACTTTGCGCGAAATGGTCTCGGCCAGTCTCGACATCTACCTGTCGAGCGTCAGCTACCGCCTGAACAGCGTCATGCGGATGTTGACGGTGATCACGACGATCTTCATGCCGCTGAGCTTCATCGCCAGCATCTACGGCATGAATTTCGAGCACATGCCCGAGCTCCGGGCCGAATGGGGCTATCCGGTGGTCCTGGGAGTCATGGCCGCGGTCGGAATTGCGATGCTCGTGCTGTTCCGGAAAAAGGGCTGGCTGTAGGGCGCTATTCCTGTACCTCGACGCGATCGACGAAGTACGGCGTATCTCCGAAGCAGGTGGTGGGAAGGTAGCGGTATTCTTTGTAGTGCAGCACCAGCCTCTTTCCGATCAGTTGCGTCAATTGCGCCGCGACGTTCTCGTCCCACACACTGAATTCCCAGAGGACCGGGGCCACGCCCGGCACGGTCGTCATCGCTAGTTCTCCCTCCGTGGTCTTGCAGATCCAGCCCTTGGTCGACAGCTTTTGGATGTAGCCGGCACGGTTGCCGTCCGAATAGCTGTAGTTCAGCGCCACCAGCAAGTATGCCGCGCCGAAAAAGAACAGTATCGTAAACAGCAGTCCCGGTCGCCAAAACCATCTCACGCGAAACCTCCTCGGCTAGGAAGGGAGATCGAGAAAAAGCCAGGGCGCCTCGTGTTTCCGCTTGGCTTCATAGGCGGAGATCGCCGGCTCGTGTTGCAGCGTAAGACCGATGGCGTCAAGGCCGCGGTACAGACAATCTTTTCTGAACGGATCGATCTCGAAGCGGTAGGACACTCCGGCCGGAGCGGTCACCGTTTGTCGGCCGAGGTCTACAGCAAGTGTGTATCCTTCCGTGGCCAGGACGTCCTTCATCAGGGATTGGATGTCGTCGGACCTCAGGACGACCGGCAGGATGCCGTTTTGGAAGCAGTTGTTGTAGAAGATGTCCGCGAAGCTGGACGCGATCACGCAACGAAAACCTTGATCGAGCAGAGCCCATGGCGCATGTTCACGCGACGACCCGCAGCCAAAATTGTCGCGCGTCAACAGGATCGTCGCATCGTGATAGCGGGGCTGATTGAGAAAGAACTCGGGGTCCGGCGACCCGTCCTTGCGCTTCCGCCAATCGTAGAACAGGCCCTCGCGGAGGCCGGTCCGCTTGATGGTCTTCAAGAATTGCTTCGGAATGATCTGATCCGTGTCGACGTCCACACGATCGAGCGGGGCCACGAGTCCGGTCATCTGGGTGAATGCGTGCATGAGTTCCTGCCTATGTCCAATGTCGGATGTCCACAAAATGCCCTTCGACCGCGGCGGCGACCGCCATGGCGGGGGAGACCAGGTGAGTTCGTCCGCCTGCGCCCTGCCGGCCCTCAAAGTTGCGGTTGCTCGTGGAGGCGCAGCGTTCACCCGGTTGAAGGACGTCGGCGTTCATCGCCAGGCACATGCTGCAGCCGGCTTCCCGCCACTCGAATCCCGCCTCTACGAAGACCTTGTCGAGCCCTTCCTGCTCCGCCTGCTGTTTGACCAATCCGGATCCGGGCACGACCATGGCGTGCACGGTCCTCGCGACCCGCTTCCCCTTGGCCAGTCCTGCGGCCAGACGAAGATCCTCGATCCGTGAATTGGTGCAGGAGCCGATGAATACTTTGTCGATCTTGATCTCCGTAATCGGCATGTTCGCCGTCAAGCCCATGTACTCAAGCGCGCGCTCCACCGCCTGCCTGGCTTTGTCGTCGGCCAAGCCGCGGGGATCCGGAACGCGTCCGTCCACGCCGGTGACCATGCCAGGGCTCGTTCCCCAACTGACTTGCGGTGCGATGGCGTCGGCCTGCAGCGTGACCGTGGCGTCGTAGCGGGCGCCCGGATCGGATCCGAGCTTCCGCCAGACTCGCACTGCCTGTTCGAAGAGTTCTCCTTGCGGCGCCAGCGGTCGTCCTTTGAGATAGGCAAAGGTCTTGTCGTCGGGGGCCACCAAACCGGCCCGTGCCCCGCCCTCGATCGACATGTTGCACAGCGTCATCCGGCCTTCCATGCTGAGGCCCCTGATCGTCGATCCAGTGTATTCCACCACGTAGCCGGTGCCGCCCGCCGTTCCGATCTTGCCGATGATCGACAAGATCACGTCTTTCGCTGAACAGCGGGGGGACAATTCGCCGTCCACCCGGATTTCCATGGTCTTTGGCCGCTTCTGTACGAGGCATTGCGTGGCGAGGACGTGCTCGACCTCGCTCGTGCCGATGCCGAAGGCCAACGCGCCGAACGCGCCGTGCGTCGAGGTATGCGAGTCACCGCACACGATCGTCGTCCCCGGCAACGTAAATCCCTGCTCGGGACCGATGACGTGCACGATGCCCTGCCGCGGGTCATCCATGCCGAACAGGGTGATGCCGAAGTCACGGCAGTTGTCCTCGAGCGTCCGAATCTGCTTGGCGCTGATCGGATCGGCGATCCCCAGACGACGGTCCGTCGTCGGCACGTTGTGGTCCGGTACCGCCAGGGTGGCGCCGGGTCTTCGGGGTCGACGGCCCGCAAGCTTCAGTCCCTCGAACGCTTGAGGTGAAGTGACCTCGTGGACCAATTGGCGATCGATGTAGAGCAGGGTCGTGCCGTCCGGTTCTTGGCGCACGACATGGGAATCCCAGATCTTATCAAATAGGGTCCGGCTGGACATGCACATTCCTCCGTTGCACTGAATCGGGGGAGCCCATTATACAGAGGTCCACCCGGGAATTGACAAGGGTGCGTCCTTCCTGGTTATGTCGGGCCGAAACATGTGTATCCCGTGCTGCTCGGTGAAACATGGATGATACGGCGGGATCGTCGGGCTGGGCCACGCCGTCGACGGTGCAATGGTGCCGATGGCTGCTGGACAGCTATCGGCATTGGGCCGGCGAGGAACTCATCGAGCGGGCCGGGACGCCGGAGGTTCAGGCCCACAGGCTGTTCGACGCACCGTTCGTGGTGGTCTCGCACGGGATCGAAGAGGATCCGATACTGAACTACGGGAATCGTCGCGCGCTGGACTTATGGGAGTCGACCTGGGAGCAGTTGGTCACAACCCCGTCCCGGATGACCGCCGAGCCGGTTCATCAGGATGAACGCCGCCGGATGCTGGAAACGGCGCGCTCGTGCGGCTTTTTCAGCGACTATCGCGGCGTGCGTATATCCCTGACGGGACGGCGGTTCCGTATCGAGGGGGCCTGCGTGTGGACGGTCATGGATGCGCGGGCGGTCAGGGTGGGTCAAGCGGCCAGCTTCTCACAGTGGACCAGGCTCTAGCAGGATGTTGAAAAAGTCCTCTGGCTGCGTTCTCGCGTCGCTCATAGGCTCAGCGTACGGCAGAGAGTACGCGATTCGCCTCTTCGCTCGCTGCGGCCTTGCCAGAAGGCCTTTTTGAACATCCTGTGAGCGCTTCTGACTCGATATAGCGATCATGCCCAGCTTTGTGTTTTCTGGGTCCAAAACAGTTTTTTAACGGCCTGCTAGAAACCGGAAACGGGGTACGTCCTTTCCATCGACCGTGACCGTCTCCTCAAACATGGCGCGAGGCCTGATCCACAGCCCGCGCGCGCCGTACAGGGCCCGATACACCACGAATTCCTCTTCGGTTTCCGAATGCCGCGCGGTCCCGACGACTTCGTACTCGTCGCCCTTGTAGTGGCGATAGCGGCCCGGCTCAACCATACATGTAGTACTATACGGCAACCGGACGAGTTATCCCATAGGGAGGCGCATGGCAAACTCGCATGACATCGTGATCATCGGAGGCGGATCCGCCGGCTATGCCGCGGCGCGGACTGCGGCGGATCGCGGCGCACAAGTGGCGATCGTCGATCAGGGCCCGCTCGGAGGTCTCTGCATCCTGCGCGGTTGCATGCCGACCAAGACCATTCTGCGCACGGCCGAGATTGCCGCATTGATGCGGAGAGTCAAAGAGTTCGGCCTCTCACCCGTCGATGTGACGGCGCATTTGGAGCAGATCGTCGACCGCAAGGATCGGCTGGTCCGGGAGTTCGCCGACTATCGCATCGAACAGCTGCGGGACCCGCGGTACAAGCTCTATCAAGGCGCCGCCTCTTTTCTCTCTCCCAACCGAGTCCGGATCGGGTCGCAGGAAGTGGAGGCGAAGGCCTTCGTCATCGCCACCGGCTCCGTGCCGAACGATATATCGGTGCCGGGATTGCACGAAACGGGATATCTGACCAGCGATACCTTGCTCGATCTTCGGGATCGGCCCGCGTCGATGGTGGTGCTGGGCGGCGGACCGGTCGCCCTGGAGTTCGGCCAGTTCTTTGCGCGGATCGGTACGGCCGTGACGATCATTCAACGAAGCCCTCATCTGCTCTCGCATCTTGATCCGGATGTCGGGTCCGCGTTGGAGCAAGCCTTACGGGAAGAGGGGATTGTCCTCTACACCGGCACGGCCCTGCAGCGAGTCGAGCGGTCCGGCTCGAACAAACGGGTCACGTTTCACCACGAGGGGCGCGAGGTCCATGCGGACGGGGCGCTCATTCTCCAGGCGCTGGGACGGCGGCCTCGGATCGACGGGCTCGCGCTGGACAAGGCGGGGGTGGCCGTGATCAATGGGCGAGTAGCGGTGGATGACACCATGCGGACGTCCCAGCCGCATATTTTCGCCGCCGGCGACGTGACCAACCTCTATGACATCGTCCATATCGCCGTGCAGCAAGGGGAGCTGGCGGGCTTCAATGCGCTCCAATCGGAGGGGGCACTGCGATCCTTCGACAGCCGGTTGGTGACCGACGTCACGTTTACGGAGCCGCAAGTGGCGACGGTGGGATTGAGCGAAATGGCCTGCCGCGCAGGTGGGATTCCGCATCTTGCCGCCTCATATCCCTTCGCCGATCATGGGAAGGCCATGTGCCGGGGCGACCGTCACGGATTCGTCAAGCTGGTGGCGTCTCCGGCCGGAGGGAAATTGCTCGGAGCCCAGATCGTCGGACCGGAAGCCGGAGAACTCATTCACGAGCTCATTGCCGTTATGTACTATCACGGCACGGTTGCCGACCTGCTCCGCATGCCGCACTATCATCCGACTCTGGCAGAAATCATCACATACCCTGCCGAAACGCTTGCCGAGCGGATTGGACTGCCATGAGATTCGTCCTGCTGGCTGCCTTTCTGGTGTGCGGGCTCGTCGCCTGCCAGCAGGCTACGTGGGAATCGACCATGGCTGCGGCACAACACGCTGTTCAGCAAGGGAATTACGCGGAAGCGGAACGGCTCCTTCTCGTGGCGGTGCGCAAGGCGGAAGAGTTCGGCTTGCACGATCGTCGGGTCGCCGTCAGTCTGTCTCAGCTGGCGCAGGTCTATGCCGGACAGGGCAAACACGTCGAGGCCGAGCCGGTTTATTTGCAGGCGCTCAAGATCTATCAGGAGGTACACGGTGAGGACCATCCTGACGTTGCGGCCACTTTGAACAATCTCGGAGTCTTACATCGCATGTACGGGCAGTATGCCGAGGCCGATCCCTTACTGACCAGGGCATTGCTCATTAAAGAGCGGCTCCTGGGGCCGGAGCATCCCGATGTCGCGCTCGGCGTGGCGAATTTGGCTCAGCTCCGGGTGGCACAGGGCCAGCCTGAACGGGCGGAGCCTCTCTATCGCAGGGCATTGAACATACGAGAAAAGACCTTGGGCCCGTCGCACCCTGAAGTGGCCAAGACCTTGGATGACCTGGCCAATGTCTTGAAGAAATTGGGGCGCAGGGAGGAGGCCGTCTCCCTGGAGGTGCGGGCCCGCGAGCTACGAGCCGCCCGGAGTTGAACCGGTGCCTGGTTCCAGTGTAGCGTACAGAGCATGGATTCCCCGCCTCCGATCCGCGTGAATTGGCGAATGAACGCCATGATGGCCCGGTTCGTCGGCGTCGTCGCCATCGCGTCCGGGTTCGTCATGGGGATCTATGGGCTGGAGGATCAGGGTTCTCGATGGCTTCAGACGGCCCTCGGCCTCCTGGTCACGGGCATGTTGGCGCAGGGCTATGCACTATATTGTTCGATCAAGCGGATGCAGGAGCTTCACGACCGGCCGAAACCATGATATTTCCCTACCGCGTCCCTCGCGTTCTTCCGCTCCTCGTCAGTGCCCTGCTTGCCGCTGCGTGTGGCGGTCCGTGGCGTGACGGGTACTTCAACAAGGGAGTGAACCGACTCACTCAGGACGAAGTCACCGAGAAATTGGGTCCGCCTCATACCGCCAAAACTCCCGCACTCGGCGGAGACAGTATCTGGACGTATCGTGTGCCGATCACCGAACGAGAACTGAGTTCTTTGCATTTTTCGGGATTGTCCAACGCCACCAAACAGGCCACGTCGCTCTTGGGAAAGGCCGGTGAGGGCCCCAAAGAGATTCTCTACTGCTATCGATACACCTTGACGTTCAACGAACAGAAGGTGCTCAAGCAATGGAAGCGGGAGGAATGTGTGCCGGGAACCCGCGAAGCTCTCCTGCAGAACGAATAGGTCTCTGCTCATCTTGCATAGGAGTCCTTGTGAGCCGGTGGCGTCCGGAGTCGATCCGAGACGGAGGTGACGACACGACCGTCGACACGTCCGTTCACGACGGAGTGCTGTGAATCAATTCGACTGGATCCGCTTCGACAGTTCGGTGAGCTGGGACGGGCTCACATCGCTCGTTCTGCTGGTGTCGCTTCTGATCATCCGCGCCCTGGTCGTGCGAGGAATCTCGCGCAATGCCGGGTTGTCGATGGAAGCGAAGCGACGCTGGGTCGTGACGACCAGAAACTCGATTCTCTTCGCGTTTCTGATCGGTCTCGCGGTGATTTGGGCGCACGAGCTCCAGGCGTTCGCCGTGTCGCTCGTCGCGTTGGCCGCCGCCCTTGTCCTTGCAACGAAGGAACTCTTGCTCTGTTGGAGCGGATCGGCGTTGCGGGTCGGGGGCAAGGTCTATTCGGTCGGAGATCGCATTCAAATTGCCGGCCACCGAGGCGTGGTATTGGACCATGACATGTTTACGACGAAACTCCTGGAGATCGGTCCCGGCCAGGCTTCTCATCTCTATACCGGCCGTGTGACGGTGTTCCCCAACAGCCTTCTCTTCACCAACGCCCTGGTCAAGGAAAATCCGGGGCAGGAGTACGGGTTGTATACGCTGGCGGTGCCGCTCCAGTCGGATGAGCATTGGCAGGAGAAGGAGAAGCGGCTGCTCGAGTCGGCCAAGGCCGAATGCGCGCCTTTTATGGCCGAGGCCAGCCGTCAGATGAAGCTCCTGGAGCAGACCAACCTGCTGGAGGCTCCCTCTCCGGAACCTCGCGTCACGATCCAGCTGGTCGATTCGGGACGGATCCACTTGATCCTGCGATTTCCAGCTCCGGACCGAGGCCGCTCGAGAATTGAGCAAGCGATACTCCGCCGATTTCTCATGCCTGCCGCGTCATTCCAGCAGCATCCTGCATAAGCCAGCGATTGGGTCGTATGCGGTGACGGCCGGCCCCTGGTGGTCTGGCCGGAATGCCGCCGGTCGGATTTCTCGAACAAAGGCTCGCCGTGTATTCCAACCGGGCGGCCTCGGCCGGGGACATGATGTTTTCGAGACCGGAGTGCTCCGCTTGTTCATCCGGGGAAGCATCTGGTAGCATCGCGGCTGTTCAGAGGCAACATGATGAAGATCGCCACATTCAACGTCAATTCACTGCGCAAGCGTCTTCAGATCGTGCTGGATTGGCTGGAGCACAACAAACCCGATGTGCTTTGTCTGCAGGAAACAAAGGTGCAAGACAGCGAATTCCCTTTGCTTGGCCTCGCTCCCTGCGGGTACGAGATCACGTTCCGCGGGATGAAATCCTACAATGGCGTCGCGATCCTGAGCCGGAAGAAACCGGACGTGGTTCGGGCCGGACTGGACGACGGAGGAGAGCCGGATGAGCCTCGCCTGCTGCACGTGGTGATCGACGGAATTCCGATCATCAATACCTATATACCCCAGGGGTTTGAAATCGATTCACCGAAGTACGCGTACAAATTGGAATGGTATAAACGACTCCGATGCTATTTTGACAAGCATCTGTCCCCCGATGCCCCGGCCATTTGGTGCGGAGACATGAACGTGGCGCCGAGACCCATGGACGTCCATAGTCCCGAGAAGCATCTCAAGCACGTCTGCTATCACGAGGATGCCAAAAACGCGTACCAGGGGACACTGGGCTGGGGATTTCACGATGTGTTCGTGCGGTTGTATCCGAACCGTCAGCAGTATACGTTTTGGGATTATCGAGCACCGAGTTCGTTGGAGAGCAACAAGGGCTGGCGCATCGACCATATTCTTGCGACGGCGCCGCTGGCTGAACGGTGCATCAAGGCCGACGTCGACGTCGAGCCTCGGCGTGCGAAGGATCCGTCAGACCATACCTTTCTCTGGGCGGAATTCTCGATTCCATGATGAAATGACGTGTCGAGTCGCGGTGGCGAGGGGAGAGGAAGGGGTTACGTTTCCGACCGCTGAGGCGCGGCAAAAGCGGCAAGCAGTAACTCCATCACCAGCACTCCGACGAACACGGCGCCGGCTTGGGCGGCCACCAGCTGCCAGAGCGTTTTTTTCTGTCGCTCGAGCGGGGTCAGGTCCGCTTCCGGAAATTGCCTGGCGATTTTGGTTTCGAAGTCGTCGAAGACTGCCGAGATGGTTTTCGCCAGCGCCAATCCTTCACCGGCCCGTACATAGGCCAAAACTTCTTCCGATTCCCCGTTGGCAATCTTGGTGGCAAGCTTCCGCTTGGTCGTGATCAATTCGTCAAGCCGTCGCTTGAGCACCTGGACGCTTCCCTGAAGTGCTGGGGTCGAGCCGGTCAGCCGTGTCAAACGCTCAAGCGCCATCGGGATTTCTTCTTCGGCCATGACCATGGGAGCCAGGAAGTAGGGTTGCCGCACGAGGACGTACCCACGAAACCCATTATCGATATCCGAAGTCCAGCGGCGCAAGATGAGCACTTCTTCGCGGATCGCGCTGCGCTGTTGCTGCGAGACGATGTTGTCCTGCCACTGCCGGAGGAGCATCATCTGCTCGATGGAAAAGATCACGATCAGGACGATTCCCGCCCCGAGGTAAGCCCACAGTTTTGATCGTCGTGCCACGAGTCCTTTTAGCGTTGGTACGCTGAGCCGGTGTTCCGGCTCTTTTTGACGATCAGCAGATACACGAAGGGCAGAGTATTGAATCAATACTCTGCCCTTCCGCGCTCGACCGCCCGCGGCCCCGAGGCCGCGGGCTCGCCGGGCCGGCCTACAGCCAGTTCACCCGTTCCGCGGGTCTGATGTAGATCGGCTCTTCGACCTGAATGCGCGCCACTTCCTTCCCCGACTTGTTGAAGCCCAGCACGGTATCGTTGTACATCTCGAACCGCTTCCCGTGAATCTGGGTCTCAAACACCTTCGGGCCCGGAATGACGTCATACCGGAAGACGATCTGCTGACTGGCGCGCCACAGCTGCAGCACCGCCAACAACTCCCGGCTCGGCACCAGATACTTCTCAATGGCATTGTCCACGCCCGGACCGAACATCTGCCGGGCATAGCCCCGCGGGCTGTGCCGCGGCGGAATGTAATAGCCATTGGGCTCCGTGCCCCACTGCGGATACAGAGGCAACGCCACCTGCTCCACCCGAATGGTGTAGTACAGGGGGTGCCACCGGTCCTCCGCCCACAGGCCGTCCTCGCCGATGCGCACCAGGCTCTGCATGCGGATCTTCCCCACGCACGCCGCCATACAGCGCGTTTCCATCGGCTCGCCGCCCGTCAGCGGATCCTTCCCCTCGATCCGCGGATAGCACGCAATGCACTTCTCCGACACCCGGGTCGTCCCCCGGTACATCGGCTTCTTGAACGGGCACTGCTCCACGCACTTCTTGTACCCGCGGCAGCGGTTCTGGTCGATCAACACAATGCCGTCTTCCGGCCGTTTATAGATCGCCTTGCGCGGGCAGGCGGCCAAACAGCCCGGATACGTGCAGTGGTTGCAGATCCGTTGCAGGTAGAAGAAGAACGTCTCATGCTCCGGCAGCGAGCTGCCGGACAGCCGCCACGGTTCATCGCGCGAGAACCCCGACCGATCGATCCCCTCCACCAAGGAGCGCATCGACGTGGCCGTGTCCTCGTAGATGTTCACGAAGCGCCATTCCTGGTCCGTCGGAATGTACCCGATCGCCGCCTGGCCCACCTTGGCCCCCGCGTCGAAAATGGTCATCCCTTCGAACACCCCGTAGGGCGCATGGTGCTTGCGGCCCACCCGCACGTTCCACACCTGCCCCCCCGGGTTCACTTGCTCGATCAACTGCGTGATCTTCACGTCGTAGAACTGGGGATACCCGCCGTACGGCTTCGTCTCCACGTTGTTCCACCACATGTATTCCTGGCCCTTCGAAAACAGCCAGGTCGACTTGTCCGCCATCGAACACGTCTGACACGCCAAACACCGGTTGATATTGAACACAAAGGCAAACTGCCACTTCGGATGCCGCTCCTCATACGGATACAGCATCTTCCGTCCCAGTTGCCAGTTATAGACTTCTGGCATTGTGAATCCTCCTTCTCATGATCAAATGGTTGTGTGCGTCATGCATCATGTTGTCTCAGTGCTGAGTTCTAAGTCCTGAGTGCCGAGTGTCCGGGAGCCGCGTCCTGAGGTAAGCTCAGGACGCGGCTCTCAGCACCGAACTCCTACACCTTGATCTTGATGTGCTCACCTTTGAGCCACTTGATCATGAACTCGTTCTCCTGTCCCGGGGTAAAGCCGGTGCGCACCGGTTCCCACGGGCCGCGCGCTCCGATGCCGCCGTCTTCCGCCTTGGTGATGCGGATCAAGCATTCCTTCGGCACCGTGTTGACCGCGTGGTGGTCGATTTCGAACCCCCACTTCCATTTCAACCCGTTGGCGTGTTTGCCCGGGAGCGAGTCGGTCTGGTGCATCGGCATCAGCCACGACCGGGTAAAGGACTGTTGGGCCCCGTACCGGAAGTTGGACTGATAGCCGGTGTCCACCGCGATGGCTCGGCCGTCCGGCCGGGTCTCGTGGCCCTTCACCGACTTCGCCGTCGACACGTACGGGGCGTGCTTCGCCATCGTCACGTGGTACGGATAGGCGGGGTTGTACTTCGCCCGGATCATCAGACGGGCCACCTTGTAGAACGGATCCGAGGGCTTCCAGCCACGATAGGGCCGGTCCACCGGGTTGCCGTCCACATAGACGTAGTCGCCGTCGTTGATGCCGCGGTCTTTGGCCGCCTGCGGGTTGATGTGCAACTGGTGCTCGCCGACGCCCGGCGTCCGTTTGTCCATGCGGTACGGATCGCCGAAGTTCGACTCGTAAATCTGCACCCAGTCGTTCACCGACCACTGGCTGTGCACCCGGTGCCGGGTCTTGGGCGTCACGCAGTAGAACTGGTAGCCCTTCTCCCACAACGGGTTGGCGTGCCGCTTGATTTCCGCCCACGGCAGCTTGATGTTGCGCACCGTCTTGTCGTCATGGTGCTGCGCCGTGATCGGAATGCCGTAGTCGTCCGGTCGGACGTACGGGTTGGTCGTGAAGATGGCGTTCGGCAGATACGGGGTCGCCTCCGGGCCTTCCCGGTGAACGATGAAGTTTTCCCCGTACTCGATCGCCTCGGGCTCGATGCGGTAGGTTTCAATACGGCCGCATCGCGTCCACTGCGGTTTCGATTCGTTCGTTTCTTCCCAGAGCGGATGGCGGGGATAGGTTCGTCCCATGACCATCCAGCCCTTTTCCGACTTCAGCATCACGTCAGCGTTGTACCCGTAGCAGGTCGCGCTGGCGTCGAGCGCGCGTTGGACGTACACGTCCACGCGGTTCTGATACACGAAGTGGAACACCTGACGGATACGGACATCGCCCGTCATTTCCGTCAGTCTGGCCGCCACGGCCGCAAAGGTATCGGCATCGTTGCGGGTGTCGTACAGCGGCCGGATGCCGCCCTTCCAGATTTGCACCCAGGGATTCGACACCGTCGCCGTCATCTCCGGATAGGTGAATTCCATCCAGGAGTTGCAGGCAAACGCGATGTCGGCGTGGTTGACGTCCGAGGTCATCTCGATGTCTTGCGTGACGATCATCTCGATGTTCGGATCCACGTTGCGCACCATGTCATAGTGGTGCTTGGCGTTGTTCAGAATGTTCACGTTGGTTACCCACCGCACCTTGCTCGGGCTCGGCATGTGCGTCTTACCCGTGAACACCTTGCGTCCGTACTTCGGCGTATTGACGATCAGGGCGGTGTCGCCGTGGTTCCAGTAGCCGACCTCCTCGCCGTAGTAGTAGGACTTCGTCTTGATTTCCTTCCCGTGCGCATTAGGATCGAGGGTCTGATTGAACGGATCCTCGCCCGTATGCACCGCCAGGCCGGCGCCCGACCAGGGGGTGGCGTTCCAGATACCGGCTTTGTAGTTGCCGGACCAGGTATGACATCCCGTGCCGAACTTTCCGATATTGCCGGTCAAGGTCAGGACGAATGCCGCTGCCCGACCCATTTCCGTCATATGGAAGTAGTGACAGACACCTTCGCCGTTGTGCATGGCCGCCGGCTTCACGGTGCCTGAATCCCGACCCCAGCGGACGATCAAGTCCTTGGGCGACCGGGTGATCTGATTCACCGTATCCAGATCGTAGTCCTGGAGGTGGACCAGGTACATCTGGTAGATCGGCGATACGTCCACTTCGCGACCGTTCAGCAGTTTGACGCGGAAGGTTCCGGTCAACGCTGGATCGATTCCGGTCTGCACGAAATGGAAACCGACCTGTTCCCGGTTGACATAGACCGGCTGCTTTTTCGCCAGGTCGTACATCATAAACCCGCCCAAGCGCTCGATCTGTTCGGGCTTGAGGGCCTGAATCCGCCCCGAATAACTCTTGGAGTGATCCGGGAACTTGAAATCAGGGACGACGTCACGCGGATCCAGATACTGGAGCGTGTCCGTCCTGACCAGGATCGGAAGATCGGTGAACTGCTTGATATAGTCGATGTCCTGCAGGTTCTCGTCGAGGATGATTTTGGAACCACCCAGGAACAAGGCGCCGTCCGTCTCCGGGCGCACCGGAATCCAGTAGTCGGCCCGATAGGCCGTCGGATTGTACTCCGGCGTGATCACCACGACGCGGCCACCGCGCTCGATGCACTCGAGCTTCCAGTGAGCTTCCGGCATCTTGTTCTCGACGAAGTTCTTGCCCCAGCTGGTGTTCAGCTTGCTGAACCGCATGTCGGAGAGGTCAATGTCGCAGTTCTGCGTGCCGTTCCACCATGGATGGGAGGGGTCTTGGTCGCCGTGCCAGGTGTAGTTCGAATAGTACTTTCCGCCTTGGGCCCTGTCCGCGTCCACTTTGCGGATCCAGGAATCCAGAAGCGGCAACACACCGCCGTTGAAGCGGGTGTTCATCATCTTCCCGATGATGCCGAGCACGGGCATACCGGCCCGATGCTTAAAGCACCGAACTCCGGCGCCCTTCATCATCTCGATCATCTCCGGTGCATAGCCCTGTTCGCGCAGGCGCCGAGCGCCCGCTTCGCCGCTGTACCGGGTCGCGATGAGGATGCAGCCCTTGGCCGCATAGGTCGCCGCGGTATCCCAGGACACCCGCATCATGTCGTCCAGAAAACGGGCGTCAAATTTATATTTCCGCTTCACGTCCGGAGTTAACTCCGGGGAGCCGGCATCCATCCACTCTTTCCAACCCTTCCGCATCAACGGTCCCTTCAAGCGATACGGGCCGTATACGCGGCGGTGGAAGGTGAATCCTTTTAGGCACATCCGGGGATTATGTGCGAATGTCCCGCGGTTGCCGTAGAGATCTTCGTAGGTTTGATGGTCATAGTTCTGTTCGACCCGCATGACCACGCCGTTGCGAACAAAGGCGCGAACGCGGCATCCGTGAGTGTCGTTCGGGGAACAACACCACGTAAAAGAAGAATCGTAACGATACTGGTCGTGGTAGACCCGCTCCCAGGACCGATCCGGATAGTCACCCAGTGGGTTACCCACTTCGATGACCGGCTGCAGCGCCGTCAAGGCCAAGACCTTGTCCGCCACTGCGACAGCCGCGACCGTTCCAGCTGTAATTTTTAGGAACTGCCGACGTGAGACTAATGATTGCTGCATTGCGAACACCTCCTACTTCAAAGACAATCTTGCGTAACGTTGCCGTTACCTCTGTCAACTCTGAAAGGCCCACCGACCTTCCCTCTCACCCCCTTTCGACTAGAATCGAGTCGCACGAACATACCTCCCTCGTCGCTCATGGACGGAACATCTTTACAAGCACCATGCCGGTAGCATGGCTAAATGCTAGGGAAATGTCGGCGACGCAATGCCGATATTCAATTTGTAAATCAGCATGTTATGGTTTTTTGACTGAAAGGAGTTCTCGAGCAGGATCCAGCAGAAAACAGGGCCTGTCAGCAGCGCCTGACGAAGAAATGGGGCGACTATCGTAAGCCTATGATTTATATATGATTTGTGTGTCAGTGAATGCTGACAGTGAAGTTGATAATGACTAAATCAATTAAAAATCAATACGATACAAGGAAAGACGGGGTGAAGTGTAAGGAAAGAATGACAGCGGGACTACTTCTCGTCTCTCAAATATCGCCGCATAATTTCGTGGAAGTAGGAGCGAGGTAATCCTGCCTCTTGAGCCGCATGTGTGACGTTGCCCTGATGGTGGTCCAGTTTGGACTTGATGTAGCGGCGACTGAAGTCCTCCAATACCTTTTCCTTCGCTTTCGCATAGGGAAGAGAGAGGTAATCATCTCCTTGGGCTCTTTTTGCTTGATCGGTAAACTGCAGCAGGCCGATAACATCCTCTTGGCTGATGCGATCCCCGTTAGCCAGCATGACCGCCCGCTCCATGACGTTGCGAAGTTCCCGAACGTTCCCAGGCCAGGGATAGGCCACGAGTTCCGTGACAGCAGAAGGATGCAATTCATTTACATATTTACCGAATTCCTTCGTATATCGGGACATGAAATGGCGGGCAAGCAGAGGAATATCCTGTGATCGCTCGCGTAGGGGCGGCACTCTGATGGCCATGACATTGAGTCGGAAAAACAGATCTTTGCGGAATTCATTCCGTTTTACCTTCTCGGTAAGCTCCTGATTGGTCGCTGCGATGAAGCGCGCGCTGACTTTTTTCATCTGCACGCTTCCCACGGCCCGCATTTCTCCCTCTTCCAGAACCCGGAGCAGCTTTGCCTGTAATGGAAGAGGCAGGTCGCCGATCTCGTCAAGAAACAGCGTGCCACCAATTCCCCGTTCGATCAATCCGAGCTTATCTCCAACGGCCCCCGTAAAGGCGCCGCGCACGTGGCCGAAGAGTTCGCTCTCGACCGTTCCTTCCGAGAAGGTCGTGCAGTCGACGACCTGAAAGGGGCCGTCACGTTCGGCGCTCCGTTCGTGGATGGCCCTGGCAATCAGCTCCTTTCCGGTTCCCGTTTCTCCAATGATCAACGTGGTGGACTGCACCCGCGCGGCGGCTTCGATCAAGGCCGTCACATTGCGGATGGCGGGGCTTACACCAATCAATTCCTTGAATGTCTGCGGCTCTCCCTTCTGGGGAGGCTCGTACCGGAATAAGATTTCAGAAATTCGCATCGCTCGGTGAATCCTGGCGGCCAAGTCCAGTCTTTCGAATGGTTTGGTGACATAGTCAAACGCTCCGCAGCGCATCGCTTCGACGGCGGTATCCACAGTTCCTACTCGACTGATCACGATGACTGGAATCCTACGGTCTCTCGCTTGGATCCGCTGCAGCAACTCGATGCCGCTCATTCCCGGCAGCCGGACCTCCGTGATCACCAGATCAATTCGCCTGTCTTCAAGGACCTTCAACGCACCTTCTGCGCGCGCGGCGATCACCAAGTCGACCTGTTCATCTGCTTCGCGGGGAAGCTCTGCCTCAACAGTGCGCAGAAAGACTTCCACGTCTCCGCCGTTGTCCTCAACCAGCAGGATGGTGAAAATCTTGTCGGTCACCGGTTTGATGCTCATAGCGTTCCGTTGGGTCCTAGTGTCGCAGTTGCTAGGCTACCACAGGAGAGCCGCCGTCCTCCAACAGCGGATGTCGGGGCGCCACTTTACGAAAGGGTTTGATCGGATCAAAATGAGGGAAGAGGGGCGTGGAAAAAAAGAGAGGGGGGGAGCAGAGTCAAAAGGGATAGCAGAGATTGTAACCGCTGAATTTTATGGGAATATCATCTCGCCACCCACTTTCGCAGGGTAGAGGTAGACGTCGAGCCGCGACGAGCGAGAACCGTGGTTCCGATCGGAACCCTTTCCAGGCTTCGATGCGGTCGTGTGCGCGACGTCCACGCCTGCCCTGTTCGGCCGGTACGGCAAGTCATCCGTGCCGGCCGAACCAGATGGTGCTCTATGCTGCATCGAGAATCGGTTGCTTCCCGCGCGCTTTTAATGAGCGATTCTGAGCAATCAGTGGATCAAGTACCAGACCGCAATTGATGCAACGGTGTACGGTGACGTCGGTCGAATATTCCGGCCGCCACTCTTCGATCATCAACCCGTGACATTTTTGACAGGTCATTGCCCACCTCCACGGAAACAGGTTTGCGTACGAGCGCAACTGTAGCAGCAAAAGATTAACGGGGTGTTAACGGTTAGTTAAAACCCTCTAATGCGAAAAAGTATCCCGATCACTGCAAGTTCTCAGGATAATTTCTGATTTCGTCGGCGGATTGAACCCAAGCGGGACGCTTCCCATTTCTTGAATGCGATCGATTCGCTCGGGCTCTCTTGGTCCATCAGAGCCATGCTATATAGTGAGGCGCGCCGGTCAATCTCGAAGACTTATCACTTCCGTGCAATCTCAGATGAGCATGCGAACGGCGGATGTCGTCATCGTCGGGGCCGGGGCGGCCGGTCTGACCGCCGCACTCTTCGCGACTCAAGCTCGCGCGACGAAGAGTCGTGTCGTGCTTCTCGACGGAGCAGCGACGGTGGGGGTGAAGATTCTCGTATCCGGGGGTGGACGGTGCAATGTCACGCACCATACGGTTACCGCGGCAGACTTTTTCGGAAACCGACGGGTTATCAAAAACGTTCTCGCAGGATTTCCGGTTCAGGACACCATTGCCTGGTTTGCATCGCTTGGCGTCACGCTCAAACGCGAGGAAACCGGAAAGTTGTTTCCCGTTACCGACAAGGCCCGGACAGTTTTGACCTCCTTGGTCAGCAGTTGTCAGGCTCGGGGTGTGGATATTCTGTGTCGGCATCGCGTGAGTCGAATTGATCGAGTGCCGGATCCTCGGGACGGGTATCTATTCCTTGTGCACCACTCTCAAGGAAGCATGGCCGCCCAAAAAGTGATACTGGCAATGGGAGGACGTTCACTCCCGAAATCCGGCAGTGATGGAATGGGCTATGTCATGGCCGAACGGTTGGGACACCGCGTTTCTCCGACAAGTCCGGCGCTGGTTCCGCTTGTTTTGGACGAAGGCATGTTTCATCAACGTCTCATGGGCCTTTCACAAATCGTTCGTTTGACGACGGTCATTGACGGGAAGAGGGTGGATCAGCGGATCGGAAGTCTGCTCTGGACTCATTTCGGGGTGAGTGGTCCCGTCGTGATGGATGCGAGCCGCTTCTGGACCCTGGCGCGGCATCAGGGGCAGGATGCGGAAATATTCGCCAATTTCCTTCCTGATTCGAGGTCCGAGGACATCGATCAGTGGTTGGTCGAACAGACCATGCAGTCGTCTCAAAGGACCGTGGCAAAAATCCTATCTCAACGCGTTCCGCTACGTTTTGCCGAGGAGGTTGGTCGGCATGTGGGATGCGATCCATCGCGTCTGTTGGCCCAGTGCCCCCGTCAAGACCGTCTTCGTCTGGTAGATGCGCTGAGCAGACTTCGGTTGCCGATTGTGCGCGACCGCGGGTGGAATTATGCCGAGGTGACGGCCGGCGGAGTTCCACTGGAGGAGGTCGACTATCGCACGATGGAATCCAAGCTGGTCTCGGGTCTTTATCTTATCGGTGAGATGCTCGACTGTGACGGGCGGATCGGCGGATTCAATTTTCAATGGGCCTGGGCGACAGGATCGCTGGCCGGCCGCGCCATCTCCGGCACATGATTCGTCCGGTATGATTGACATTTTGCGTTCCGGCCTCAACAATGAAAGAGAAAGGAAGTGGACTTCCAACCAGCGGAGCGTTGGTGAAGACGTCGCGATCGTTTCCGATCCTTCTCACGATCTGGTATCTCCTCCTTTCACTGGCAACCTCGATCGATGTCGTGACCGCCGGTGAGCCTGCCGCCGCAACGGACGATCAACGTGCGTCGCCGCCGTTAGTCACCGTATATCCGTTACAAATCGACGATATTCTCTATAATCCCGGCATGGGGTTTGCCGATTTCCATTTCGGGTTCGATCATCCACCTTCAAGGACTCAGTATCCTCGTTCGACCGTGGCGTATTTCCGTTGGTCATGGGCCGACCTTGAACCGGTAGAGGGGGAGTATAACTTTCAGCTCGTGGACGACGTGATCGCTCAGGCAAGGGCCAAGGGTGAAACCCTGGCATTTCGGATCATGACTGAATATGAGGACGGATCACCGGCCTGGCTGCTGGACAAGGGCGTGGCAAGCGTGTCGGTCTCCGGCGGTACGTTTCCGGATTACAATGATCCCCGTTTCCTGGAAGCCCATGAACGACTCCTGAAAGCATTAGGGGCCCGGTACGGCGACTCTCCGGCGATCGACCATGTGGACATTGGGTCGATCGGTTGCTGGGGTGAATGGAACATGGCCTGTTGCCTTGGAGTGGAAGCGCGTTGCAAGCAGCTGTACGCGACGGAAGACAATCAGCGGAAGATCACCGATTGGTATTTCCAATACTTCCCGGCGGTGCCTCTCGTGGCATTGGTCGGAGGCCAACTGGCGTACGCGACGGCTCAAGGGGCCGGCTGGCGAGGAGACTGTTTCGGTGACTACGGGTATTTCAGATCCGATTGGAACCACATGGACCATGTCTATGCCCGAAAACTCCGCGATCCGGTCGTCGCGGAAGCGTGGAAGCATGGTCCCATAGAATTCGAAGTCTGTGGCGTGATGCAGGATTGGATCGACAAGGGCTTCAATCTCGACCTGATTCTCCAAAAAGGCTTGGAGTGGCATGTCTCAGTATTGAACGCCAAGTCTGAACCAGTTCCGGAGAGCTGGCGGCCACGCATCGAGGAATTTCAGAAGCGACTCGGGTACCGGCTGGTGCTTCGCGAGTTGACGCATACCGTCGAAACCATTCCAGGAGGCATCGTCACCGTCCGGTCACAATGGAACAACGTCGGCGTGGCTCCGATGTATCACGATCATCCGCTCGCCTATCGCTTGCGATCGAATGAGGGCGCCGTCGTGGCACAATGGGAGAGCGAGGCCCGTCCGATGGACTGGTTGCCCGGCTCGTCGATCCAAGTGGAGGATGCGCACCCTCTGTCCGAGGATCTTCCGGCCGGGCGATATCATCTCGACGTGGCGGTCCTGAGCGAGGATGGGAGCACGGCAGACGTCGAGTTGGCGATTGCCGGAAAGCGCGCGGACCGCTGGTATCCCGTTTCCGCCTTGACGGTGCGGCGCGAACAAGCACGGGACGGAGCACCGTCGCCATGAGGACTCGAAGATGACGCGGTTCTTCACCGTCTTCTGTACCTCGCTTGGCAGCAAGGTTGTAGTGGCGTTGACGGGTCTGGTGCTTGCCGGCTTCGTCGTGTTCCACATGCTGGGGAATCTGCAGGTGTTCGAGGGCCAGGAGGCGCTCAACACCTATGCGGCATTTCTTCGTGAATTACCCATCTTATTGTGGTCCGCTCGAATCGGACTTCTGCTGACCGCGGCTTTGCACATCGGATTGACGATCCAATTGGTGATACGAAACCGTCGGGCTCGGCCCGTGGCCTACGCAAGCCGCGTCTACCGCCAAGCATCGATCTCCTCACGCACGATGGCCTTGACGGGAACTCTGGTCCTGTTGTTCATCGTGTTTCATCTGCTGCACTTGACCGCCGGGGTCGTGGACACTTCCTTCGTGGACAGGCTGGATCCGAGAGGGCATCGGGACGTCTACAGCCGGGTGATCCACACGTTTCAGAATCCCTGGTTCGCGCTGCTCTATCTTCTCGCTCAAGGAGTGCTGGCGGTGCACCTCAGTCACGGTGTCTCCAGCAGCCTGCAGACCCTGGGATTGGAGCATCCGGTCCTCAATCGGGTCTTCAGAGCCGCCGGTCCGTTCGTGGCCGGCACGGTCGCGCTGGGCAATTCGGCGATCGTTTTGGCGATTGCTCTTGGAGTTCTGCGTTGATGGTCCGCCTCGATTCAAAAGTGCCGTCGGGTCCCTTGGAAACCAAATGGGATCGGCACCGGTTTACCGAGAAACTCGTCAGCCCCAACAACAAACAGGCCATCAAGATCATCGTCGTCGGAACAGGGCTGGCGGGAGCCAGCGCCGCTTCCACCTTGGGACAGCTCGGTTATCACGTCGACTGCTTCTGTTTTCATGACAGTCCGCGCCGCGCTCACAGCATCGCTGCCCAAGGCGGCATCAATGCGGCCAAGAATTACCAGGACGACGGCGACAGCATCGCCCGCCTGTTCTATGACACCGTCAAGGGAGGGGATTTCCGCTCCCGCGAAGCGAACGTCTATCGATTGGCTCAGGTCAGCACGCAGATCATCGATCAATGCGTCGCACTGGGCGTCCCCTTCGCCCGCGAGTACGGGGGACAGTTGGCGAACCGCTCATTTGGGGGCGTGCAAGTCTCGCGCACGTTCTATTGCCGGGGACAAACAGGTCAGCAATTGCTGCTGGGCGCCTATTCGGCGCTCTGCTGGCAAATCGAACGGGGCCAGGTCGTCATGCATCCGCGGACTGAAATGCTCGATTTGATCGTCGTCGACGGTCATGCCCGTGGGATCGTGGTCCGCGATCTGATTTCCGGACGGCTCGACGTGCATGTGGCGCAGGCCGTGGTCCTCGCGACAGGAGGGTACAGCAATATCTTCTATCTCTCGACGAATGCGACCGGCTCCAATGTGACCGCGACCTATCGGGCCTGGAAAGAAGGCGCCGCATTTGCCAATCCCTGTTTCACCCAGATCC
Organism: Nitrospira japonica; assembly: GCF_900169565.1. Taxonomy (NCBI): domain Bacteria; kingdom Pseudomonadati; phylum Nitrospirota; class Nitrospiria; order Nitrospirales; family Nitrospiraceae; genus Nitrospira; species Nitrospira japonica. Next base: position 873,618 of record NZ_LT828648.1, on the reverse strand, counting down.
ATCCGACCGCCATTCCGCCGAGTGAGGAGCATCAGGCCAAACTGACCCTCATGTCCGAATCGCTTCGCAATGATGGAAGAATGTGGGTGCCCAAACGGGCTGGGGATTCACGGGCGCCTGAGCAGATTCTCGAGTCCGAGCGGGATTATTTTCTTGAACGGCGATACCCGCGGTTTGGCAACCTCGTGCCGCGAGACGTGGCGTCACGTGCCGTGAAAACCGTATGCGACGAGGGATGCGGAGTCGGACCGGGCGGCCATGGCGTCTATCTCGATTTTGCCGAGGTGATTGAGCGGGAAGGGCTGGGGCTGGTTCGGGAACGCTACGGCAATCTGTTTGAGATGTATCAGCGCATCACGGGAGAAGATGCCTATAAAGCTCCGATGCGGATCTATCCGGCACCGCACTATACAATGGGTGGCCTCTGGGTCGACTACAATCTCATGAGCACCATTCCAGGCCTTTTCGTCGTCGGCGAGGCCAATTTCGCCGACCATGGAGCCAATCGACTGGGAGCCAGCTCGTTGATGCAGGGATTGGCCGACGGGTACTTCATCCTGCCGTATACGATCGGACATTATCTGGCCACGACCAAGAGCGCGCCGATCACGCGTGATCATCCCGACGCGCGCGCGGCGGTGGAGCGGGTAACCATTCGCTCGACAAAGTTGCTCCAGGGCAACGGAACGCGCACGGCCGCCTCGTTTCATCGCGCACTCGGCCATATCATGTGGAATGCGTGCGGCATGGCGCGCCGCCGCGCCGGGCTCCATCACGCGCTGCAGACCATTCCGCCGCTGCGGCACGATTTCTGGCGCCAAGTGGCTATTCCCGGCTCAGGGGAGACGTTCAATCAGCAACTGGAGTATGCCGGGAGGGTGGCGGACTTCCTGGAATTTGCGGAATTGCTGTGCCATGACGCGCTGCATCGCGAAGAATCATGTGGGGCGCATTTCCGTGAGGAGCACCAAACCCCGGACGGCGAGCCGATTCGTGACGACGAACGGTTCGCCTATGTCGCCGCGTGGGAATATCAGCCCGATGGAACGCCGATCCTGCACAAGGAACCGCTGGTCTTTGAATTTGTCAAACCGGCGATGCGGAATTATCAATAGACGAGCCTGAAACAAATCGCGGGGATATATGCACTTCACGTTGAGCGTGTGGCGGCAACGGGGTCCGGACGGCCAAGGCGCGTTCGTGAGCTATCCCGCCGACGATATCAGTCCCGCGATGTCCTTCCTCGAAATGCTGGACGTCGTCAATCAACGGCTCATTCTGAAGGGCGAAGAGCCGATCGCCTTCGAATCCGACTGCCGCGAAGGCATCTGCGGGGCCTGCTCGCTGGTCATCAACGGTATTCCTCATGGCCCCGACCGAGGAGTCGCCACCTGTCAACTCTATATGCGGCGGTTTATTGATGAGACGGTCATCACCATCGAACCCTGGCGTGCCAGAGCCTTTCCCGTGATCCGGGATCTCGTTGTGGACCGCCGGGCATTGGATCGCATCATGCAGGCGGGCGGCTATATTTCTTCGAACACGGGAGGCGCCGTCGACGGCAATACCTTTCTCATCGGCAAGGATCGGGCGGAAACGGCGATGGATGCGGCCTCCTGCATCGGCTGCGGCGCCTGCGTGGCGGCGTGTCGGAATGCGTCGGCCATGTTGTTCGTGGCGGCGAAAGTATCCCACCTGGCTCATATACCCCAGGGCGGACCGGAGCGGGCCAGACGAGCCGATGCGATGATGAAGGCCATGGATCGGGAGGGATTTGGTTCCTGCGGCAACCAATATGAGTGCGAGGCCGTCTGTCCGAAATCGATCAGCGTGCATTTCATCGCCACGTTCAATCGGGAATTCCTCCGATCGACCATCGCCGAACCCGGCCCTCTCACCGATGCGCCGGCCGACCCCCACGCAGAGTTTCATTAAGCCACCGGCGGCGTCGGCTCGCTTGGTGGTCGTCAGGGAAAAGCGCTGTTTTGTTGACAGGATCGGAGAGTTGCATTATCGATGATCTCAAGACAGTCCCCGATCAATAAGCCGGATGCCGGTCACATTCGACGACGCTATGGCCCGCCTCCTCCATTGTCCGCAGTGCCGCCAAGAAAAAATCCTGCGTGAGCAGCCGGTGTCCGCCGGTGAGCGGGTCGCAGCGCTGTTGATGATGTCCCCCTTCAGTTGCCAGCATTGCAGTTGCCGATTCATGGCTTCCAGGATCGGCGTGGTGATGCCCGAGCACAAAACCGAGCGACGGCAGCATCTCAGGATTCCGGTGCGCCTTTATTTATCATTTTCTGGAGGAAAGGTTCGCGGAGAAGGCATTGTGATGGATCTCTCGGTCGGTGGATGCATCATCAAGAGCGACACGCTGGTTCATGTAGACGATATTTTTTATCTGGAAATCACGACCGACCAGGATCAGGCGCCGCTGGAAGTGGCGGCCATGGTTCGATCCGTCAGTCAGCGGGGTATTGCGTTCAAGTTTCTCCGTGCCGCACAGGAGAACAAGCGCTTGCTGGCCTTCGTCCAATCCCGAAGCGTTGAACATCATGATCGGCTCGCCCCCAAGCTGCGAGCCGCCAGTTAAGCTCCCTTCGCCTCCGAATATCTGCAACCAGACCAGGTAAGGGACCGGGCGGGGGAATCCCGTTACAGCGGCTGTTCCCAGGCGGACGGCAACGGGTATTCGGCGACGAGTCGTTCGTGCTCGGCCAGGTCGAACGGTTCAATCTGTAAGTCTTCCCTGCTCAGCGGCTCCGCACAGGCGGCGGAGACGAGAAAGTCGATCAAGGACTGCGCCTGCGTCTCGGTCGCAAATCGATAAAGACCGTACTCGGGCATACCGGAGGAGGGATACCAGAAGGCCAGTTCGATCGCGCTCCCTTGATACAAGCCAAGCGATCGATGACGGACCTGGAATCCGCCGGGCGAACGCGTTGTGTGGTCACGTGACATGTCCGTTCCCCGAGGCGCAATATATTCAAGGATGAAGGCCATGATAGCATGAGCGGGCGGCTCATCAGAAGGAGGAGGATCATGAGTACAATGCGCGGGATCGCCGGCTGGATGATAGTGCTCGCCTGTCTCAGCGGGTGTGGTTACAACGATTTGCAGGGACTGGACGAGGATACAAAGGCCGCATGGAGTGAAGTGGTGAATCAATACCAGCGGAGGGCCGACCTCATTCCCAACCTCGTGGCCACCGTCAAAGGTTATGCGGGCCACGAGAAAGACACGCTGGAAAAAGTCGTGCAGGCACGGGCACAGGCGACCGGAGTGCAGATCACGCCGGAGACCCTGAACAACCCCGAGGCGTTCGAGCGGTTTCAGAATGCGCAAGCGGGCCTCACGTCGGCGTTGGGACGGCTGATTGCGATCGCCGAAAACTATCCCAACCTCAAAGCCGATCAGAATTTCCGCGATCTGCAGAGCCAATTGGAAGGCACGGAGAACCGCATCGCCGTCGCGCGCAAGCGCTACATCGACCGCGTGGCCGAGTACAACAAGATGGTCCGGTACTTTCCAACGAACCTGACCGCCAAGTTCTTGCTCCATCTGGAGGAGCGTCCCAACTTCGCCGTGGCCGACGAAAAGAGCGTCGCCACGCCGCCGCCGGTCAAGTTCTAAACCGTCCAGGCCGAGTATGAAACTCGCAAGAACGAGGCTGGTCTGGCGAGGGCCGGTCCGGCTCTTCGTCTTGTTCACCCTCCTGTCGGTCGCGGCACCGCTCTTCGCACTCGAAGCTCCCCCGTTGACAGGCCGCGTCGTCGACTCCGCGCACGTGCTCCCGGCGTCCGACGTGGATTGGCTGACGGCGGCACTCAAGGCTCATGAGGAAAAGACCGGCAATCAAGTCGCCGTCCTGATCATACCGTCGCTCGAGGGCGAGTCGCTGGAAGAGTATGCCCACCGCGTGGCGACAACCTGGAAGCTGGGCCAGCGGGGCACGGCCAACGGCGTATTGCTTTTGATTGCAGTCAAGGAGCGCCGACTCCGCATCGAAGTCGGCTATGGTTTGGAAGGAACGCTGACCGATCTCCGTTCCGCACATATCATCCGCGATGAGATGGTACCGCGATTCAAGGCGGGCGACATGCCCGGAGGCGTGCGCGCCGGGACCGAGGCCATTCTCAAAACCATCGAAGGGACGTACGAAGCGAAAGATCGCTCCGCCGCTCGAAGAGGTTGGGGGCAAGACACGGATGCTCTGCAGCTCGTTTTTATCGGGGTTGTCGTCGGCTTTCTTGCCGGCATCGTGCTCAGCCAGGGACTACGACGAACCAGAGCACTCTTTGGAAGTCTACTGGCCTATCTGGTGGCCCAATCCGCGGGCATGATTTTGGGGGTGATGGCGGCAGCGGTGACGGCCGTCCTGCTCTGGCTGGTCCTCCGGACCAGCCGCGGCGGCTGGAGAAGAACGCATGACGACTGGACATGGTACAGCAGCCGAGGCGGCGGGTGGAGCGGAGGGTCGTCGGACAGCGGGTTCAGCGGAGGCGGGGGAGATTTCGGAGGCGGAGGGGCCAATGGCAATTGGTGACAGTAGGGTGCTGAAACCGGAGGAACGTGAGCGGATCGGAGAAGCCGTCCGTACTGCCGAACGCCGGACCCGGGCGGAAATCGTTCCGATGATCGTGTCGCGGTCCGGTGTCTATCGGGACGCCACGCATCGAGCCGGCCTCATCCTGGCCTTGTTCACGCTCACCGCCCTTCTCATGTCGGAAGCCGCCTGGCTGCCATGGAGTTGGGACGGCGAGAACGCAGCGTGGCTGGTGCTGTGCACCGTCGCCGCATATGCCGCTGGTGCGTGGTCGGGCACCTTTGCGCCGATCGTGCGCCTCATCACCTCGCGAGAGCGGATGCGTCAGAAGGTTCGGCTGAGGGCCGAACGAGCCTTCGCGCAGCACGGTATCTTCCAGACTCGCGAACGGACCGGGATTCTGCTCATGCTCTCGGTCCTCGAACGCGAGGTCTACGTCTTGGCGGACAAGGAACTGATTCGGCTGGTGTCCTCGGGCCAGTGGGATGAGGTGGTGCGATCCGTGATTGAAGGGGTTCGAGCGGGCGACATGGCCGTGGCTCTGTGTGCGGGCGTGAGCCGTTGCGGGGAGATTCTTGCCGTTGCCTGCCCGGCGACATCGGGCGACAATCCCAACGAAATTCCGGACCGTGTGATCGACGAATCCTAAGCGACAGTTCAATAGACTGCCCGCGATCCTTCGGCTAGAATCCCGAATCATGTCCCGATCTCGCGCCGGACAAGCGGTCCCGGTCCAACTTCCGGAAGAAACCCGCTCGGTCGTCAAGGCCGCCGGACTTATCGGCGTCGCAACATTTTCCAGCCGTATCCTGGGGTTCATTCGAGACATGGTCATGGCCCGCCTGTTTGGCGCGACGCCGGCCGCCGACGCCTTCTTCGTCGCCTATCGCGTTCCCAACTTACTGCGCGAGCTGTTTGCCGAAGGATCCATGTCCTCCGCGTTCATTCCCGTGTTCACCGAATATCAGACATTGAAATCCAAACAGGACGCCTGGGAGTTGGCGAGCGCGGTCTTTACGACGTTGTTGACGATCGTCACCGGGATTACCTTGCTTGGCGTGCTCGCGTCGCCCGTCATCGTCTGGATTCTGGCTCCCGGGTTTCATGGCGACCCCGCAAAACTGGATATGACGACGCTGCTGACGCGCATCATGTTTCCCTACCTGCTCTTCATCAGCCTGGCGGCGCTGGCTATGGGCATTCTGAACTCGATGCGAGCCTTCGCCGCACCGGCGTTTTCCCCGGTATTTTTCAACCTCTTCATTATCGGCTGCATGCTGTTTCTGTCGCCCGCGCTCCCGGAACCGATTCTTGGTGTCGCGATCGGGGTCGTGGCCGGAGGAGCGGCGCAGTTTGCGATGCAACTGCCCGGGCTCAAATTACGCGGCATGCTGTTTGGGTTTCGGCTGGAACCGGGCCATCCCGGCGTCCGGCGAATCGGCATTTTGATGCTGCCGTCGCTGCTGGGATTGTCGGTCACCCAGATCAATATTACGGTCAGTACGATCTTGGCCTCTTTCTTCCCAGGCGGACCGACCTATCTTTTCTATGGCATGCGATTGATCCAGTTTCCCTTGGGAATTTTCGGCGTGGCGCTGGCGACGGCCATCCTGCCGACACTGTCAGCGCAGGCGGCCAAGGGTGTCATGGACGAATTGGCCGCGACCGTAGGATTCGGCATCCGTATGATCCTGTTCATCATTCTCCCGGCGATGCTGGGCTTGATCCTGCTGCGCGTGCCCCTGGTACACCTATTCTTTGAGCACGGCTCGTTTACCCATGCCGACACGATTGCCACCGCCACCGCGGTGCTGTGTTATGCGATGGGCTTGTGGGCCTTCGCCGGTCTCCGCATCATCGTTGCCGCGTTCTATTCCTTGCAGGACACGAGAACGCCGGCCATTTCCGCTGCTGTGGCGGTCGTCGGCAACATCGTGTTGTCGGTACTGCTCATGGCTCCGCTTGGTGCTTCCGGATTGGCCTTGGCGACTGCCTTGGCGGCCATGCTCAACGGAGGCATCCTGGTGGTGATGTTGACCCGACGGCTTGGCGGTGTCGATTGGCGATCGATCGGCCGCTCGTCGCTCCGGGCGGCGGTCGCCTGTGTGCCGTTGATCGGAGTGTGTCTGTGGGTGGCCGGGGTCGAGATCTGGAACCGTCCGGGCGATTGGGTGCTGAAGTCGGCCATGGTGGGTCTGGCGGTCGCAATCAGCGCCAGCGGGTACGCCGGGATGCAGGCCATGTTCGGCTCGGAAGAATTACAGTTGGTGTGGGGAATGGTGCAACGCAAACTGGGTCGTCTCTTCAGGCGCTAAACCGGAATGCTACGCGCGACGATCTTTCGATCGAGCTGGGGCTGGGTCGGCATTGCCGAATCGGCCAAGGGCATCTGCGCCATCAGCTTGCCGAAAAAGACCAGGCAGGAAGCCGAACGGAGCATCCGGAAGGGCGCGGGGCCGATGACGATCGGCCGCGCGACCGGCGGCTTGCAGCGTGCCAGGGAGCAGCTGCAGCTGTATCTATCGGGCCGCCGTCGGACGTTTACTCTTCCCATGGACGTCCGGCTCGGCACGCGGTTCCAACAGCGGGTCTGGCGAGTGCTCCGGCGGCTGCCATATGCCTCCCTCCGCTCCTATCGATGGGTGGCCTCCCGCGTCGGCGGGCCCCGATATGCCAGGGCCGTGGGCAATGCGGTGGGAGCCAATCCGATTCCCATCATCATTCCGTGCCATAGGATTGTGGCACATGATGTCTCGCTGGGCGGATTTTCCGGAGGTCTATCGATGAAACAACGGTTGCTGACTCTGGAGGGGACATTGGCGGAGCTGCGTCCCCGCCGGCCTCCGCGACGGAAGCTCGGCGGCAAACGACGTTCACCGGCGCACAGGACGGGATCCGCATGAAAGCCGTCGTTCAGCGGGTCGTGCGGGCGCGGGTGGAGGTGGATGGCGAGACCGTCGGGCAGATTCGTGAGGGACTGTTGGTGCTTCTGGGAGTGGCGGCCGACGATACGGAAGCCGCCGGGCGTTCATTGGCCGAGAAGCTGCAGACGTTGCGGATATTCTCCGATGATCGGGGCAAGATGAATCGATCCCTGGCAGATATCGGAGGCTCGGTTCTCCTCGTCTCCCAATTCACCCTGTTGGGCAATACCAAGAACGGCCGGCGTCCGAGCTTTGAGGAGGCCGCGCCTCCCGAGGAAGCGAAGCGCCTCTATGAGTTCGTCATCCACGAGGTGCGCGCACGCGGAGTCCACGTGGAGACGGGAGTCTTCGCGGCACACATGGCTGTCGAGTCGGTCAACGACGGGCCGGTGACATTCGTATTGGAGACCCGGTGACCGGCTCCATTCGGATGTGAGAGCTGTTCCGTGCACGCATACAGCAAACAGGATGCGAGTGACGGCTACTCTGTTATACTAGGCACAGAAGGCCATAGCAGGGAGGGCGTGATGGGAGCAGAGGTTCCTCCGCGACATCCGCTTCGGCAGCTTTTCGGGGCATTGACCGAGAAGAGCTTTACGGAACACCTGGGTTGGCCCGATCTGAACGTGACCGCCTACCTGTCGAATCTCTTGGTCGATTTCGCAAGCACAGATCAACTTTATAAGGTTCGCAGCCAGCACGGCAAACCGCTCGATACCGTGGTCGAGCTCCTGTACGAGTCCGAGGTGCTGTACGGAGCACAGTCTATGGAACGGGAACGGGACGTCCATCGGCATATCGGCGACTTCACCCTGTTCATGGCCGGACTCTTTCCCGAGTACCTGCGCAGATTGAAAACCGCCGGCCTGATCTATCACAAGGATTTTCTCGTCGATTACGTCAAAGCCGGAAAGCGTTCCTACGGCATCGTGGCCGAAATGGCCCGCAATCCGGGTCCCGACGAGCCTCCGTTGTTCAGAAAACTCTCCGAGAACTTCGAACTCTGCGTGACGGGATTGGGGTTTGTGCGTTCCGATTTGGATCGCCTGCGCGACCCCGCCTATCGTCACGCCAGGGACTTGCTGCTCAATTGACGCGTCTTCGCCCTCTTCTGCTCGTCCACGGCGGCGCGGGCCGCCGTCCGATGACCTCGCAACAAGTTCAAAGCCTGAAGCTGGCGCTTGAGGCCGGATATGGGATCCTCCAACGAGGAGGCCCGTCCCTGGCCGCCGTGGAATGCGCGATCGGCATTTTGGAGGAAGGCGGAGCCTTCAACGCCGGCCGGGGTGCCTATCGTCAACTCGACGGTGTGCGGCGGATGGATGCGTCCATCATGGAGGGAAAAGGCTTACGGGCCGGCGCGGTCGCTTCCGTCGAGGGCGTTGTGCATCCCATCACTGCGGCCAGATTGGTCATGGAAAAAACGGATCACGTGTTGCTGGTCGGTCCGTCGGCCACCAAGTTCGCCCGCCACTTCAAACTGCAACGGCTTCCGCCGACTCAGGCTCGTCAGGGGCTGTCGTACGATCGCTTGCTCGCCCGTACATCCATGACAGGAGAGCGACATGGGACCGTCGGGGCCGTCGCGTTGGACCAAGCCGGCACGGTGTCGGCCGGAGCTTCGACCGGCGGCATCGAGCGCATGTTGCCCGGCCGAGTGGGCGACACGCCGTTGATCGGCTGCGGCGTCTATGCCGACGATCGGGCCGGTGGGGTATCGATGACCGGCGTCGGCGAAGGCATCATCCGTCTCGCGGTGGCGGGGATCGTCTGTGAGCGGCTGGCAGAGGGCAAAAGCCCGGCGGCCGCCGCCCGGCGGATCTTGAACCAACTGGTCTCGCGGATTCAGGGAGTGGCTGGTATGTTGGTTGTAGCGCCTGACGGGCGGTTTGCCATCGCCCACGTCACTCCTCGCATGGCCGCCGGCTGGTGGCGCGGCACGGGCAGTCCCATCGTGAAGGATCGTTGGACATGAACGAAGTCCTGTTTCATCTGGCCTTTCCCATTCACGACCGTCTGGCCGCCAAGCGGTTCTATGTCGACGGGTTGGGTTGCACGCTCGGTCGCGAATCAGAGCGCGCCGTGACGTTCGGGCTTGCCGGCCATCAGCTTGTGGCCCACCTTGTGGATGAGCCGCAGGCTCAACGAGGCATTTACCCTCGGCATTTCGGCCTGGTCTTTCTGACGAAAGCGCAATGGCAGGAATTCGCCGATCGTGCCAGGTCCAAGGGGCTCGCATTCTATCAGCAGCCTCGAGTCCGGTTTCCCGGAACCAGGATCGAACACCACACCTATTTCCTGCAGGATCCCTCGGACAATCTGCTGGAGTTCAAATATTACACGCACGAATCCGCCATCTTCGGAGAACGGGACGTACCGGAAGTCGGGGATTCCCACGAGCCGCGATAGCCTGCCCAACATGACACACCGGCCACGGACCTTATCGCGTGACCGGTCTTGTTGAAACCCGGCTCATGCGTCGCAAGATGCGCTCATGACGGCGGGTCAGTGCGGTGGTCTTTCTGAGCGGGTCATATCGGCGCGGCGCGGGCAGCATGGCCGCGAGCCAGGCCGCTTCATCGGCGGAGAGGTCGCGGGCCGGCTTCATGAAATGATGCCGTGAGGCGGCCTCGGCTCCGTAGATTCCGTTCCCCCATTCCGCCACGTTCAGATACAGTTCGAGGATTCGGTCCTTCGAAAGATGCTGTTCGAGCGACCGCGTGATCAATGCCTCGTGTGCCTTCCTGAACAGCGAGCGCTCGGACGACAGGTAGAGGTTCTTGGCCAGCTGTTGAGTGATCGTACTGCCTCCGCGCTTCAGTTCGCCCTTTTCCAGATCATAGAGGGCGGCGTCTTTCAGGCCTTCCCAATCGAATCCCTCGTGCGAGAAGAACGACGCGTCCTCGGCCGCGACGACGGCCTGGCGCAGATACGGCGAGATGCGGGAGAGCGGCACCCAGACCCAGTGGCGCCCGATGGAACGACCCTGCTCCTTGGCCTGGGCTTGCCGCGCCTCGATGAGAGCCGTGATCGTGGGATTCGTCGTGCGGAGGGCGGATACGTCGGGCATGGCGAGCAGCCAAAAGAGCCCGATCGCCGCCAAACCGACCGCGGCGCACAACAGCAATCCCGTGACCAGACGCATTCCTCGACGTGGTGTTGACTTCCGCACGGAGGCTGCCTAAGACAATGGTGGATACGATGAAGATTCTGACGGCCGAGTTTATCAGAAGTTGCGTCGGACCCGAACAGTTTCCGAACGGCGGTCTGCCGGAGATCGCGTTCGTCGGCCGCTCGAACGTCGGCAAGTCCTCGCTGATCAATTCGCTGCTGCAACGGAAAAGTCTGGCGAAGGTGAGCCGAACGCCCGGAAAGACCAGGGCCGTCAACGTCTTTTCCGTGGTCACGGGCGACGTTCAGCTCGCACGGTTTATGATCGTGGATCTGCCAGGATACGGGTACGCCAAGGTTTCGAAGTCGATCCGCGCGCAATGGGGTCCGCTGCTCGAGGCCTACCTGACCGACCGGGAAGAAGTCCGGATCGTCGTGCTGCTTGTGGAAAGTCGTGTGCCTGCCGCTCAGGACCGGGCGACGATCGAATGGCTCCTCTCCATCGGTCATCTTCCGGTCGTCGTGGCGACGAAGGTCGACAAACTCAAGCCGAGCGAGCGAGTGGCGGGCCTGCGGCGATTGGGGGCGGAATTGGGTCTCGACGACCGTTTGCCGGTCATCGCGTATTCGTCGACAACGGGCGAGGGGAGGGATCGCCTGTGGACGGTGCTGAAGGAGCGGACTCGAATTTGATCTCGATATACGACTTGTTCTTCAGGTCCGCCAACCAATCCTGGAACATGTCCTCGCTCTTTTGTTGATACACGAGCGATTGAATTTCCAACCGGACTTCGTCGTAGGGACGGAACTGCTTGGGTTTCTTGTCGTCCAGTCGGACGATGTGCAGTCCCTCCGGCGACTGAATCACATCGGAAATGCCGCCCGGCACCAGGGTCGCGACGCCACGTTCGATGGCCGGCAGCAATTCTCCCTGGCGCACGAGGCCTATCCGCCCACCGCGTGACGCGTTGGCGCCGTCCGAGTAGCGAAGCGCGAGATCTTCAAAGGATTCGCCTTGCTTGAGCAGTTTCACGACCGTTCGCGCCTTTTCGGTCGCGTCCGATAAATCGTCCGGCGAACGCGGCCGGATAAGGATCTGGCTGAGCGTGTATTCTTCGGGGAGCGAGAAGCGGTCGCGGTGCTCGTTGTAGTACCGCTTCATTTCCGGGTCCGCGACCATCACGCCGCTGCGGACTTCCCGGTCGACCACCTTGAGAAGCGTCAGCTGTTCCCGGACCGCTTTCATGTTCGCGGGGTCCTTCTCGTCCAGTTTTTCGCCCTGTTGCTTGAGTTGATGGACCGCCTGTTTCACTTCCTGGTCGGTCACTTCGACCGAACGGGCTTTGGCCTCCTGCAACTGCAAGCGACGTTCGATCATGGCGGTGAGCGTCATGGATTGGGCGATCGACAGCTGTCGAGTCAGCTCCGTGCCGCGGTATTGCCTCTGAATCCGATCTTTCTCAGGTTTGAGCTCCCGGTTCATCTCCGACAGCATGATGAGGTCGGTGTTGACGATCGCGATGATGCGGTCTTCGACATGTGCGGCTTGCGCCGGAGGCCGGTCGGGCAGCCATACCAGGGCTCCGCACGCAGCGCCCGCGACGAGCCATATGGTCAACGAGGTCGGGTGGATCATTGCATAGGAGGGAATAATGATCTGGTCCGTTGTGGCCGAGCGGGAGGGCTATGCCGGTTCATAATCTCACGATTCTACAGGAGACGGGCCTGATTGAGGAAGGGCACCGATGGTCTGCAGGCCGGGTTGGATGCCGCAGCATTAGGAGGGCCTTGAAGCCTGCGTCAGCGGTTGGCCAGGTCTCCGGCGCCGAACCGGGACACGTCGGCAATTTTTACGACCGCCTTGGCGCGAATGTCGGCGATCACGTCGTCAAAACGTTTCTGGCGTTTTTCGTTCAACAGTTCCTGCCGGAGTCGTTCCCTGGTTGCCAAGTCCGCCTGGATGATTTCGGGATCGAGCGCCGTAATCCTGACGAGATAGTAGCCGGCGTCGGTCTTGATGGGGGCGCTCGTCATGCCCGGCTTCAGCTGGTGAATGGCTTCGTCCACTTCCGGTGCGACCAGATCCTTGCGATACGGACCCAGGTCTCCGCCGTTGGCTTTGGTCTTGGCGTCGATTGAGTAGCGCTGGGCGAACTTGCCGAAGTCGCCGCCCTGGTTCACCTGCTTTTCGAGATCCTTCGCGGCCGGATAGTTCGGAAGCAGCATCACGGCCACTCTGACTTTCAACGGCGTCAGCAGTTGGCGCGCGTGCTTGTCGTAATAGGCGTCCAATTCTTCCTTGGTCAGTTCGATTTTGGTCTTGATGCGGTCCTTCAATAGTTCGTCCAGCATCAAGCGTTCCTTGTACCGCCGGGCTCGATCCCTGATCTGATCATTTTGATCCAATCCCTGCCTGCGCGCCTCTTGCAACAAGAGTTCGCGAGTAATCACTTCGCTGAGCAGACGCGGCTTCCCGCCTTCTTTTTCGTATCGCGTTCTGGTCGCATCCGGGAGCTCGTTCCATTCGTTTTCGAACTCGACCTGCGAGATGGGCCGTCCATTGACGAACGCGACGATCCGCTCTTCGGAGGACGGCGGCGTACAACCGGCCAGCAGCAGCAACAAGGCGCTGCAAGCCAGGCGAATTCGGCGGTCGGCGGCCGACCCGGACGGACTTGCGGAACGAAATGGTCTGGAAACCATGCGGCGGTGGACCTTCGGTATGTGGTTGGCGATCACGTCTTCGTTGAAGTGGTGGTATCACAGACTTCCAGGCTTTGCAACATTGCGGCGAGTTCTCGAAAGATGGAAGGCCAGTCCTGATGCGACATTTGAAGTTCGAACGAGGTCGGTGAGAGAAAACGCACCCGGTTCTTGTAGCGATCCATCATCTGCTGGACGGCAGGCGGAGTGATCCGGCTGTTCGTCCCCCAGATCACCACGACCGACTGGGCCTTCAATTCGACCGAGTCCAGGCGGAGCACCTTGGCGTGAAGACGAATCTGCATGACTTCGAAGAGCCGTTCGACGGGGTCGGGGGGAAGTCCATAGCGGTCCTGAAGCTCTCCGTGAAGCAACGCCAACTCGCCGACTTGCTGACAGGAGGAAAGCCGTTTGTAGAACGACAGGCGCTGATGCGGATCCGAAACGTACTCTTCGGGAATATAAGCTGACACGTTCAGCCGGAGCACGGGATCGGGCTCTTCTTCCATGACGAGGCCTTTGAGCCGTTGCACCGCCTGCTCGACCATTTGCATGTAGAGGTCAAGGCCAATGGCGGCGATATGTCCGGACTGTTGCTTGCCGAGCAGGTTTCCAGCCCCTCTGATTTCGAGATCGGCGGCGGCGATGCGAAATCCGGATCCCAACTCCGTGAACTGCTGAATGGCGATCAATCGTTTCTGCGCGTCTCCGGTCAACGTGCCTTCATCGGGAATCAAAAAATAGGCGTACGCTTGATCGCCGCCTCGTCCGACCCGCCCGCGCAACTGGTACAGCTGCGCCAGACCGAACGTGTCCGCCCGATTGACGATGATCGTATTGGCATTCGGCACGTCCAACCCGGATTGAATGATCGCGGAGGCGATCAGTACATCCGCCTCCCGATGGAAGAATTTCAGCATGACGGCTTCCAACGGCTTCGCGTCCATTTGCCCGTGGGCCATGACGATGCGGGCTTCCGGAACGATCTGTTGCAGCCAGGCTCCGGTCCGTTCCATCGTTTCGACACGGTTGTGGACGAAATAGACCTGCCCGCCGCGTCCCAGTTCGCGGAGAACGGCTTCGCGGATCAGCTTGTCGCTGCCGCGGACGACGTGCGTGCGGATCGACAGCCGGCCGGCCGGAGGCGTATCGATGATCGACAGGTCGCGCACGCTGGCCATGGCCATTTGCAGGGTCCGTGGAATCGGCGTGGCAGTGAGCGTCAGGACGTCCACCTGCGTGCGCAGCGTCTTGAGCCGCTCCTTGTGTTTGACGCCGAACCATTGCTCCTCGTCGATGATGACCAGGCCGAGGTTCCGGAACGTCACGTCCTTCTGCAGAAGACGATGAGTACCGATGACGACGTCGACGATACCCGCCGCCACGTCCTTCAAGATGGCCTTGGTCTCTTTGGGCGACTGGAATCGCGACAGCAACGCCACCTTGGTGGGAAAGGGGGCGAACCGCTCGGTAAAATTGTCATAGTGCTGATGCGCCAGGAGCGTGGTCGGCACGAGCACGGCCACCTGACGATTGTCCTCCACGGCTTTGAAGGCCGCCCGCATCGCCACTTCGGTCTTGCCGTAGCCCACGTCTCCGCAGACGAGCCGGTCCATCGGCCTGCTCGACTCCATGTCACGGGTGATGTCGTCGATGGCCTTGAGCTGATCGGCCGTCTCCTCGAATTCGAACGCCGCCTCGAATTCATGGTACAGCGTGCTGTCGGACCCGTAAGCGTGGCGCGTGGCCAGTTCCCGATTGGCATACAGGTCGACCAGGTCTTGAGCCATCTCCTCGATGTCCTTCTTGACGCGCGCCGTGGTCTTGGCCCAGGCGGTGCCGCCCAAGCGGTCCAATCGGGGCACGTGTCCGTCGGCGCCGCTGTACCGCTGCACCTGATTGAGCCGGTCGAGCGGCACGTAGAGCTTGTCCCCGCCGAAAAACTCCAGGATCAGGTAATCGCTGTCGAACTCCGTGACCGTCAGGCGCTTGAGTCCCTGGTATTTCGCGATGCCGTGCTGGACGTGCACGACGTAATCGCCCACGTTGAGGTCTTCGAGGGACGACAGGAAGGTCGCGGCTTTGCTCTTGGCCTGGGGCTTATGACGCGTCCCTTTGGCGAAGAGCTCTTCCTCCGTCAGGACGGTCAGGCGCAGGTCCGTGGAGAGAAATCCCGCCGAGAGTTCCCCTTGCAGGACGTAAAACGGGGCTTTGGTCTGGCCCGAGCCCTTCCAATGCGCGGCGGTCCATTCGACCGCGGGGACATCGTGCTCGCGGAGCAAGGCCAGGAGGCGTTCGACCTGGCCGCGGCTCCTCGCAACGAGCGCCACCCGGCCTGCTTCGCGCAGACGATCGAGGATCGTAAGTGTTTGGGTGAACGAGGTCCCCCGTACTCCGAGGCCGGCGCTGGCGGGGAGCTGCGCCGGGAAGGTCTGGACCGGATCCCACGACGGATCGGCCGCCGCCAGCGGCTCCAACGCGAGTTGAGTCCGGTCCTCCGTGACGGAGACCACGTCCTGCCAGGTCAGAAACAATCGTTCCGGCGAAGGATAGGGGGATGAACCGTCCCGTTCGCTGTTGCGTAGATACCCATCATCGATCCGCTCCCAGAGATCGGCGGCGGAGCGAGCGAGGACGGCGGGCTGATCCAAGACCAGCATCGGCGGCGCCGAAAAGTAGTCGAACAGCGTATCCATATGAGGATAGAGGTCCGGCGCCCGCCACTCCGCGTCGGCCTGAATCGGGGCCAGCGCCTCGGTGGCCGCATCCAGCCGTACATATTCACGCGCCGGCAAGACGACGGCGCGATCCAGGTTCCGGGTCGATTTCTGGGTGGACGGATCGAAGAGGCGCAGGGAGTCGATGGTTTCGCCGAGAAACTCCGCCCGCAACGGATCGCCATACGCGGTCGAAAAGATGTCGATGATGCCCCCTCGGATGCTGAACTCGCCCGGGATTTCCACCACCGACACCCGGCGGTAGCCCAACCGCAACAATCCGCCGGTCAAGGCGTCTCGCTCGATGGAACCGCCGACATCGAGCCGGAGCAGCGAGCGCACGAACGTCTCCACCGGCATCAGGCGCTGAGTCAGGGCGGCGACCGACGTCACGACCCGCGCGGCCGGGGCACCGTGGATTCCGTGCAGCGCGTTCATGCGGCGGGCGACCAATCCGACGTGGGGCGCAGTCGCTTCGTAAGGCAACGTTTCCCATCGGGGGAAGAGCGTCAGGGAGTCGGTCGTCCGGCCGGTCAGCCGGTGAAAAAATAGGAGATCGTCGTAGAGGCGTTCCGCGGCCTCGTCGGTGCCGGTGACGATGAGCCACGGCTTGCCGGACGGAGAGCCGGATCCGGGTTGCCACAGTTCCGTCAGGGCGAAACCGGCTGAGGAGCCGTGCAGACCGGTCAGGCAGGCGCGACCACGGGGAGCGGCCAGAGCCGTCGCGATCGGGGTGATCCATTGGGCGGCTGAAGAAAGGGACGAATTCGACAAGGTGGTGATTCCTCGATCGTCAGGACGGCGTGTGAAACGACGGGGCGACGGTGCTGCGACTGCGGCCGGCCTGATCGGATCGACAACCGATTCGGGAGGGGTGGCCCTGTCGCGAGGATGAGACGTGTTGGCGTTCGTAGATCATGAGGTTGGCAGTGTCGCGTCGAAGCGGTTAGATGGAACGAATCCGTTGAATGATCGATGTCGTCGAGGCGCCGGGGACGAGCGGGATGGTTTTCACCACTCCTCCGCGCCGCTCCACGACGTCGCGGCCGACGATGCGGTCGAGCGGCCAGTCTCCGCCTTTGACCAGGACGTCCGGCTGGACCGCCGTGATCAGATTCAGCGGATCCGGTTCGCTGAACACGACCACATAGTCGACCGATTCGAGCGCGGCCAGGACTTCGGCCCGGTGCGCGTCCTGGACCACGGGACGACCGGGCGCCTTGTTCAACGCGCGCACCGAGTCGTCGCTGTTGACGCCGACGACCAGCAGGTCTCCGAGTTGTTTGGCCTCCGCGAGATAGCGGGTATGACCGACGTGCATGAGGTCGAAGCAGCCGTTCGTGAACACGACCCGTTTGTTCGAGGCGCGGGCGCGCTGCAGGACGGGAACGAGTTCGCCCATGGTCAACACTTTTGTAGACATGCCGCTCATCATACCGACTCCGCCTCCCGGATGGAACCGGGTGGTTATTCGTCGTCCGTCCGGGAGACGCCGCCGAGTCCCATCACGCCCGACCCGTGCCGGGCGATAATGGCGTCCATCGCCTCAATGGCTTTGCTGCGTCGCCCGTCGAAGAGTCCGGAGGGGGCGGGAGTCAGCGAGGTCACGGCCAATCCGGCCAGTCGATACAGGGCTCCGGGCTTCATGAGGTCCTGCAGCGTCATTCTCACGGTGGGCCACATGTCGGGGTCGTAATTGAGCGGCCGGGAAAATCGGCGCTGCTTCGTCGTCACGGCGAATCGCGCGTCCTTGAGCTTGACGGTCACCGAACCCGCCGCCAGGGACTCTTGCCGCAGTTCTCGAGCAAGCGCGGTCAGGAAACCCCGCAACACCCGTTCGAGAGAGGCCGGGTCCCCGGTGTCGCGCTCGAATGTGGTTTCATGGCTCATGCTTTTGGATTCGCGGTCCGGCACCACCGGGTCGTGATCGATGCCTTGCGCGAGTTCCCGCACCCAATGGAGCCGCTGGCCGAAGAGCGGGCGCAGCGACGTCTCCCAGCGCGGATCGAGCAGGTCGGCGATCGTCCGCAGGCCGATGGTGTGCAGCCGCTCGCCGGTCTTGGGGCCGATGCCCGGCAGTGCCCGAAGCGGCCGATCGGCCAGGAACGCCGCTTCCGATCCCGGGGGGATGATCAGCAGACCGTCGGGCTTGGCCGCGTCCGCCGCGATCTTGGCCGTCACCTTGCCCGTGGACGCTCCGACCGTGCAGCAGAGACCGGTTTCGTCGAATATGGCCTGCTTGATTGTGCGGCCCAATGACGCGGGGTCGGGATACACACGGTGAAGGTCGGTCGTGTCGACGTAAAACTCGTCGATGCTGCTCCACTCCACGGTGGGAAAGAGGCGGGCGGTCACGCCTTGCATCCGCTCGTGCATCTGGCGGTAGAGCGGCCGATCGGGCTGCAGTAGCACGAGCTCGGGACAGAGGCGGATCGCCGTGGCCGTCGGCATGGCGGAGCGGACGCCGAATGCCCGCGCGGCATAACTCGCGGCGGCGATGATGCCCCGGGGCGCCTGTCCGCCGACGGCCACGGGTTTGCCGGCCAGCTCGGGGGCTTTGACGATCGCGGCGGAGGCGAACATGGCATCCACGTCACCGAAGAAAATCTGACGCGGCCATCCCATGTGACATTCCGCTCCCGCTAGAAGGGCAAGGAGAGTTGGGCGCGATCCGGGGACGGGCGGGGAACCGGAGACTCGATGCGGCGCACGGCGCCCAGTTCCTGCAGTGCGCCGCGGCAACTGCCGCAATGATGCCGGCGCGGTTGAATCGTCCGCCGTTGGCGGCGGTAGATGCGTCCGCATTGACGGCACCGCCACGCGAAGCGCGCCAGAGCGAGGACCTCCTGTTGCAGTGAATGGTACAGACTGACGGCGAGGGATCCGTCGCGGTTCACCTCGCTCATCTTCCGCAGAAAGTCCGGTCCGTGACTGGGGCGCCGCTTGAGAATGTCGTATTGCCACTGATGGATCATTTCATGGGCCACCGTGCTCAGCAATTCAGTGAAACCGTGCGGCGACCCGGCCAGCAGCGGCGTCAGGAGCGGCAGGGACAGCCGGATTTCCCTTCGCGGCGGCTTGGCGGACGCGGTCTCGCTCCAAGACGATCGGGGGCCCCCTCGACTGACGAACATGCCGATCGAAGAGGTGAGCCGCCTGCTCCAGACCAGGTCGATGGGAGGCAGGGCTCCGTCGAAATATCGTACGTTGAGGTCGAACCAGATCGCGGTCAGTTCGTCCGTCGTCAGAGGCGGTGTCGGTGAAGACGCCATGGCGAATTACCCCAGTTCTTCGTAAATGGCCGCCGCGAGCAGCGGCACCATGATTTCATGATGACCGATCAGCGCATAACCCCGGCCGCCCTTCTGCGTCGGCCGGCGCACGACGTTGGTCAACGGGCGATAGTGGGACAGGAAGTCCATATTGACGGTGGTGATCTGCGTCAAAGGGTGGCCGAGATTCCGGGCCAGAGACACGGTCTTGAGGAACACTTCCGGCAGGACCACGGCCGAGCCCATATTGAGATACACGCCGCCTTCCATTCTCGAAACCACGGCCGTCAGACGTCGGAAATCGAATAGGGACGTGGCGCCGATCGCCGCGCCGTCGGCGGACGGATGCATGTGAATGATGTCGGTACCGATGGCCACGTGCACCGTGACCGGGATGCCGAGCCTCACGCCGGCCGCCAGGATGCTCGTCCGGTGGTTGCGAAAGAGGCCGGGAGAATCATTGATATAGCGTCCCACGGCTTCGCCGAGCCCGCGCTCCTCGTTCGCGCCCCGGATGATCGCGTCATTGATCATGCGCCCGGTTTCTTCGGCCATGCCGAAGCGTCCCTGGTCGATCTCGGCATCGACTTCTTCCGACGTGTGACCCATGAGGGCCAGCTCAAAGTCATGAATGATGCCGGCGCCGTTCATGGCGATGGCCGACACGATGCCGCGGTTCATGAGGTCCACGAAGATGGGGGTCAATCCCACCTTGACGACGTGGGCGCCGATGCCGACGATCACGGGCCTGCGCTTGCGATGGGCCGCGGCGATCGAGGCGGCGACGGCCCGGAGCGTCTTCGCGCCCAGAATATCCGGCAGAGACCGGTAGAACCGGGCGAAGCTGCCTCCGCGGCGCCACGGCTCGGCGAAATCGGATACCCGTACCTTGCTGTGGCGCTTCTTGAGGGGATACGTCTTCAGGTCCGAAACATTGATCGGCGGGATCAGCGCCCGAGCCGTTCGAAGCGGAACCTTCCGGTCAGGAGGCTTTGCCAAGGAGATGGTCCTCGATCAATTCACATATCACATGGCCCATCGTGATATGGCATTCCTGGATGCGGGCCGTCACGGTCGACGGAACGATGAAGGGAAATTCCACGAGGCCGGCCAGCTTGCCGCCGCTGCCACCGGTCCAGGCGACGGTGATGAGCCCGCACGCCTTGGCGGCTTCCGCTCCCTTCAGGACGTTGGGAGAATTGCCGCTGGTGCTGATGGCGATCGCGATGTCGCCCGCTCGGCCGTGGGCACGAACCTGACGCGCGAAGAGCTCGTCGTATCCGTAGTCGTTGGCGATACAGGTAATGGCCGCGATGTCGGTCGCCAGCGCGATGGCCGGCAGCGGTGCACGGTCTCGCCTATAGCGGCCCACGAATTCGGCCGCGATGTGCGCCGCATCGGTCGCGCTGCCTCCGTTGCCGAAGAGCAGGACCTTGTGGCCCTTCGCGAGGGCCGCCGCCGTCAATTCCGCAACGCGCACGATCCGGTCGGCCTGTTCGCGTACGAATTGCTGTTTGACGGCCGTGCTTTCCGCGAACGCGTTGAGCACCACGTCTTTCATCGCGCGCGATTCTAGGGGCCGGGCGACCATCCTGTCAAACGAGCAAGATGTTGAACATGTCACTGTGGCACCCACCCGCCCTGCGCGCCGGGACGCGCCGATCATCAAGCGGCGTTCTCGCCTCGCTCAGAAGCTCAACGTACCGACAGAATACGCCCGGCCTCTTCGCGTGCTGCGGCCTTGGCCGGAAAAAGGCATGGGCCGCCGGTGCCGAGGGTGGGCGGACGCGAACGGTCAACACGTCGACTATCCCGGTGAATATTTCATGGCCCGGTGAAGTCACCGGCCTCGAACACGTCAGCTTGATTTGGAGGGGGATGTCTGGCCTGTCTGACGGACGGCGCTCATCGCCAGGGCGATCATGGAGCCGACGTCGGACACGCTGGCCGGGAGCACGAGCGTCGTGCCGGCTTTCGCCAATTCGCCGAACTTGGCGATGTATTGTTCGGCCACCCGCAGTTGCACGGCTTCCTGTCCTCCGGGAACCCGAATGGTGTCGGCGACCTTGTGCAGTCCCTCCGCGGTCGCCTGCGCGATGGCCAAAATGGCGGACGCTGCGCCTTCCGCTTCGTTGATCTGCTGCTGCTTTCTGGCTTCCGAAGCCTTGATGACTTGCTGCTTTTCCCCCTCGGCCTGGTTGATGGCGGCGTCGCGCTCTCCCTCGGAAGTCAGAATGAGCGCGCGTTTTTCCCGCTCGGCGCGCATCTGCTTTTCCATCGCGTTGAGCACGTCCTTGGGAGGGGTGATGTTCTTGATCTCGTAGCGCAGCACCTTCACGCCCCAGGGCTCCGACGCCTTGTCCAGTTCGTTGACGACTTGGATGTTGATGTTCGTCCGTTCTTCAAACGTGCGGTCGAGCTCGATCTTTCCGATTTCGCTGCGGAGCGTCGTCTGGGCCAGCTGCGAGAGCGCAAAGTGATAATCACTGATGCCGTAGGACGCCCGTTCCGGGTTCAAGACTTTGAGATAGAGCACGCCGTCCACGGAGACTTGCACGTTGTCCCTGGTGATACAGACTTGCTCGGGAATGTCGATGGCGACCTCCTTGAGCGAATGCCGGTATCGAATGGTGTCGATGAACGGGAGCAGGATGTGGAATCCGGCGTTGAGCGTGGCGGAATATTTACCCAGCCGCTCTACCACGTAGGCGCTTTGTTGGGGCACGACCACCGCCGTCTTGGCGATCACATAGAGGACGAGCAGCGCCAGTATGAGCACGACCAGAGTTCCCGATGCCATGCGACCTCCTCATCATCCTCGGACAATGAACGGAACGGCTATTCGTTGGTGATCCAGAGCGTCAATCCTTCGATACGGGCCACCTTGCCCCGTTGACCCTTCTTGAGGGGCTCGGCGCCGACATTCTTGGCGGTCCACGTCGTTCCGCGCAGTTCCGCCTTTCCGATTTCGCCAGCCGCCAATGGCTCGAGCGGAATGGCGGTTTCTCCGACGATCGAATCGATGTCCGGCTGAGCGTGCCCGTGTGGGCTCAATTTCGCCAGGAGCGGACCCCGGAAGATCAAAAGGGAACCGACCGCCACGACGGAAAACAGCAGCCATTGGAGCCAGTCGGTCTGGACGACCTCGGTTCCGGCCAGGGTACCGACGATCAACGCGGCAAGACCGAAAAAAAGAATATAAAACCCGCCCGGCGTCGCCATTTCGGCTCCGAGCAGCGCCAAGCCCAACACCATCCAATACCACCAGACCATCGGGAAGCCTTCCGAGAGGGACGCGGTGCGGAGAGGAGCGATTCTGCGCGTCGCCGCGAAGTCTAAGCGTGTTTCGAGATGTCGTCAAGCGGAAGCACCACGCGACTTGCGTCAATTGATCACTGCATGGCCCGATGCTATAGTCCGCGCGCGATGGCACAGGAGCAGCCGGTTCAAGCATTGGTCGTGGCGCTGACGGAGGAGGTCGCGGGCGCGGTCTATTCACTCAACCGTTTGCGACCGGACGCCGCCTGCTTTGTCCTTCCCGAATCTGCGAAGCCGCTGGTCGAACACGATCTGCAGCCAAAATTGTCTCAGGTCCCCCGGCGCTGGGACTGGATCGTCGTACCCGATGTCGAGAGTTTCCCGTCCTGCTACGTGACGATCGCCCGTTCCCTCCCGGCGCTGCTCGAAACCTGGGGAATCGAATCGGGGTCGCTCGTGCTGGACTTGTCGGGCGCCACGGCGGCGATGGCGGCGGGGTTGACGCTGGCGGCTTTGCCTCATGCGTCCCGCGTGGTGTCCATCATCGGCGCGCAAGAGGGGCGGGAGGGAGAGACCGTCACGCTGGATGGGATGGAGAAGCAATGGGTTCAGGCCAATCCTTGGGACGAGGCCGCCAGAGGCATGCGACGGGAAGGCTGCAGCCTGTTCAATCGCGGCGCCTTGGCGGCGGCTGCCGCAGTCTTTCGCCAGATCGAGCATCGCGTGAGCGGAGGACTGAAACCGCTGTATCGCGCGCTCGCCGACTTGGCTGACGGTTACGACCTGTGGGAGCGCCTTCAACATCGTCACGCGTGGGAAAAGTTGAAGACGTCGATCAAGGCGCTGGAGATGGCGACCCTGTTCGGAGGGCCGGCGGAGGTGAAGAGCTGCCTGCCCGCGATCAAAGCCAATTCGGGGTTCCTCGAGAAGCTCGTCCTCGACCCTTCGGAAGTGAAAGAATCCGTGGCCGTCGATTTGCTCGCCCATGCCGGACGCCGCCTGCGCGTGACGAACGATGCGGAGGGAGCCATGCGATCGCTGCTCAGGGCGCTGGAAGCCCTGGCGCAGCGCCGTCTGTTTACGGCGCACGGAATCAAGACTTGGGACGTGCGGCCGGAGCAATTGCCGCAAGCCCTTCAAGAAAACTGTCGTGTGTGCCACCTGGACGACATCGACGGCAAGTACCGGTTGCCGCTGCAGGCACAGTTTCGTGCGCTGGCCGGTCTGGGGGATCAGTTGGGGCAATCCTTTCTGCGGGAGTGGCCGACCATGAAACCTCTGCTCGATGCGGCCAACCGCGGGATCCTGGGACACGGGTTCGAACCGGTGAAGGCTGAGCGGGTGCAGCAGTTGTATGACGTCGTCGTCCGTCTCGCCGGGTCAAACGAGAGTACGTTGCCAAGGTTTCCGACATTGAATCTTTAAGAGCATATGGCTCATGGCGTATAGCGTATGGCAGAGGAGACAGAAGGGCGAAGATGGCCTTTCGGTTTGAGACTTTGGAGATGGCAAATGGCGAAGGAATACGCGACGACGGTTTATGCCGCGACCGCGAAGTTTCCAAGGCATGAAGATTATGGATTGAAGTCACAAATGAATCGTGCAGCCAATTCAATCGGACTTAACATCGCAGAAGGCTCTGCCCAAAAATCCAATAAGGTATTCGACTATCATTTGGAAATAGCATTAGGCTCGACATACGAGGTTGTGGCGGGGGCATTTCTTGCCAAAGATCGTGTTTACATTACAGAGCCTGAGCACAATAAAATCTGTACGAGTATAGCCAGCGGCTTGCCAAGAGTATCAATGCATTCAGAAATACTCTGTTGAATACCTAAAGTTTTTACACATTTCTATCCTTTAGTCTTGTCCGTGCCATAAGCCATTTGCTATAGGCCATTACTCTATCGATGGACATCCGCATTTATTACGAAGACACGGATTGCGGAGGCGTCGTCTATTACGCGAACTATCTCAAGTATTTCGAGCGGGCCAGGACGGCACACCTCGAAGAGCGCGGATGTTCGGTCAAGCAGTTGATGGACGAGGGAACGGTGTTTGTCGTGGTGCACGCAGAGCTGACCTATCGATCTCCGGCCCGTTATGGGGATACACTGACGATTGACACATCGGTGACGGACTTGAGCAGCGCCTCGTTGACGTTCTCGCACGTCGTCAAGGACAAACAGAGCGGACGCCTGGTAGTGGAAGGCTCGGCGCGTCTTGCGGCGACGGACGGCGGGGGGAAGGTGCGGCGCCTCGACAAGGCAATAGCCGATGCACTGCGACCGGCCGAAAAGGAGAAACATTGATGGACAAAATCGGAACCTGGCTGGCCATCACAGGTGTGGCCATCGGCTTTGTCGTGCTGGGCTGGTTGCTGTTCTCGGATAATTCCTCGAACAAGAAGAAATAAGTGCAAGCCGCTTGCCTGTTCCCGATACGGTTATGGCGCGACCTCCCCGGGGGAGGGTTCGGACCGGTCTTGGGCCGATTGCTGGATTGGGGGATGTCTCGGCAGCCCGGACTTGAGGCTTCGGTTCCTGGATCGATGCAGTCCGTCAGGTTGTGCTTTTCGCCGAAAATGGGGATCCCGATCGTGCCGCTGACGCTTGAGATTCGATCCCGGTCGTCCATCGAGCGGCCGGCAGAGATCGCACGAGCCGAGGTCTTCGGGGGATCCGGCGCCGGCTTGCGGAGACAAGGGCGTTGTCGGCAACGAGGACGCGGAGAAAGTGGACGATTGCCCGTGACTTTCCGGCAATGGCAGCAAAAGAATCATGGTGAGAAGACCGGAAAGCGTACGGAAGGTTGTCGTGCCCGCGGTCATCGTCCTGGAAGGTGAACGCAGAGATCGTGCCAGGACTCCAGCGCCGGTTGACAACCGAGAAAACCGCGTGCTGGAATGGCGGCGGTCAGAGAACAACAAGCTCGATTGTAGAAGTTCTTACTGTACGCTCCCAGAATTATCCCGGAGGTTGAGTCATGGAAATGTTCGGTCGGGTCGGACTCGTCGAGATTCCCATTCTGATCGCCCCCGATCAGAAGGTGTGGATGGATAAGATGATCAAGGAGGGCAAGATTGCGATCCCTCCGGGCGGGACGTTGGAAAAGGGTTCCTTATACTCGATGTTCATCCGCATGTTGCTGCACAACGCCATGGAAGAGCAGAAACGTCAGGAAGCGATGGATGCGGACGACGAGGACGACGAATAGAGCAGAATGTTGAAAGCGGCTGCCAGCTTCGTTCTCGTTTCGTTCAAGGCTTCGACGTACGATTGGGACCATCGCCTGTTCCCACAGGCGGGTGAGAAATATCTACGATTCGCCTAAGACACTGGGCGCTCACCGTCTCGCGCCCGTCCGCAGACATGACACTCGTTATTCCTCGCGTCGCGGACCTCACTGCGGTCTTGCTGACAGCCCCTTTGAACATTCTGCAGGCTGTATCGGAAGCGATGCGATCGGATGTGAGGAAGATACAGCCGAGGGTGTCGGCTTCTGCCATAGGCTATCAGCTATAAGCTCTTAAAGGCCGCGGATGCGGCGCGGAGCGTCTTGTCGATCTCCGCCGAGGAATGGGCGGTGGAAAGAAACACGGCTTCGAATTGTGACGGCGCGAGGTAGATGCCCTGGTCGAGCATCTTGTGGAAGAACCGACCGTAGCGCTGCGTGTCTGATTGTTTCACTGTCGTCCAATCGCGCACGGGACTCGCGGTGAAGAACGACGTCAACATGGAACCCACCCGTGTCTGCGTGAGCGGGATGCCCGCTTTCTTGGCCGCAGCGCCCATCCCTTTGGCAAAGGCCGCCGCCCGCGCTTCGAGCCCCGTATAGACGCCGCGACCCTTGAGCTTGGTGAGCGTGGCGATCCCCGCCGTGACCGCCAGTGGATTTCCTGACAGCGTTCCCGCCTGATACACCGGCCCCGAGGGCGCGATGAGATCCATGATCTCCCTTCTGCCTCCGTAGGCCCCGACCGGCAGGCCCCCGCCGATGATTTTGCCCAACACGGTCAAATCGGGAGTCACGCCGTACAGACTCTGAGCGCCGCCGTAAGCCACCCGGAACCCCGTGATCACCTCGTCGAAAATCAGGAGGATATCGTGTTCGAGGGTCAGCTTTCGTAAGTCGGACAGGAAATCCGGAGCCGGAGGTACCACGCCCATGTTGCCGGCGATCGGCTCCAGAATGATGCAGGCAAGGCGGCCGCGATGGTTGTCGACCAGGCGACGGACCGCGCCGATGTCATTATACGGGGCGGTGAGGGTGTGCTTGGCAAAGTCTTCCGGGACGCCGGGCGAATCCGGGATGCCTAACGTGGCGAGACCGGACCCGGCCTTGGCGAGCAAATAGTCGCTGTGGCCGTGATAGCAGCCTTCAAATTTCAAAATCGTGTCGCGCTTGGTGAATCCGCGGGCGACACGAATCGCGCTCATCACCGCTTCGGTGCCGGAACTGACCAGACGGATCTTCTCCATGGAGGGAAATGCCTCCCGGATCATCTCCGCCAGTGAGACTTCCAGCTCGGTCGGTGCGCCGAAACTCGTGCCGCGCCCGGCCGCCTTTCGGACCGCGGCGATCACGGACGGAGCTGCGTGTCCCAGAATCATCGGCCCCCAGGACAACACGTAGTCGATGTAGGTGTTGCCATCCACGTCGTAGAGGCGCGAGCCCTTCGCCCGGCTGATGAAACGGGGCTGGCCTCCGACTGAACGGAAGGCTCGGACCGGGCTGTTGACGCCGCCCGGAATGAGTTGCTGACCCCGTTCGAAAAGTTTGGCTGAACGAGTGGTCTTCATGGCGGGGGCGCAACCTATCATGGTCGGTGAGAACCGGTCAAGGAAGCGGGCGACCTTTGGATCTTTGGCTCGAATGTGGTCGGAGTGTCGAAAAATTGACGACAGAGATCCACAGTCGATTCTTTTTTGATCCAGTCCGCTTTCGCCCGCCGCAACACGCGTGTTTGCGATTTATTTAGGAAATACCTCACTCGTCGGGCACACTGAGCGTCGGTCTGAATCTTGCGTCACCCGCTGGCTGGATTCGGAGAAGGCATTGTCCATGAAGGTCGTGTGTTCCTGGTGCCGATACGAAGGGAAGAACGACGTAGTGGGGGAGAAGCCTCCCCTCGACGACGTGCGGGAAACACACGGGATTTGCCTGACACATCGTGATGAAGTCCAGGCCCGCTGGCGGGCGTCCCGAGCGTATGCGCGTGACACGGGAACCGACGGGCTCTCGCCGGCCCCCTTCCGCTGGAAGTGGCGGTCACCGTCCTGAACGTCCGCCCCATCGACTCCGCCATTGTGCCCCAGCCGTTTCACACCAATCGTGCCCTGGGTGCCTCCGATCGGCGTATCGGACTCACTTTACGGATGGAGGCTGTTTTCGCGATACCTTGGCTCGGTGTCCCACTTCGGCATCCAAACCGACTTCCGGAATCGACCAATGTGCCCGTGCGGCCCTCTGCTGGTGGGACACGGTCAGGATGACATGAAAAGGTCTGGAGCCGGAACCGGCCTGACCTGCCGCCCACGCCTCACCGGCATCGCTCAGCACTTCGAGAAACGTGCTGTAGTCGTCTTCCTCTTTTATCAGCACCTGTTCCGCTTCCGTGACGGCCAACACATACCCTTTGGCGGGTAGCCATTCCAGATCCGCGAGGCATTCTTCGAGGGCATCCCAGTTGTGCCCGAAATAGTCGGGCAACTTGAGCGCGCGGGCGAACTCCTGGAACAAGGCGGCGGCGGTGCGGCACTTGGCTCCGCGAACCACGCGCAGGACGAATCCGTCCGGGACATGGAAGACCTTCTCGATGTGCGCCCCCGCGTCGAGCGTGAGCAATAGGACCCAGGGTGCCTTGATCGACTGGATGATGGAAGCGAGGGACGTCCGGTGCGGCATGGTGTCTCACTTGAATGGAGCGAACGTTCGATAATGGTCGGCCGTGTAATAGGCCCGATCGGTCTGTTGTTCGATGACGATCCGTTCCGCGTCGCGCGGCCGGCCCCGAATCTTCGGATTGACGTCATACTCCCGGTACAGCCCGCGAGGGAGCCGGCGTTCTCGATTGTGAAAGGTACGTCCGCCCGCGTAGCCGGGGGGCGGCATGCCCTGGCGCTCCCGGATCGTCCGAAGCAGATCTTTCGCCTTTTGGGGAATCTCGGTTTTCTGACGGAGCGGGGAGGCCGCCTCGGTCCTGCCGGGAGGCGGACCATCATGATTCGGGAGGCCGTGAAGCTCTGGAGTCGCGATCCCCGGCGGCTCGGCCTGCGGACCGACCGGCTGGCTGGTCGCGATCGTCGCGCTGAGCAGCAGCGCAAACCCGATCACCCCAGACCAGATGCCTCGTGGGAATGGACGCATCATCGCCGGATGCCTCGCGAGTGGCCAGACGCTACCACGCCCTCAGAATCGAGGTCAACGAAGCGGACGCCGGCCGGTCAATCTCCCGCTTCGCTTCCGTGCATCCGGGCGAAAAGCGCCCAATTGAAAGGTTTGGCCGCTACGGCGTGGAGCGGGATGGTCGCGATGGTTCCCTGATCACGATAGGCGACCATGCAGCCCACGATCGTTTCAGGCGCTTCCACCACCCGCCGGACCGTTTCGTACGCCAGGTGTTGGGCGATGGTCTTGTCCTCCGGCGTGGGCGGCGCGCCTCTCAGGGTATGGCCGAGAATGGTGGCTTTGGTGGCCAACGTCAGCGGATACTGATCGGCTTTCACTTGACGCTGCGGCCACTGTGCGATCGTTTCGGCGACGTGGTCGACCAGGCCGTGCACGCCTCCTTCCCGATGATGACGGTGTGGCGTGCGCTCGGCCACCACGAACAAATGGCTCTTGTTGGGAACACCCAACGTGCGTTTCAGCGTCCCGAGGATGATCTCGTCGATATAGGCGTCCGGATCGGGATGCTCGTTCACCAAGAGGCCTTCCGCCCGCGCTTGATAGGCGCACGCCAGGGCCAAGTGTCCCGATCCGGCGCCCATGACTTCGACGAAAAAAATGCTGCCCATCGCCGAACTCGTGGCCTTGAGCGATTCGATCGACTGATTGGCGAGCGCCACGGCCGAATGAAAGCCGAGCGAGGTGGTGCCGTCGATGTTGTTGTCGATGGTGCCCGGAAGCCCGATCACCTGGACGCCGAAGTTTTCGTAGATGGCTCGCGCGCCGCGCAGGCTGCCGTCGCCTCCCAGCACAACGACGACGCTGTCGTTGAGGTACGGGGCGAGATGTTTCATCGCGGCCTGCTGGACCCGCTCGTCTTTGAAGTCTTCAAACCGGCTGCTGCCGATGGGGCTGCTGGCCAGGCTGCTCATCCCCCGCGTGTGGTGTTCGGTGACCGGTTCGATCCAGTTGTTCGCGAGACCGAGAAAGCCGTGACGGACGAAACGCACATCGAGGCCGAACCGGTTGCCGGTGACGCGCAATTCCTTCAGCGCGGCCCCGGCTCCCGCGAAGTCTCCTCCGGACACCAGGGCCACGAGCCGTTTGACCTGCCGCGGTTTAAGGGCGACGCGATCCCGGCGTTCCCGCTCCACCGTCTGCCACGCCTCCCGCGCGATCCGTTCCCGTTCGGAAAGGCCCACGGCCGTGGAGTAGCCCGACAACCGTCCCTGTTCGAAGGTCAGGAGCACCACGTTGTCCTGGCTCTCCTTATAATCGCTGAACTCCGTAAAGGCTTCATGAAAGGGTCGCGCGTCCAGGTAGATCATCAGCGCGCGGAGCGTCGAGCTGTGCGTGTACAAACAGGCCACCTTGCCCGGGTTCGCACGCCCGACGCCGTGGAGACCGTCGATGACGTCCACGTACAGGTCGAAGAAGGAGTTGCCGCCCGGGTAGCAATACAGGGGATCCTTGAGCAGCGCTTTCGCACTCTTCACGTCGACGCCGAACGCCCTGGCCGCTTCCTCGGCCTCCAGCGTTTTCTCCATCCCCGTGACCCACCCGAAGTCCGATGACTCCAGCGCCGGTTCGAGCGCCGGCTTCGGTCTCGATTCGCTGTCCGGGACGAGGGCCGCGACCACGCGGTGGAGGAGTTGTTCGGTATTGGGACTGCGGCTGATGAAATGCAGGAAGGCGCGCGGATTGAGATAGTTGGACAGGTGGAGGAAATCGAGTTGCTGGGCGACCACGCCGACCATGCGGGCCAAGGCGGCTCCGACCGAATCGGCACGAGGAAACCCCCGTTCCGGATCAAGGCGGTTCATCAAGCGGCGTCCGACCCGGTGGGTCTTGCTCTCGACCCGGGAGACGCCGTGCCGCATCGTGAACAGCAGGGTCCGGCCCGTGAGGTCGCGGGGTAACAGCCAGAATCGATCGTCGCCGAGGTCCAGGACGATCCGGCCTTCGGCCAGCTGGGGCGTGAGGTCGGCGCGGGGCACGATGGCCACCGGCCGGCGGTGCGTGGGTTTCGACACCGTCTTGATCGGGATGTGCAACAGCGGTTGAAGCTCTCCGGACGCCAGGCATGTGTTCCAGGCGGCAAAGAATACCAGCGGATCGCCCGCGCAGTGGTCCGCGAAGAGCGTCGTGCGCGCCGCCCGATAAGCGGCGGCGTCTTCGAATCCCGTTTTGGCACGGTGAACGAACGTACGAACGGCCTCCACGGCGGCTTCGGCTGCTCGACGTCGGTCGGCGGTCGTGGCCGGTAGGGCGGGAAGGAGCAGATCGTCGCTCGGCTGTCGTCGCGCCAGGCATTCCCCGTACGCCAACAGTCCGTCGATCGTCACGAAATCAAGTCGCCGCGATGGATGTTCCATGGGACCTCCCGCAACACGCGTCGGGCTCGAAGAATCTTTGCGGCGGGAATTCTCGTTTGTTAGAATGACCCGTCGCCACGCAAGAAGAACGGTGTTTTTCCGCCTGCAATGATTGGGTGATGGTTCCTGTCTTGTCAAGCACGAAGAGCATGGCATGAGAAAAGCGAAGATCGTCTGCACGATCGGCCCGGCCAGTGAGTCGTTGGACGTCCTGAGCCGCCTCATCGAACAGGGGATGGACGCGGCGCGCCTGAATTTCTCCCACGGCACGCACGACTCGCATCGCCGAGCCATCCGCTCCATTCGAGAAGCCGCCGCCAGCCGGCAGGCTGCGGTCGCCATCATTCAAGACGTTCAAGGGCCGCGCATCAGGGTGGACGAGGTCGGCGAGAAGGGCCTGGACGTGGCGCCCGGGCAATCGGTCCGATTGCAGACGGCCCTGGCCCGGTCCGGGGGCCAGCTGGCTGCCGCGTCCGGAGCGCCGGCCGGTGGACAGATCGACATTCCCGTGAGCTATCCACACCTGGCTCGCGACGTGAGGCCGGGGGGCCGCATTCTCATCGACGACGGCCTGATCGAGTTGACCGTGACGCGAATCGCCGGCGGCGCGGTCGAGTGTCTGGTCGTCACCGGCGGCCGCATCACCTCGCACAAGGGCATCAACCTGCCCGGAACGAACGTCAGCGCGCCCACGCTGACGGACAAGGACCGCGAGGACATCCGGTTCGGAGTCGCGGCGGGCGTGGATTATGTGGCGCTGTCGTTCGTCCGTGGACCGGAGGATATTGCAGCCGCGAAGCAGCTGGTGGCAGCCTGCGGGCGGGATGTGCCGATTATCGCCAAGATCGAACGCGTCGAGGCCGTAAATGCGTTGCCCGCCATCCTGGACGCCGCTGACGGCGTCATGATCGCGCGCGGCGACTTGGGCGTCGAAATGGGAGCCGAAGCCGTACCTGTTCTGCAGAAGCGCATTATCGTGGAAGCCAACCACCGCCGCCGGCTGGTCATTACGGCAACCCAGATGTTGGAATCCATGACCCAGCGCGCCAGCCCGACCAGGGCGGAAGCGTCCGACGTCGCCAACGCGGTGTTCGACGGCACTGACGCCGTGATGCTGTCGGCGGAAACGGCCATCGGCCGCTATCCGGTCGAAACGGTTCGGGTCATGGACCGGATCGTCCGGGCCGCGGAGGAGGGGATCGCGGCATCGGCCTCGCGCAGGCGTGACGCGGACGGCGACGCCCGGTCCTGTTCGGAGGCCATCTGTACCGCGGCGTCGACGGCCGCCTCGGCCATCACGGCCAGCGCGATCGTGGCATTCAGCGAGTTGGGCTCGACGGCGCGATTGATTTCCAAACAGCGGCCCGTCGCGCCGATCATTGCGTTTACGCCGTTCGAACCCATTCGCCAGCGGATGGCGCTCTATTGGGGCGTGACGCCGCATTGCATGCACCAGATCGCGCAAACGGACGAACGCGTCCACGAGGCGGAGCGACGCTTGAAGGCTGAGGGGATCGTGAAGCCGGGTGAACGGATCGTCATCCTGTCGGGCACGCGGATCGGGCAGCCGGGAGGCACGAATCTCATGAAGCTGCACGAGGTCCCATGAGACGGACGTCCGTCCGCCCGGTGCTGGCGCTTCTGAGTCTCCTGGGGCTGATGGTGTTTCACGGGTCGGCGGCCGGACAAACCGGCGGTCTGGATCATTCGCCCGCCGAGATCGTGAAAAAATATTTCCAGCTCGACCAAAAGGGCGCGCGTCTGGATTCCTTGTCGTTCGAAGCGATCGCCCCGTTTATCGATTGGCGGGACGAGCCGACCTGGGGGCGCATCGTGGTCATCCGCGGCTTCACCGTCGCGGAGCACTACACTCAGTGGGACATCGTCGATCGCCTGGAAGTGGTGGTGCCGGTGGCGTTTCAAATCATCGGATCCGTCTATCTTGAAACCGCCGGATTCGTCCCCGAGGCCGGTACGGAGGAAGTCCGCGTGCGGGTCAAATCGGTCAAGAATCGCTGGAGGATCATCGAGCCGGTGCTGCCTCCGCACGTCGGTCAAAAGCGAATGCTCAACCTGGTGCGCGAGGCGTGGGTCAAGGAAGGCGAGCAGGACAAGCGGGATCGGCTCGCCGGGTTGGAGGATGAATTGCGGAAGGTGAAGTAATGGGAAAGACGCCGGTCGACTTGCTGATATTCGATCTGGACGGTACGCTGATCGAATCGAAATGGGACATCGCCGCGTCCGTGAACTTGACGCTGGCCGAACTGGGATTGCCGCAGCGCCCGCTCGAGGAGATTTTCGGTTTCGTCGGGGACGGGGTGAAGAAGTTGCTCAGACAGGCGGTGGGAGACGACAACCCGGACCGATTCGACGAAGCCCTGCGGGTCTTTCGGGGGCATTACTTGGCGCATTGCCTCGATCGCACGCGTTTCTATCCGGGCATCGAGCGGATGTTGCAACATTTCGGGCGTACCAGCAAGGCGGTGGCCACCAACAAGTCCATCGAATTCACCAACGTCATTCTACAGGGCCTGGGCGCTCAACACTTCCAATTCGTCGTCGGCGGCGACAACGGATTCGGCCTCAAGCCTGAGCCGGGGATGCTGCGGCACATCATGGAGCGCCTGAACGCGTCGCCGGAGCGGACCGTGTTGGTGGGGGACAGCACCAACGACATCAACGGCGGCCATAATGCCGGAATCCGGGTCTGCGCGGTCGGCTACGGTATGGGAAACCGGGAGCGCATGACCGCCTGCCGTCCCGACTGGTTCATTGAACGACCGGAGGAACTCATGGAGATTTTCGAATGAACGGAGAAACGGTGCAGGTGGGGCATGAAAGATATGACGTGAAACGATGGATCTCGGGGGCGAAGCACGCCTGCCTGGCGGCGGCGATGGTGCTTGCCCTCGGGCAGCCTGGTCCCGTTGCTGCGGCCTCTTCCGGATTGGCCGAGCGGGTCATCGAGCATAAGTTGGCCAACGGTTTGACGGTGCTCATGGTCGAGCGCCACCAGACGCCCATCGTCTCGATCAACATGACGTTCTCGGTCGGCGGGGTCAACGAACAGGTCGGACAGACCGGACTCGCACATTTATACGAGCACATGGCCTTCAAGGGGACCAGGACGATCGGGACCAAGGACTACGCCAAAGAAAAGCCGATCCTCGATGAGTTGTCGCGCGCCGGCACGGAGCTCGAGCAGCGGCAGCGCGAAGCGGCCCGGCGATCACAAGAGCGCCCGGCCGGACCGGACGAACTCGCCGCCATCGCGGCCTTGCAGCAGCGCGTGAAGGATCTGCAGGACCAGGCCGCCCAGTACGTGTCCGGCAACGAAATGGCGCTGCTCTACCAGCGGCACGGCGGGGTGGGATTGAACGCGGCGACCGGGAAGGACCTGACCCGGTACATGATCAATCTGCCCTCCAATCGCTTGCCACTGTGGGCGGCAATCGAGGCCGATCGCATGGCCAACCCCGTCCTCCGTGAATTTTACAAGGAGCGGGGCGTGGTCATGGAAGAACGGCGCCTGCGCAACGACGACAGCCCGAGCGGGCTGCTCTTTGAAACCTTTACCTCGGCCGCCTTCCGCGCCCACCCCTACGGGGTTCCGACGATCGGATGGGAATCGGACATTCTGTCCTTGACGCCGGCTACCACGGAAGAGTTTTTCAAGACCTATTACGGTCCCGGCCGCGCCACGATCGGCATCGTGGGCGACATCAATCCGAAGGACGTGATCGCCTTGATCGAACGGACGTTCGGGAAGATTCCCGCTGCACCGCCGCCGCCGCAGATCGTGACGGTCGAGCCGCCGCAGCGAGGCGAGCGCCGGGTGGAAGTGGAGTTCGACGCGGAGCCTTCCTTGGCCATCGGCTTTCACAAACCGGCTCTGGGGCATCCAGATGATTACGTGTTCGACGTGATCGATGAAATCCTGACGGACGGACTGACATCGCGCCTGTACACCAAACTGGTCCTGGGCGGCAGACTGGCCTCAGCGGTCAATTCGGACGCCAATTATCCGGGCGTGCGCGCGCCCAATCTGTTCGTGCTGCAGGCGACTCCGCTGGCCCCCCACACGGCGGCGGAGGTCGAGGCCGCAATCCTGGCCGAATTGGAGCGGCTCAAGCGCGAGCCGGTGACCACGACGGAATTGGAGAAGGTGCTCAACAATCTTGACGCGGACATGGTCCGCGCCTTGCGCTCCAACAGCGGGCTTGCTTCCCAACTCGCCCTGTATCAGACGGTGGCGGGGGACTGGCGATACATGCTCAACGCACGGGACAAGATCGCGGCGGTCATGCCGGCGGACATTCAACGCGTGGCCTCCGAATATTTCACCAAATCGAATCGAACCGTGGCGACGCTGGTCAAGACAGTCGCGGTCAAACAAGCGGCCGCGGTGTCGGCCAGTGAGGTGACTCGATGACGCGTGTGAATGGCGTGCGATCGACCATGCGGTGGGCCGGATGCGCATTGGGAGCGGCCGCGGTCGCATTCCTGCTTCCGCTGATCGTCGCCGCGGGCGGCGATGCGCCGACCGCCGATCCGAGGGTGATGAAGTTCGATCCGGTCGAATTCACCCCGCCCGATCCGGACCGGGTGGTGTTCGAGAACGGGATGGTGGTCTATCTTCTCGAGGACCATGAATTGCCGTTGATCACCCTCTCTGCGACGCTGCGCACCGGGGCGTGGCTCGATCCGGGGGAGAAAGTGGGGCTGGCCGCGCTTACGGGCACGGTCATGCGCACCGGCGGCGGCGGCACGCGTTCGGCCGAACAGGTGGATCAGGAACTCGAGCAGTTCGCCGGCGACGTGGGTATTGCCATCGGACGGCTCTCCGGTTCCGCCTCCCTCGACGTCTTGAACAAGGATTTCAAGCGCGGCCTCGACATCTTCGCGGGGCTGATCCGGTCTCCTTCCTTCGAACCGGCGCGACTGGAACTCGCCAAGCTTCAAGCGATCGAAGGCATCCGGCGGCGACAGGACAATCCCGGGTCGATTGTCAGCCGTGAATTCCTCAAACAGCTCTACGGTTCCGACCATCCGAGCGCCAGGGAGAGCACGGTCGAGTCCATCCGCCGGATCACGCGCGCCGACCTCGTGGCCTTTCACGGAAAGACCGTCTATCCGAACGGCATGATCCTGGGCGTGACCGGCGACTTCCGCAGGGACGATATGCTGGCGATGCTGCGGGCGACCTTTGGCGACTGGAAAAAGGGAGACGTGCCGGATTTGAAAATTCCCGATGCCAGGGAGTCAACGGGCTCGGCGCCCGCGATCCGGTTCGTCGGCAAGGAAACCTCGCAGACGCATCTTCGAGTCGGCCATCTGTCCATCAAGGAGACCGATCCGGACTATGCGGCCTTGGCCTTGGCCAACGATATTCTCGGCGGAAGTTCGTTCCGGAGCCGCCTGTTCAACGACGTCCGGACCAAGCGGGGGTTGGCCTATTCGGTCGGGAGCCGTCTCACCGCGGGGGTGCACGATCAGGGCATCTGGCTGATGCGGGCTGAAACCAAGCTGCCGTCGACCCAGGAGGTGATCACCCGGTTCGTGGCCAATCTCGAGCGCATCCGCACCGACGTGGTGTCGGAGGAGGAGCTGGCCGAAGCGAAGGAAGCGTACGTCAACTCGTTCGTCTTTTCGTTTCCAAATTCCGCCGCCGTCGTCAATCGATTGATCGAGCTGGAATACGACGGATTACCGAAGGATTTTCTGCAGCAGTTGCGCGCCCGCGTCGTCGCGCTCAAGCGGGAAGAACTGCTGGCGGCGGCGCGGAAACATCTTCATCCTGACCGGCTGACGATCGTGGCCGTCGGACCGGGCGGCGCGCTGCCGAAGATGTTGTCCGGATTCGGGGATGTCAAGGAAATCAGGCTTGAGCCGGAAAGTTAAGGCTGCCGAGGAGGTCGCAATGGTGACCTATGTCATGCTGCTCAGCTGGACGGATCAGGGGATCAAGAACGTGAAAGATTCGCCGAAGCGGCTGGATGCCGTGAAGAAACTGGCAAAGGAGTTGGGCGGCGAGGTCAGATCCTTTTACATGACGTTGGGACAATATGATCTGGTGCTCATCCTCGACATGCCGAACAACGACAAACAGGCCGCGTTTGCGCTGAAGCTCGGCTCGTCGGGAAACGTCCGCTCGACGACGCTGAAAGCCTTTCCCGAAGAGGACTACCGCCGCATCCTCGGCACGCTCGTCTAGCAGGCGGGCGTGCCGACGGCAAGATGCACCGGATACCTCATGCCGCTGGAAGACGATCTGAGCGACATCCTGAAGAAGGCCCGCGGAGGGCTTGGTCTTTCGGTTCGCGAGGTCGCGGTCGCATCCGGGTTGAGCGAGGCGGACGTCACCGGACTCGAACGGGGACACAAGCCGCCGGATCGCCGAACGGTTCGGGCATTGGCCGGAGTTCTGGCCCTCAAGCCCGATCCGCTCGTCGGCATGGCGATCGAGAACTGGCGGCCGGCCGACCGGCAGAAGCTCCCGTGGGTCGAAACCGTCTACGGATCAGTCGGGGGATACGGCGTGCAAGGCTACCTGCTCCATGACGATGGTGAGGCCCTGATCGTCGATACGGGCTACAACGCACCGGCCATGATCTCGGCACTCAACGAGCGCCGTTTACGCCTGGTCGGCATCTGCTTGACCCACGGCCATTCCGACCATGCCAGGGGAATCGAGGAGTTGCTGGCTCATCGCGAGGTGCCCGTGTATCTCGGAAATGACGACCGCAGCCTCCTGGATTGGCGGCCGCGGGCCGGACTTCTCACGTCGCCCCATGACGGCTTGGTCGTCAGAGTGGGAGCCAGAACGGTCCGATGTCTCGCCACGCCGGGTCACACCGCCGGCGGGATCTGCTACCAGGCGGATGATCAGGAGCAGCCGACCTGTTTCGTCGGTGACACACTCTTTGCCGGTTCGATCGGGCGCTCGAATCCCTTCACCCTGTACGAGACCCATCTCGATTCGGTCCGCCGCCGTCTCCTGACGCTTCCGGGCGATGTCCGCCTGCTGCCGGGACATGGTCCGGGGACGACCGTGGCCGAAGAGCGGGAGCATAACCCCTTCGCCTCCCTCGGTTGAAGAAGTGCGGCATGGAACCTGTCGACGGCCATCAGTCGATTCCCTTCACGGACCGCGAGGACTCCCGACGTGGAGCAGGCCCCGTTGCGCCGACCGACGAGCCGGACCTCGATGCCGCCGACGAACCGTCAGTCTTCTCCCAGTGGATCCTTCCTCTGCTGCTGCTCTGCCTCACGATCTTCACGACATTGTGGGCCGGCGCGTACCAGGCCTACAGCGGAATGGTGGGAGGTCCGGTCGATTTTCTCCTGACCCATCCGGCCGGGCTCTGGAAAGGAGTGCCGTTTGCGGGGACGCTGTTGTTCATCCTCGTCACTCACGAGCTCGGGCACTATGTGTTGTCGAAAATTCATCGCGTTCCCGCCTCGCTGCCCCTCTTCATCCCTGGCCCGCCGCATTTTATCGGAACGTTCGGCGCCATCATCCGCATGCGCGGACCGATCCTCAATCGCCGGGCGCTGTTCGATATCGGCGTCGCGGGACCTCTTGCCGGTTTCGTCGTCGCGGTGATTGCGCTGATTATAGGACTCGGCTTCTCCCAGGTCGTGGACCGGAACGCCACGTTCGGACTGCAGTTGGGAGAGCCGCTCCTGCTGCAGTTTCTCTCCTGGGTCGTGATCGGCTCGCTCCCGCCTGAGGCGGATGTCGTCCTGCATCCCGTGGCCTTTGCCGCCTGGTTCGGTCTCTTCGTGACGTCCTTGAATCTTATTCCCATCGGGCAGCTCGACGGCGGACATGTCGCCTATGCGTTGTGGGGCCCGCGGCAGCGCACGATGGCGTTTGCCATTGTGCCGGTATTGATCGTCCTCGGATTCGTCGGATGGCCCGGCTGGTTCGTATGGGCGTTCATGGCCGGTCTGTGGGGTCTTGGACATCCTCCGGTCCGGAATCCGAACGTGCCGCTCGGCACGGCCAGAATGATCGTGGGATGGCTGACCCTGCTGGTCTTCGTCGTCACCTTCGCGCCGATTCCCTTTTCCTTTCATTAAAGAACGTCGGCCGTACGGCAGCCGGATAAATCGGACAATTGCTTGCCCGATCAGGCGGTCCTTCGTAAGGTGAGGAGGTGAAATCGTCCACCGCCTCATCGGTCCGTTGTTCCGTCTGTGCCGCCGTGCAGAAGGCCTTCAGCCCCGTGTGCCGCACATGCGGGAAAGTATTGGCCGCGTCCCGTTTGAGCACGGCCTCTCCTCGGGGAGGGCAAAGGACTTCACAGGGTCGTCCGGGGGAAGACCTCGTCGCCCGGGCCTATAAGTGGCTGCTCGAGACGGACCAGGATGAAGGCCGCCTGGCGTTCATCTGGCGCACCGTGGTCTGGCTGGTCCTCCTCAGATGGAGTTGGTTGTTCATGGCGGCACCGTGGGGATCGAACGCAGCAGGCGAGTCCTTCCTGCACCTGGTGAATCTGCCGTTCCATGAAGCGGGCCATCTTCTGTTCATGCCGTTCGGACGGTTCATGATGTTCCTTGGAGGCACGCTCGGCCAAGTGCTGATGCCCGTAATCTGTCTCGGAACCTTCCTCATGAAGACACACGACCCGTTCGGGGCTGCGGTGGCGCTGTGGTGGACCGGGGAAAACCTCCTCGATATCGCGCCGTACATCGATGACGCGCGGTCGTTGGATCTCGTGCTATTGGGAGGCGTGACCGGACGGGACACCGACGGGCATGATTGGGAGAACATCTTGGGCATGCTCGGCTGGCTTGAATACGATCATCGTCTCGCGCATCTGGTCAACAACGCGGGAATTCTCATGATGCTGGCGGCGCTCCTCTGGAGCGGTGCATTGCTGCTCCGTCATTTTCGGAGATGTCGGATGTCGAGGAATGAGCCGGCGCCGCCCGGCTAGCGCCGGCTCCCGTCCGTCAAATCGGAAGGGCCCCTCTTTGATGCAGTAACGCGGGTCCCAGCGGCACCAGCTGACGGCCCGTAAAGGCCTGCGTCAGACTGGCCACCGCATGATAGAAGGCCATCAGTCCCACGATGATATGGAGCAGACCGGGAGGCGTCTCGGTCAGCAGGCCGAGCTGGACGAGGACCGTCGAGGAGAACGTGATGGTGATGACGAAGTGCAGCATGCAGAGCGTGGCGTTGCGATAGGCCGTGAGATAGACCATCACGGCGGAGAAGGCGGCGTACACGAAATTGATCGGCGCATACAGGACCATGTCGAGGTGGAAGGACGTGCTTTCGCTGACCAGTTTGGCCGAGCAGACCGTAAGCCAAAAAAATCCGTACATGGTCAGCGCGGTGCCTCCGAGTTGCTCGTGATACCGGATGTCCGTAATCCCCGCCAAAATCTGAACGACCCCGCCGAAGATCAGTGCGATCACGAGCGTTCCGACTTGGTTCGATTCGGGGATACCGCCCACCTGGGCCACGCCCAACGTCAAGGCTCCGACAGCAAGGCCGAACAACCCGATGGCCAATACGTCAATTCGTCGACGGTGCTCTTCCGCTTCGCTCATATTCGATTCCTCCGTTGATTGTCGGGGGCTACGGCGATCGCCGGGATCGTGCGGGTGACGGCTCTCGCGAATCGGCTCGTAGCATGCCCGAGGCGCCATTGAAAAGACAAGCCGTCTCCGGCAGACTGCGGAGTCCTCACAGGGACACCATCGAATCGTCACGGCAGAAAGGGACGCCATGAACAAGCGAGTACGCGTTCACATCGCATCCATACTGGCGGGAGCGGGGTGTGCAGTGGTGCTCTGGTCGCCTGGAAGTCTTGCGGAACAGAGCGCGGCTCGGTTCACGCTCGTGCTGGAGGGTGCCGCCGTCAAAGATGCCAGCACCGGCCTGATTTGGGAGCAGGATCCGGATCGGGAACATGACGTCTGGAGCCGGTCGATCGAGCGCTGCAAGGCGAAGGAAGTAGGAGGGCGGCACACGTGGCGCGCTCCGTCCGTCGACGAGCTGAAAAGCCTGATCGACCAGTCGCAGCACGATCCGGCGCTGCCGCCGGGCCATCCCTTTTCAAACATCAAGTCCGAGATCTACTGGACGGCGACGCCGGATCCCAAGGACGACATCGTCGCCTGGCAGGTCAGTTTCTTCAGCGGTGAGCCCGTGACCGACCAGAAGTCCGGCACCCGCCGCATGTGGTGCGTCCTCGACGAACCGAAACCCTGACGCACGGTTCTTCACCTTCCGACCTTCTCGCCTCAGACACGCACGAATCGCCGGAATCCGGCGTCTTTTTTACTCGTTCACGACGCGTCGAGCCGAAATTTTGACACCGTTTTTACGCGGTCGTTGATAGCGTTGGCGCGTGAGATGAATGAGGTCATGGATGGACGTGCTCTTGCTCGGTTTGACGGTCGGGTTTTTTATCCTCTCGGTCTGGCTCGTCCGGGCGTTGGACCGGCTGCAGTGAGGTACTCATGGCCCTGATGTACTGGATCGGCGCCATCCTTTCCACGGCCGCGCTCATCTACCTCCTGGTTGCGTTGCTCAAGCCGGAGAAGTTCTGATGACGCTCAATGCGTTCGTCCAAACCCTGGTCCTTCTCATCGTGCTGCTGGGGCTGGTCAAACCGCTGGGCTGGTACATGGCGCGAGTGTATCAGGTGAAGCCTTGCGGTCTGGACCGGCTGCTTGGCCCCGCTGAACGGGCCTTATATCGGCTATGCGGCATTCGTCACGCCGAGGAAATGGATTGGAAGACCTACGGCATCGCCATGTTGCTCTTCAATGCCGCCGGTGTCCTGTTTCTGTACGGACTACAACGGCTGCAGCACGTCTTGCCGCTGAACCCGGCCGGCCTCGGAGCCGTCTCTCCGGAGTTGGCTTTCAACACGGCGGCCAGTTTTGTCACCAACACCAACTGGCAGGCCTACGGGGGAGAGACGACATTGAGCTATCTGACACAGATGCTGGGGCCGACGGCTCAAAACTTCCTGTCCGCGGCGACCGGTATGGCCGTTCTGGTGGCCCTGATCCGTGGGTTGACCGGCCGCAGTTCCTCGACGATCGGCAACTTTTGGGTCGATGTGACTCGAGGCACGCTGTACATTCTTCTTCCCCTCGCACTCGTGTTGTCCCTGCTTCTGGTCTCGCAGGGCGTGGTCCAAACGTTCCATGCCTACCAGCCTGTGGCGCTGGTACAGCCGATTGACTATGACAAACCGGTCATGGATTCCAGCGTCCGGCCGGTGCTCGATGAAAGTGGGAAATCCAAGACGGAAGCTGCGACGGCAACCGAGCAAATTCTTGCTGTGGGTCCTGCGGCTTCACAAATCGCCATCAAGCAACTCGGCACGAACGGCGGCGGGTTCTTCAACGTCAATAGCGCGCATCCGTTTGAAAATCCCACGCCCTGGTCCAACGGCTTGGAGCTCTTGGCGATACTCCTCATCCCCGCCGCCCTCTGTTACACCTTCGGCGTCATGGCCGGAGACAGCCGTCAGGGATGGGCCATGCTCGCCGCCATGACGATTCTCCTGTGCTGTTTCATCCCACTCGGCCTGTGGGCCGAACAGAGAGGCCATCCCCTGCTGGCAAGCGCGGGCGTGGATCAGCAGGTATCCGATGGTCAATCCGGCGGCAACATGGAGGGCAAGGAACTGCGGTTCGGCATCGCCGGTTCGGTTTTGTGGTCGACGGCCACCACTGCCGCCTCAAACGGATCGGTGAACTCGATGTTGGATTCCTATACGCCGCTGGGCGGCTTCGGCCCGCTGCTCCTCATGCAGTTCGGTGAAGTGGTCTTCGGCGGGGTGGGATCCGGGTTGTACGGCATGATCGTGTTGGCCGTCGTCTCGGTGTTCGTCGCCGGCCTGATGGTGGGGCGGACGCCGGAGTATCTCGGCAAGAAAATCGAGCCCTACGAAATGAAAATGGCGTCGATGCTGATCTTGATCATGCCGTTGATCGTGCTGGGATGTACGGCGGTCGCAGTCAGCACCACGGCCGGGACGTCTTCGATATTGAATCCCGGTATTCACGGATTCAGTGAAATCCTGTATGCGTTTGCGTCTCAGGGCAATAACAACGGGAGTGCATTCGCCGGTCTGAACGCCAATACACCGTTCTATAACCTCGCCGGCGGCTTCGCGATGCTTGTCTCGCGGTTCTGGCTTGCGATCCCGACGCTCGCGCTGGCCGGCGCCCTGGCCGGGAAGAAACCGATACCGGCCGGCCCCGGCACCTTGCCCACTCACACGCCTCTATTTGTTCTCCTGTTGATCTGTGTGGTCATCATGATCGGGGCGTTGACGTTTCTTCCGGCTCTGGCCTTGGGCCCTCTGGTCGAAGATTTGGTAATGCACGGTCGATAAACGAGGACCTACCTCATGCCGATAACGGTCAATCACCATCCAGCCCGATCCCTGGTCGATGTGCAGATCGCCCGTCAGGCACTGCGCGACGCGATCAACAAACTGCATCCCCGTCGTCAGATGAAGAATCCCGTCATGTGTGTCGTCTGGGTCTGCAGTCTTCTGACGACCGCGCTGTCCGTCCAAGCGCTGATAGGCACGGGTGAAGCGCCGGCGTGGTTCGTTGCGTCGGTGACGATCTGGCTCTGGCTCACCGTGTTCTTCGCGAATTTTGCGGAAGCCATGGCGGAAGGACGGGGCAAGGCCCAGGCCGATTCCCTGCGACGGTCCCGCCTTGAGATGACGGCGAAGAAACTGGGAACCGTCGACGCCAGATATGGCGCTCATTCCGCATGGGAAGGGCAATTTCGGCGTGGCGATGACGTCAGCCAGGTTCGGGCCGATCACCTGAACAAAGACGACGTCGTACTTGTGGAGGCGGGAGAGTACATTCCGCTGGACGGTGACGTCGTCGAGGGCGTGGCATCGGTGGACGAAAGCGCCATTACGGGCGAGAGCGCCCCCGTGATCAGAGAAAGCGGGGGTGATCGATGCGCCGTCACTGGAGGCACGAAGGTACTGTCCGATTGGCTCATAGTCCGGATCACGACGAGTCCGGGTGAAAGCTTTCTCGACCGGATGATCGCCATGGTCGAGGGAGCCGCTCGTCAGAAAACGCCGAATGAAATCGCCCTCAATATCCTCCTTGCCGCACTGACCATTATCTTCCTGTTGGCGACGGTCACCCTTCTTCCCTTCTCGCTCTATGGCGTGGCGGCGGCGGGACAGGGAACACCGGTGACGGTCACGGTGCTCGTGGCCTTGTTGGTCTGCCTGATTCCGACCACCATCGGCGCGCTGCTCTCGGCGATCGGGATTGCCGGGATGGATCGGATGGTGCAGGCAAACGTCATCGCCCTGTCCGGCAGAGCGGTGGAGGCGGCGGGGGACGTCGACGTGCTGCTCCTCGATAAGACCGGCACCATCACGTTGGGCAATCGTCAAGCGATTGCCTTCGTGCCGGCGGAAGGCGTGAGCGACCACGCCTTGGC
This sequence comes from Nitrospira japonica, assembly GCF_900169565.1. Classification (NCBI taxonomy): domain Bacteria; kingdom Pseudomonadati; phylum Nitrospirota; class Nitrospiria; order Nitrospirales; family Nitrospiraceae; genus Nitrospira; species Nitrospira japonica. Next base: position 828,857 of record NZ_LT828648.1, on the reverse strand, counting down.
CGATGCGTGTCAGCTCTCGTCCCTTGCGGATGAAACACCGGAGGGCCGCAGCATCGTCGTGCTGGCCAAGGACAAGCACGGATTGCGCGCCCGCGACATCCATGAATTGGGCGCCGTATTCATTCCCTTCACCGCACAGACGCGCATGAGCGGTGTGGATGTCCATGGACGCGAGATCCGCAAAGGATCGGCTGAGGCCATGGAGGCCTATGTCGCAGAGCGTGGAGGCCGATTTTCCCCGTTCGTGCGGACGCACGTGGAGACCATCGCCAGGCGTGGAGGGACGCCGCTCGTGGTGGCGGAGAGCGGCAGGGTTCTGGGGGTCATCGCCCTTCAGGACGTGGTGAAGGGCGGCATTCGTGAGCGCTTCGGCGAGCTGCGACGCATGGGTATCAAGACCGTGATGATCACGGGAGACAACCCTCAGACCGCCGCCGCGGTGGCGGCGGAGGCCGGGGTCGACGATTTTCTGGCGCAAGCCACGCCCGAAGCCAAACTGAAGCTTATCCGCGATCTCCAAGCCGATGGACGCCTCGTCGCCATGGCCGGCGACGGAACGAACGATGCGCCGGCGTTGGCGCAGGCCGACGTCGCGATGGCGATGAACACGGGCACGCAAGCGGCCAAGGAGGCCGGCAACCTGGTGGACCTCGACAGCAATCCCACGAAGCTGATCGAGATCGTGGAGATCGGCAAACAACTCTTGATGACGCGCGGCGCGCTGACCACCTTCAGCATCGCCAACGACGTGGCCAAGTATTTTGCGATTATTCCCGCCGCTTTTGCGACGACCTATCCGGCTCTGGGCACGTTGAACATCATGCATCTGGCCACCCCACGCAGTGCCGTCCTTTCGGCGGTCATCTTCAACGCCCTCATCATCGTCGCGCTGATTCCTCTCGCGCTGCGTGGCGTGGAGTACCGTGCGATGGGGGCCGATTCTCTATTGCGGCGGCATCTCTTCATCTACGGCCTGGGCGGCGTCATCGTGCCGTTCGTCGGAATCAAATTGATCGATTGGCTCCTCGTCTCATTGCATCTCACCTAGGAGTCGTGATGCGCGTGCACATACGGCCTGCGCTCACGCTGTTATTCATCATGACGGTCCTTACGGGCTTGGTCTATCCGGCGGCGGTCACGGGATTGGCCCAACTGGCATTCCCGGGGCAGGCCAACGGCAGCCTCATCGTTCGTCACGGTCGCGTCATCGGATCGGAATTGATCGGGCAGCCGTTTCACAAACCGGAATATTTTTGGAGCCGCCCGTCGGCCACCTTGCCGTTTCCGTACAATGCCGCGGCATCGAGCGGGTCGAATCTCGGTCCGACCAATCCTGTTCTGATCGAAACGGTGAAAACACGCGTCGATGCCCTACGAGCCGCGGACCCGGGCAACGACGCACCCATTCCAGTCGACTTGGTTACGGCGTCCGGGAGCGGACTCGACCCCCATATCAGTCCGGCCGCGGCACGCTATCAGGTTCGGCGGGTGGCGCGTGTGCGAGGCCTAGGGGAGGAGACCGTGAACGCCCTGGTAAGCCGGTACACGGAAGAGCGCCAGTTCGGATTGCTGGGAGAGCGGCGGGTCAACGTCTTGAAGCTGAACATGGCGATCGATCAGATCCGCTGATCGCCTCGTATGAACGGCCTGCCATCATGCGAACCAGACCGTCCCGTCCTCTCATTGACGGCCCGATCGCCCTCCCATAAAATTTACATGCTTCAGTCCAATCCGTTCGACAGCCCGCGACGAGGGCCTCTCTCATGAATCAGGAACGCCCGAATCCCGACGTGCTCCTCGCTCGCGTTCGAGCCGAAGAATCCAAACGGTCGGAAGGTAAACTGAAAATCTTCTTCGGAGCCAATCCCGGCGTGGGAAAGACCTATGCCATGCTGGAAACAGCTCACGAACAACGGCGGGACGGCGAGGACGTCGTCATCGGGGTCGTGGAAACCCACGGAAGGCCGGATACCGAGGCCCTGGTAAGCGGTCTGGAGGTCCTGCCGCGCCGCGAGGTCGAGTATCGCGGCGCCCTGCTTCACGAGTTCGACCTCGACGGAGCCTTGGCGCGGCGTCCTGTCATCATTCTCATCGATGAACTGGCCCACACCAACGCGCCCGGACTTCGCCACGAGAAACGCTGGCAGGATGCCCTGGAACTTCTGAAGGCCGGCATCAGCGTCTACACGACGGTGAACGTGCAGCACCTGGAAAGCTTGAACGATGTGGTGGCGCGGATCACCGGAGTGCGCGTGCGCGAGACGGTGCCGGATTCCATCTTGGAACGGGCCGACGACGTCGAACTCATCGACCTTCCGCCCGATGATGTTTTGCAGCGCCTCAAGGACGGAAAAGTCTATGTTTCAGACCAGATCAAGCATGCCGTTCAGAATTTCTTCACGAAAGGAAATCTGATTGCGCTCCGTGAGCTCGCGCTGCGACGCACCGCCGAGCGCGTCGACCAGCAGATGGAGGTCTACCGACGCGACCACGCGGTGATCCGGACCTGGCCCGCGGCGGACACCATCATGGTGTGCGTCAACATGAAGCCCCGGGGGCCGCGGCTGGTGAGAGCCGCGCGTCAGATGGCTGCGGGACTGCATGCGAAATGGATCGCCGTATACGTACAGGTTCCCCGTCATATCGGCCTGCCGCAACAGGATCGGGAACGGCTGTCACACACCATGCGACTGGCCGAGCGGCTCGGCGCCGAAACGGCGACCTTGACAGGCGAGCATGTGGCGCGGGAGCTGCTGAATTTCGCGCACCGCCGAAACGTGACCAAGATCATCGTGGGTAAGCCGGTCCGGACGTGGTGGAAGGAATGGATTTTCGGTTCGGTCGTATCGGACCTCATCCATCAGAGCGGGGACATCGATGTCCACGTGATGACGGGGGACGTCGGCGAAGGTGAGCCCCTCGTCCGGAGAACGTTCCGGAGGACGAGTGGTCTCCCGGTATACGGATACGCGGTTCTGGGAGTCCTGATCGCGACCGCGATCGCGTGGGCGATGTTTCCGTATTTCGGGTCCGCCAATCTCATCATGATGTATCTCATTGCGGTGGTCGTCGTGGCCATACGCTATGGGCGCGGTCCCTCCGTGCTCGCGTCGTTTCTGAGCGTGGCAGCGTTCGACGTCTTCTTCGTCCCGCCGTACTTCTCCTTCGCCGTGTCGGATATCGAATACGCGCTGACCTTCGGGGTGATGCTGATCGTCGCGCTCGTCATCAGCGGTCTCGCCGTCAGGATTCGGCAGCAGGCCGATCTGGCAAGGGAGAGGGAGCAGCGAACGGCCGTGCTGTATGCAATGAGCCGGGATCTCGCGACTCACAGAGGGACGCCGGTGCTGACACGGCTCGCAGTCCGTCATCTGCGCGACGTATTCGACAGTCAAGTGGCGGTCTTTTTGGCCGATGCGGACAAGCGAGTCAGGATTCAGCTCGGCGAGTCATTGTATTTCGAGTTCGATCCGAAGGAATCCGGCGTCGCTCAATGGGTGTTCGATCACAACGAGCGCGCCGGGATCGGAACCGATACGCTGCCCGGAGCGAAGGCATTGTATCTTCCCTTGGTCGCCTCAACCGGGCCGATCGGAGTCGTGGCCGTGCGGCCGAAGGACGCCGGCTCCTTGCTGAATTCCGAACCGGTACACTTACTCGAGTCTCTCGTGAATCACATTGCCTTGGCCCTCGAGCGGACGCGCCTCTCCGAGGAGGCACACCAGGCTCACATGCAGGCGGAAACCGAGCGCATGCGGAACGCGATCCTGAGTTCGGTCTCGCACGACCTGCGGACTCCGCTCGCCACCATCACGGGCGCCGCCAGCGTTCTGATCGAGGAGCACGGGCGGCTGGACTCGTCGGCCCGCCTCGAACTCGCCCGGTCGATCCATCGAGAGGCCGACCGTCTGGACCGCCTGCTCAAGAACCTGCTCGACATGATGCGCCTCGAGGCGGGGGCCGTGCGGCTGAGCAAAGAATGGCATCCGGCGGACGAAATCGTGGGCGCGGCGCTGGCGCGGCTGGAAGGTCGATTGCACGACCACGTCGTGGCCACGGTATGTCCCGCCGATCTGCCTCTTGTCCTGGTCGACGGCGTCCTGTTTGAGCAGGTCTTGATCAATCTGCTGGAGAACGCCGCGAAATACTCGCCTTCGGGAAGCACAATCGAGGTGTTCGCGTCGGCGAGCGGCCGTGAAATCATGATGGAGGTGGCCGATCGGGGCCCCGGCCTTCCGGCCGGGGAAGAAACATGCATCTTCGACAAGTTCTATCGAGGCCAGACCGCGCGCGACGGTGGTGTGGGATTGGGGCTGACGATTTGTCGCGGTATCGTCGAAGCGCACGGCGGACGCATTTGGGCCGAAAATCGGCGGGGAGGGGGAGCGAGCTTCCGCTTGACTATTCCCCTCGTGGAGCGGCAACCGTCCATCGAGGCGGAGCAAGCCGAGGTCAAACCGGTCTGATCGACTCGCAGGCCGTTGTCACCGAAAGGCCGATCCGAGATGTCCGGACAGGACGTCACAGTGCTTGTCATAGAGGATGAACCGGAGATCCGGCGATTCCTGCGCGCCACGCTGCCGGCGCATGGCTTTCGATTACTGGAGGCGACCACGGGACGGCAGGGCCTGGTGGACGCGAAGGCGCGAACCCCGGACCTGATCCTACTCGATCTCGGCCTTCCGGATCTCGACGGGATTGAGGTGATTCGGCTGGTGCGGGAATGGACGGTCACGCCGATCATCGTCCTGTCGGCTCGAGATCAGGAACCGATGAAAGTCGAAGCGCTCGACCTGGGCGCCGATGACTATGTGACCAAGCCGTTCGGAGTCTCCGAACTGCTCGCTCGAATGCGCACCGCCTTGAGGCATGTGGCTCGAATCGCCGACGCCGGCGAATCGGTGTTTTCCATCCAGGGATTGCGGGTCGATCTGGGGCGGAGGCAGGTGTTCGTGGCGGGCAAAGAAATCCATCTCACGCCTATCGAATACAAGTTGCTCACGGCCCTTGTCCGCCATGCCGGAAAGGTGCTGACCCACCGCCAATTGTTGAAAGAAGCCTGGGGTCCGTTACACGTCGAAGAATCCCATTACCTCCGGGTGTACATGCGGCAGCTCCGGAACAAAGTCGAGATCAACCCGGCGCATCCCCGGTATCTCGTCACGGAACTGGGAGTCGGGTATCGTCTCAGGACCGAGTGAAGCATTACGGGGAATCAAAAGTTCCGACGACGGAAAAGATCAGCATCTGCTGCCCCGGTGTGAGGACGTTGTTCGTCCCTTTGAAGAATCCCCCGCCAGGTCCGGTGGAATCGTCATACCGGTATTCCAGCCGACAGATCGTCGTGGTCCATTTGTAGGGTATCCGATACTCACCGGTGGTCGTGACAGCCTTGATGAATTGCTCGGATCCCGTCATCAGGCCATTTCGATCCCAATAGAACTCGGGCCTGACCGAGACCGCCCAGGGGCCTGCGATGTGCCAACGTGTTTCCAGAGTCCCTCCCGTGTAGAAATCACGCGGATTTCCTGGCGCCGATGCATTCCTCTGCGTCCCAATCTGATAGTCGAACGCCAGCGTCAGGTGCTCGCCCTTCCATTCCACGATGCTGTCCGAGAAGAAGCGCCAGAACTCCATCGCGGTGTCAGACTGATCGGGACCGTAGTAGACGGTTTCCTTGACGGTCCAGCCCGAGGCGGGTGTGTACCGTACCTGCCCTCCGTAGCTTGGGACGTTGTTCGAATGTTCGAGATGGAAGTAGTCGTTGATGATGAAAAATGCGCCGCCCCATCGCTCGTTGAAGTCGTACTGGGCATTCACTCCGAACATCAAGTACGGCGAATAGTCCGCGATCCAGGCGCGCGTGTAATTGCCGTTGTCCTTGGCATAGAGCGATTCGTACCCGATGAAGCTGTTGAACAGTCCGGCCTGCACCGTGAGCCCGTTGCCGACGGGCGCCAGATACGAGGCATTTGCCCTCCCGAAATGGCGCCACACGTCGGAATTCGGCGCATTCGGCACGCCGACGGCAAATCCGAAGGCCTTGGAATCTTCCCCGGCTTGCACGAGCCATTCCGTTCCCCATCGCGACGATTCCGTCGCATCCTTGCGGACGTAGCCGGCGACCATGTTGAGGTTGAGCTCATTGACTCTGGGGGTGGTGCTTCGGTCGCGGAAAAAATGGTTGGCCGGAAAATTGAAGTCGAGCGAATAGCCAAGATCGATGAATCCTCCGTAGTGCCAGAGAGGCTTGTCCACGCGTGCCGGCTCAGCGGAAGGTTCTGCCGGAGTCTCTTCACCCGATGCGGACACTGCAATGACGCTGGCTCCCAACCAGACGGCCAGACCGAACGTCCGCAGCAGGGACCGGTTCACTCGAACGGTTTCTCCTTCTCGTGCATGCCTTCAACCAGTGACAGGGCGCTGTGCTCACAAACACCAAACACGATAGCGCATTATCCGTCAAAATGAGGTAAAAAGACGGCGCAAACGTATTAGGAAGACGTCAAGACCGGAGGAGCTGTCTGCCGTGAGCAGACGGTCCTTGATCTCCTGTGGAAATCGGTGTGATCGTGCGAGCGGGAACGATCGTCGATCTCCTGAAAATCAGCGCGCTGTCCACCGTGATATGTATATTGGCCTGGCGGGCCGATGTCTTGACGGCAGGCGCGGAACAGCCACCCCCTGTTTCCATCCCCCAGACCGAATCCAAAGCCGATCAACGCGACGAGGAGCCGAGATCGTTATGGCACTACGGTCTGTATCTTGATCTGAGCTACGCCGTCGACTTCAACTTTCCCGAGAATCATTTGTGGCGCAGCAAGGTGACGACGCAACGGGTCAACGATCCGAATATCAACATGGCGCTGGCGTACGTCAGGAAGGACGCCAACGAGGCGTCGCGTTGGGGAATGGAGTTGGCCCTTCAGACAGGACGCGATGTGACCGGCGAAGTTCCCAATGCCAGCCTACGGTTCGGAGATCCGTACCCGAACGCCGATACGTTCAGCCATTTTTCCCGCGCCAACGTCTCGTATCTGGCTCCCGTTGGTACGGGCCTTACATTGACGGCCGGACTGTTCAACAGCTTCATCGGGTACGATTCATTCTATGCAAAAGACAATTTCAACTATACGAGATCGTATCTCGCTGACAACTCGCCGTATTTTATGTTCGGAGTCGCCGCACAATATCAGTTCGGCGAGGCGGTCAAGACGGCGTTCTATGTCATCAACCGCTATAACTTCCTGTCTTATCCCAACAACCTCCCGAGCTATGGAACGCAGGTCAAATGGAATGCCTCATCGCAGCTGACCGTTATCCAAAATCTCTATTACGGACCGGACCAGTCCAATACGCAGATGAAATATTGGCGGTTCTTTTCGGACAGCATCCTGGAGTGGAAGCGTCATGCATTCACCGTCGCATTGGCCTACGACATCGGCACGGAACAATCCATACCGGAAGCCGGAGGCCGGCAGGCATTCTGGACCGGCGGAGCGATCTGGGGGCACTGGCAGCTGGCACGGCCATGGGCAGTCGCAGTTCGACCCGAACTCTACTACGATCCGGATGGGACGCTGACGGGGGCGAAACAGTTTATCAAGGCCGTCACCACGACATTGGAGTACAGGTGGTACTATGCCTGGACGACGACGATCTTCCGCCTCGAGTACCGCTTCGACAATTCCACGGGACCGCAAGGAGGATTCTACACAGGGGGGCAGATCGCTCCCGGCGTCATCGGCCTGACCCCGTCGCAGAATCTCCTGTTTTTTTCGGCTCTCTGGAGCTTTGATTCTCGATGACGGGACCATCCGTTTGAGGGAGCTTCCGCAGGCGCCGGAGTTCCTCCGCAATCATACGCTCCAGATTCTCAAGGGCGCGTGCTTTGGCCTGCTCGACTGCCGTCGTATCATCCAGGAACGCGGCAGGGCCGACGGTATGGGCGCGTCCTTCCGCTTGCGCTTCGAAGAGGAATGCGCCGCTCTTGACGTCCCACAGAGAGCCCCGCACCAGACACAGCGCGTCACTGTGCGTCCCGTCGGCAAAGTATGTCCCGAGGATCGTCCAATACAACCACCGCCCCTTGGAGTTGTTGTACCGATCAACCGCCCCGGCCCCATCCAGCACCAGCAGGAGATCGGTTCCGTACCGCGCAGAGGAATCACGAAGCTGGGACAGCTGGAATCCCTTCAGCGACGATCGGGGGATGTACTGAGCGCCGCTCAGATCGCCGTTCGTCGCGAGGGTTCTGGCCCAGGCCAGGACGTGATCGCGGTTGCGATCCGTCCATTCGAAATCGTGCGGAAGAATTCCCGCCCGTTTGAGGTAGAGGCCCAGCGCCGGGACTTCGGGTCGGGTGTGAATGGATCGCGGCGGCGGAGCGGGCGATGGAGCTTCGAAACGATCCGCCTCCTCGCGGAGAATCTCTTGGAGCGGTTCAACGGGGAGCCCCCGACTGCTGGTGCAGGCCGAGAGCAGACACAGGGTCAAGAGCGGAACGGACGAGAGGATGGGAAGGCGCGGCATGGGTTACTCGTTCAGCGGGGTAATCTGGTCGGCCACGGCTTGTACCACGCCCTCACGCTCTCCCGCCACTTGAAGACCCTGGAAACTGAGATAGTATCCGCCGTGGCTCGGAGCCTGGATCGTCGCGCGAAGCTCGATCCGCGTTCCGTCCTCGACGTCCGGATCCTTGACGATCGGCACGCCGCACTGGCCGAACACCGCGACGCCGATAGAGGCCGTGTCGTCTTCCAAATGGAACAGGTAGGCGCCGTAGCAGGTCGTCCCGGCCGGCAGTTTGTACGGATCGAGCGGCTGCACGTTCCTGACCGTGCCCTGCAACACCACTTGCTTGAGGTGAAAGACGCCGGGCTCCTCCAAAACGTCCCTTACGCTGAGCGGATCTCCGGCAGCCGGGAGGGGAAACCAGACAAAGACGAAGCATGCCGCGACGAGCGGCAGTACGACGGCCCGCGGTAAACATATCATGGCTGGTCATTCTAGCATGCGGGGCCTGCAGGCGCGGGGAGGTTCTCTTTCGTCCCGGCCGGACAGCCGCTATAATTCGCGACCATCTTCCGGAGGACTCATTCATGAATCTGAAAGCCGCCCTCGAGAGGTATGTGCCGGACCGGCGCGCGCAATTTGAAGACCTGCTCGGACACATGGTCGAGATCCCGTCGATCAGTATGGACCCGGCTCGCGCAGGCGACATTCGGCGCATGGCAACCATGGCAGTCGATGTGCTGAACGGGTTGGACGCGAAGGCTCGAATCGTGGAAACCGGCGGCTATCCGATCGTGTCAGGCGGCTGGATGACCGGCGCACGGTATCCCACCGTGACGATTTACAACCACATGGACGTCCAACCCGCGCAGGAAGCGGAGTGGAAGAGGGATCCGTTCGCCTTCGCAAACGAGAACGGCATCTATCGGGGGCGCGGGGCGACGGACGACAAAGGTCCGGCGCTTTCCGCCCTCTTCGGCGCCAGATTGGCCGTGGAGCAGGGCGTGCCGATCAATATCCGGTTTCTGTGGGAGCTCGAGGAGGAAATCGGAAGCCCGCATTTTGCCGCAGGACTCAAAGACCGCGAGGGGATTCCGTGTCCCGATTCGGTGGTCGTCTCCGACACGATCTGGATTGCGAAGGGCCGGCCGGCCGCACCCTACGGATTACGCGGCTTGATCGGAGCCAGACTGTCGCTTCGCACGGGCAGCAAGGACGCCCATTCGGGAGTGACCGGCGGGGCAGCGCGAAATCCCCTGGCTGAATTGATGGATGTGGCGATGGCCTGCGTAAACGCGAAGACAGGGGAGGTCAAGATTCCCGGATTCTACAAGGATGTCGTCCCTCCGACCAAGGCGGAAGTTGCAAGCTTCCTGAAATCCGGATTCGAGGTGAAACGGTTCAAAGAGGCCTACGGGTTCCACTCCTTGCGGACGGAGGCTCCCGCGGAGGTGACCCGCCGCATCTGGGCGGCGCCGACGTTTGAAGTACACGGCCTGACCGGCGGCTATCACGGCCCGGGAATAAAGACGATCGTGCCGGGGCAGGCAGAGCTGAAAGTCAGTATGAGGCTCGTGCCGAATCAGGCGCCGGAACGGATCTTCGCGCTACTCAAAGCGCATGTGCGAACACTCAATCCGAACGTTCGAGTGGAGCCGGAAGGCATGCTGCATCCCTTCAAGGGCAGCTTCGAAGGCCCTTATATCGACTGCGTGAAACGCGCGGCCAAGGCAGGCTTCGGCAAGGAGCCCGCCTTCATTCGGGAGGGCGGCTCGATCGGCGCGGTCGTGACGATGCAGAAAATGTGGAAGGTGCCCATTCTTTTTCTCGGCCTCAGCTTGCCCGAACACGGATATCACGCTCCGAACGAGTACTTCGATTGGGGCCAAGCTTCGGGCGGTATGAAAGCGTTCGCCCATTATTTCGCCGAAGTGGCCAAGATGAAAACGGGATAAGCAGTGCGGGACTTGTGCGGGTCCTGTCGCCGACCAGCCCGTCCGTCCTCGCACCCCGCCCGGTGTGGGGACCCCGCTGCGGGCGGACGGGCGCCCAAGTTGGCGCCACCCGCCAACCTCTGACTCACCTCATCTCGGTAATAATCATCGGTTTATCGTTCAATCTCTTGGAATGCCAGTAAATTGACGCCGTGGGCTAAAGTAAGTAGGTTGCTCCTGTGGCAGATTCAAACATTGACGAGATAGGTCCTTGGTCCGAAGTCAAACTGGATATCATCCGGGAGTATGCACAGGCGTACTCCCAAATACTTTCGGCTCAAAAAGAGCCGCGGCTCTATCATATATATATCGATGCGTTTGCAGGAGCCGGGGTTCATCTGTCTCGCGCAACAAAGGAGTTTGTGCCTGGTTCGCCTCTTAATGCTTTGAATGTAAGCCCGCCATTTGCCGAGTATCATTTTATCGACATCGACCAGGCACGCGTCGATTCTTTGCAGCAAGTAGCTCAGCAACGGCAGAACGTATTTGTTCATGAAGGTGACTGCAACCAGGTGCTTCTCGGAAAAGTTTTTCCCAGAGTACAGTACAAAGATTATCGACGAGGATTTTGTTGGCTTGACCCGTATGGCCTGCATCTCGATTGGAAGGTGATCTATACTGCTGGTCAGATGAAGTCAGTCGAAATATTTCTGAATTTTCCCATCATGGACATGAATATGAATGTGCTCAAGCACGACCCTGAGTCTGTCCCATCGGAACAGGCTGAAAGGATGACTCGATTCTGGGGTGACGGAAGCTGGAAATCAGCGGCTTATTCCACAACTGGCAATCTGTTCGGATACGAAGAAAAACTAGATAATGAAACCGTCACGAAGGCTTTCAGAGAGAGGTTGCTTGGTGTAGCTGGCTTCAAGCATGTATCCAAGCCTCTTGCCATGCGAAACTCACGAGGCGCGGTTGTTTACTATCTGTTCTTTGCCTCACCTAAACCAGTCGCCCTTAGGATTGTAAAAGACATCTTCAAGAAGCACGAAAAAAATCTTTAGGAACGGAAATGGCGGGTCTGTCAAAGATTGAATGGACAGAGGCGACTTGGAATCCCGTGACCGGGTGCGACAAAATCAGTCCGGGATGCAAAAACTGTTATGCCGAACGCTTAGCCTTGCGGCTGCAGGCAGCCGGCACAAGACAATACAAAGACGGATTCGCTCTCACGCTTCATCCCGAATCTTTGGGAATACCGCTTGGATGGAAGAAGCCAAAGGTTATCTTTGTAAATTCGATGAGCGACTTGTTTCATAGAGATGTTCCTGTTGAGTTCATTAGTAGAGTGTTTGCTGTGATGCAGATCGCATCCCAGCATCAGTTTCAAGTCCTCACGAAACGGGCAGATCGACTTGTGGAGTTGGATAGCCAACTGTCCTGGCCGGACAATGTTTGGATGGGCGTGAGCGTCGAGAACGAGGACTACGTTCTACGCATTCGGCATCTGAAGCAAACAAGTGCCAGAATCAAGTTTCTTTCCCTAGAGCCACTATTGGGACCTCTACCGAATCTTGATTTGAAAGGCATTGACTGGGTGATTGTTGGTGGAGAGTCCGGTCCATACGCCCGACCGATGAAACCACAGTGGGTTCGCCAAATACGCGCCCAGTGCATTTCCGCTAATGTACCATTCTTCTTTAAGCAGTGGGGCGGGGTATTCAAGAGTAAGACGGGCAGGACGCTTGATGGTCGAACATGGGATCAAATGCCAAAGGTTGAAGGTTTTTGAGAAGGAAGAAGGCTGAGAAACGCGAGTTTCCTTGTCGATCTGCGGATGAGAACGGCTGAAACACTGATCAAGTGCTCACGCTTTATTCACTTCGAGAAGTGCTCTATGGCTATGGCTGATCAATCCTCCATCTTCCGCGACGGTCTGGATGCGCGCAGGCCGACTCGAGCCGCGAGACGAACTCCCGGCGGGGTATTTCTTCCGCCCCGAATCGCATGACGTGGGGGGAGGCTTGCTGGCAGTCGAAGACGGCGAATCCCCACGCCTGAAGCTGTCGAACGAGCACGGTCAGCGCGACCTTGGACGCATCGGCCGTGTGGGAAAACATGGATTCTCCGAAAAAGGCTCCCCCGAGCGCGACGCCGTAGAGTCCGCCGACCAATCGACCCTGTTGCCAGGTTTCGATTGAATGCGCGTAACCCATCTCATGAAGCGTCGCATAGGCGTCCTGCATTTCCCGGGTGATCCAAGTCCCTCCTTCCGGGTACTGGGGCCTGGGACCGGCACAGTGGGTCATGACGGCGCGAAAGCAGGTGTCGAGCGTGACCGTGAAGTCGCCGCGGCGAATTCTTCGTGTGAGACTCCGTGACACGTGGAGCTTGTGCGGGAAGAGCACCGCGCGGGGGTTTGGCGACCACCAGAGAATCGGCTGGTCGTCCTGATACCAGGGGAAAATGCCCCGTCGGTAGGCCGCAAGCAGTCGCTCCGGACTCAAATCGCCGCCGACGGCCAAGAGGCCGTCCGATTCCGCCGCCTCGACGGGCGGGAACCGGAGGTCGCACGGATTGGAACTCAGCCGGAACATGCGGCAACACGCACGCGAAGCCCGCGGCGAACGGCGCTAGCCGTGTTTCGGATCCCCTGACGCCAGAAGCGGCTGGAAGATCGGATCCGCATCGAGCACCGATTTGAGCGAGTCTGCGCCGATGAAGAAATTCCAGATTTCCTGGCTCCGGCCCGGCACCTCGGCAAACCATTTCCGCGCTTCCGTCAGGAGTGCAAGCATCTCTCGGTTGTCTCTGGCCGGGCTGAACAGCAGGCTGTAGGCTTTGGTGTATTCGGCGATGAACTTGTCGAGCGGCAGTTCGGCAAGCGCGAGCGCCTGGTCTGCCTCCAGATAGGCGGTCCGCACGTCGGGATCGTCCATGATCCGGTTCCAGGCCACCTTGTTGATGCGCGCCCACGACAGTTGCAGCAGCGCCTCCGCTTTGCCGGACTTCCGCTCCGCGGGAACGTCCTTGACGAGCTTCTGGAGCACCTCGATGGAAAGATCCTGATCGTTGTTCCATCGGAGAGCCGCACCCCAGCGGAAGCGATTGTCGAGTTGCTCCGGCCGTACCTGCGCCAAGGTCTTCAATGCCGGCAGAAGTCGATAGAGGTAGTCGGCCGTCGTCGGTTTGTCGAATCCCCCCATCTCCATGCCCAACGAAAGATCCGTCCGCGTCGACTGAGCATAGATGTTCCAGTAATGCTCGTTGACGACCATGGACAGCGCCGGATCTTTCACCGTCAAATGGTGCTCTGCGACCGCTTGTCTCAGGACCACGCCGTACAGGTCTCTGGTCAGCACGGTCAAGGCGTCAGGCTGGTTGGGATCGATGATCAGCACCCGATTCAGGAGCGCGACGCGGTCCCGCAGGTTCGGAAACGACGCTGCGCGGGCAGAAGTGGCTACCAGCAATCCCGGCATGTCCTCCGGGCCCCACCATTGAAGGGAGCCGGGCACCGGCCCGCTCCGTACCGTCACAAAGGGAACGATCTCCTGGGCGATGCCGTCCACGGGGTCTCCGTCCTTCACCAGGAGATTGACGACGGCCGTATCCCCGGGAAAGCCGTGTTTTTTCAATCCAGACAATACGACCCATTCGATGAGGATGCTCTTCAGGGCGCGTCTGGCCGGTTTCACTGTACTCGCCCACTTGTAGCTGCCCGGGGCCTTGGTCACCGGCGACGTGATCGGGTCCTGGTAGCGAACCTCGACCGTGACCAAAGTGGTCGGTACCGAGACGAGCGCGGCATTCTCACGAAGGCGGAACGAGGCGTTCGGCAGGGGCTTGGTCGACACGGTCTTCACGTGCAGGCCGCTTCCGGGCGGTGAGAGTCCGATCGTATCCATGACAAACGCCGATGCCGGATAATGGTCGAGGTCCTCGTGGAAAAACACCAGGCCCCCGTTGCTCGGCCACAGGACGTCCATGCCGATATCCGAACGCGTGAGCGCCGGCTCGTGCGCGGCCTTGAGGTGGTTCCAGCAGGTTTCGTAAGACGGATCGGTCGGCGCCGGATGGGACTTCAGGGCGCCGCCCTTGGCCGTCACCAGTTGAAACTGGCAGGCGAAGTCGAGCTTGACCGCGTCGGCCGCCGAGCCGCGCGACACCGCCTCGACGAACCGGATCGCCGTGGAGGCAGGAAGTCCGTCGGATTTTTTCGAGGCCTTTGCGGAGGCGGCGAACGATGCGGACGGCTCCCCAAGGAAGCCCCACGAGAGAACCAGCGAACCGAAAAACGCAATGCCACTCCCTGCGATCACGTGCCAGCGAATCATGTGATGAAGACTCCTACGGTTGCACCATGTGATAAAGCCGGTACTTTACCATGCGGATTTCTTGATCCGAAAGAGGCGGACGGCAATTAACGGGTCGGGGGCGGAGGCGTTGCGGAGCGTGAAAATCGGACCAGCGACCGGATGTACGCGAGGGTGGCGAGCTGTTCTTTCTCGGAGAGCCGGTCGTTCCACCCTTGCATGGCGGTACGAGGTCGCCCCTTCGCGATGACTTTCAGAAGGTCTTGGTCCGATTTCGCGGAGGTCTGGGCCGAGACGAAATTACCGGGCCTCGGAGAGAGGGAGGCCGCAAGGGTGCCGTCGCCCCGGCCATCCATCCCGTGGCAATCGGCGCAATGGCGCTCATAGATCGTGCGCCCTTGCTCCAATTCTTCCGGCGTGGCCGACCAGGCCTGCGACCAGGAGATGAGGGCGATGAGGATCCAGATGATCCCCGACACCGGCATGGGCTACCCCCGGAACCCTGATCGAGAGGCCCGAAGGATTTCGCGACGCAGCGTCGCTCGTTCGGACGGCGAGAGGTGCGGTGTGGGTCGGTGACGGCACAATCCGACGGCTTCCCTCAACGAGGCGACGAACACTTCACAGTTCGGGCAGGCGCCGAGATGCCGTCTCAACTCCCGGCAGATGTCGGAGGGGAGCTCATCGTCGAGATAGGCCGACAATTGCCGAATGACGCGCAAACAACGATCCAGACGGTGAGCCGCGTGACGAGTCGATCGGCCCGATCTGCGCACACTGGTTTTGGAGGTCTTCATGTCGAGAATCCTTCCGGCTGGCGCGGGGCTCCGACGGAGTCACGGCCGGGTTCGGTGATGCCGCGTGCGCTCAATTCACGTCTGACGAACAGCCTGGCCCGATGCAGGCGGGATTTCACCGCCCGTTCGTTCACGCCCATGACGGTGCCCACTTCTTTGGCGCTCAACCCCTCCATGTCGCGCAACACCAGGGTCACGCGGTACTTGCTCGGCAACTTTTGAATGGCCTGATCCAACGCTTGCCGCAATTCCTTGTTCTCGAGCGCTTCTTCGGGAGTCAGCCCGTCGACCGGTATCTGCAGACGAAATTCGCCGTCGGAGGTTGGAATGAACTCGTCGAGCGACAGCTCCCGTTCCGGTTGCCCCCTGCGTTTGCGCCGCATGCGCATGCAGGCCCGCGATGCGATCGTGTAGAGCCAGGTCGAGATCCGCGCGTCGCCGCGAAATCCCTCGAAGCCTCTGTAGGCGTTGAGAAAGGTTTCCTGGACGAGATCCTTGGCCGTCTCGGTTTCACCGCAGAGGCGATGCGCGTATCGATACACCAAATCCACATGGTCTCGGTACAGTTTATCAAAGTCGTTCGGCTGTTGTGGGGGCCGGGGCGACTGGGAAGGTGGCGTGCGGCGCATGGATGGCGGCGGTCAGGGATTCGGGGCCGAGGATGGCGCGGGAACGTGCTGGTCCTGCGAAGACGGTGCGCCCCGGTCAAGATCGACCGTGACCCGCTGGCCGTCGATTCTGACGGTCATCGGTTGACCGACTTTGACGTGAGGAACGCCGATCTTCGAATTCACCATTACGACGCCGACCGGCGTGCGGAGGAAAACGAAGTTGGATTTGAGTTTCGAAACCGACCCGGACAATACGACGTGCGCGTCGGAGCCGGCCGGGGGCACTTGGCTGATCTGGAGGTCGTATTGCAGGTCATGAACGCCGATGATCGTGCGGGAGTCGTCGACTTCGACCGTCAGCGTATCGCCTTCCTGGAAGGCGGCCAGGCGGGCTTGCTGGGTCCCGACGTGGGTCGTCTCGTCACCGTCCGGGGTCCACCACTGCAGCGAATTCGGCACGTCGGAACCCGGGGTCATGGGACCCGCCAGATACCGGTGGATTCTTGAGCCGTCGCTTTTCTTTACGATATCCACGACGGAATGCCGTTCATGAACCCAGAAACGGACTTCGTGGGAGGCCTTCAGGTCCTTCAATGTGGACTTGGAGCTCAAGGTCAGTGTGCCGATGGGAGTCCGCAAGAACACGATGCCAGCTTTCGTACGCCAGACGGAGCCCCGTAGGGTGATCGAAGGATCCGCGATTTCCTGGGAACCAACGGAGTCCGGTTCCGTCTGGTCCGTCGAATCGGTCGGGGCCGGTTCCGCATTGTCGGGCAATGCGGGGAAAGAAGGGCCGGCGAGCGCCCATGTCAGCATGACGGACAGGGTGAGAACGCCCAACAGGAAACGAACGGGCCGTATCGAGGGAAGGATCATAAATGTCTTGGATGATTCGTCAACCGGTCGGTTGGAGTCGCGTCAATCAGGCTCTTGAGGAATAAACCATGCTGATCACGAGGAGTCAAGACGAAACACCGGAACGGACAATCGGTTGACGACGCCCTCGTTCAGCCGGCAGACGACCAGGAAGAATGGGGTTGCAGGAGAAGGATCATGCGGGGTTCGCGATCGGCCGAGACCGGAACGCCGAATCCCCTGAGCATGAGCGGCGGGGTGGTCATATGGCAGACACGGCGCATCTCGAACTGTTCCCACTCGCCCCCTTGGGCACGGCGGTCCAATTCCATGAGAATTTCCCCGCAGAATTCGACGAGGATGATGGGTATCGAGTCGGGCGCCAGATTCGGCCACAGGCCATGCACATCGCCGAATAAGGCCATCAGGGCACGGGCACGTCCGTTCATGTGCAAGATGCGGGTCGGAGCAGAGAGCAGAATCACGCCCGAGTCGTGCGCCGCGAACTGACCGGGCGCCTGGGACAGGGGAGCCGACGCGGGATGATGGATCGAACGGCCAGCTTCACCGAAGGCGGATGGTGAGGACTGCGGGATGGTCTCTGGCATGGCGGCGGTCCCGGTTGGGGAACGGCACCGAAGGGTTGCAAGAGTCAAACCCGCCCGCGCGCGGCATGAGCGGCTTGGAATCCTGAATAATACGAAAAGAACGTCCGGTCTGATCCGCCTTGCGGACAAACTCAGTCGTCCGGTGGACGGAAACTGTCCGCTATTTCTTTCGGACGAGAAGCCGGATGGGGGTGCCGGCGAACCCGTACTCTTCCCGGAGGCGATGTTCGAGGAAGCGCAAATAGGCGGGCGTCATGTTTTCCGGATGCCCCACGAACAGGGCGAATACGGGCGGTCTCGTCGCGACCTGGGTCATAAAGGCCGACTTGGTGATCTTCGTCGGCTTCCCTTTACGGCTCGGAAGCGGATGGGTGGCAAGAATCGTCTGAAGCAGTTGATTGAGCTCGCCGGTCGGTATGCGCCTGGTGAAGGACGCGTAGACATCGTCGATGGTGGGGAACAGGTGCCGTAACGAACCGGGTTTGACGGCGGCACCGAAAAGGACGGGTGCCCAGGTGAGGAACGGAAAGCGCCGTTTGAGGTCCCGTTCGAATCGCTGACGCGCCTGCGCGTCCCCCTCATGTAAATCCCATTTGTTTACCAGCATCAGGCAAGCGCGCCCCTGCCGGATGACGAGCCCGGAGATCTTGGTATCCTGTTCGGTAATGCCTTCTTCGCCGTCGAGGAGGAGGACTGCCACATCGGATCGGCCTATGGCTCGCAACGAACGAGCCACGCTGTAGCCTTCGATCCCGCGATCGACTTTCCCCCGGCGCCGGATGCCGGCGGTATCCGTGAACAGATACTGACGCCCCTCGTACGTCGCCAGCGAATCGACGGCGTCCCTGGTGGTTCCGGGAACGTCGCTCACCACGACCCGCTCCTCTCCCAACACCGCGTTGACGAGCGTGGATTTGCCGACATTCGGTCTGCCCACGACAGCCACGCGCGGCACCGGATTCTGTTCCTCGGGGTCCTGCTGATCGGATAACAATGGATACAGGGCATCCAGCAGATCGGCCACGCCGATGCCGTGCTCGGCCGAGATCGGGAACAACGAGTCGATCCCGAGCTGATAGAAGTCCGCGACCAGGACTTCGGTCTTGGGCGTATCGATCTTGTTGATGGCCACGAACAAGGGCTTGGTGGTGCCGCGAAGGAGCCGGATCACTTCCTGATCCTGCGGCATCAGGCCGGCTCGTCCGTCCATGAGAAGGATCAGCACGTCCGCTTCGGCGATGGCCAGCTCCGATTGTCGCCTGATGAGGGCGAGCATTCCGTCCGACGCCGCGGGCTCAAGCCCGCCGGTGTCGATCAGCCGAAAAGGACGATTCCGGTAGTTGGTGTCCGCATAGTTTCGATCCCTGGTCACTCCCGGAACGTCGTCGACGATGGCGGTTCGGCTCCCAAGGATCCGGTTGAAGAGCGTCGACTTGCCGACATTCGGCCGGCCGATGATGGCGACCAGCGGCATCGGTGACATCAGAGAATTGAGTGTGGGTTGCGACGACATGGAGATCAGGCGTATGCAGGCCACTCGGACCCTAACACAGGAATTTTCTCAAAGACAACAGCCCCCGCTTTCGGACGCGACGGTCGCGGGTCGTTTTCCCGCCCGGCCTCGTCTATACTCCGGTCGATGGACACGCTTTCATCGGCCGAGGCGCCACCGAGGCTTGATTGGTCCCAGATCGACGACGTCCTGGTCGACATGGACGGAACCCTGCTGGATCGTCACTTCGACAATTTCTTTTTCGAGGAAGAATTACCCCGCCGGTACGCGCTGCGCGAGCGACTGTCCCTCGGAGAATCGCGGGCGCGATTGATGGCCATGTATCGTTCGGTGGAAGACGAACTGGCCTGGACCGATCTGCAATACTGGACGACGCGGGTCGGGATCGACGTCGTCGCCATGCATAGGGAATTGGATCACATGATCGGGTTCCTGCCAGGTGCGACGGCGTTCCTGTCTGCCGTGCGGCATCACAAGAAACGGCTAACCGTCCTCACGAACGCCCATCCGGCCGGCGTCGCGATCAAGACGGCCAAGACCGGACTCGAACGGCAGGTCGACCGCATCGTGGACGCGTTTGAAGTCGGCTACCTGAAGATGCGTCCGCAATATTGGCCGGCCTGTCTGGAGTTGGTGGGGTTTGATCCCGCTAAGGCCCTGTTCATCGACGACGATGAACGATGTTTGGCGGCGGCAAAACAATTCGGCATCGCCCATCTGCTCCACAGCGCAAAGTCCAGCTCACAATCGCCGCCGGCATTTTCGGCCTCATTTCGATCGGTCGAGGATCTCTCGTCCCTCCTCAATGGACCGGAACCCGCCTTTCGCTGAACGCGTCTCAGGGGATCGGTTCCGCCCAGCCTCGATACATCGCTCCCACGAGCTGAGGCACGTCCGCCATGGGGAACCGGTCCAGTTGCATAAGCCGAAGACCGCCGTGCTCGACGAGCCGGTCGATCCGGCGATTCAGGTGGCAGCCGCACCCGAGCACGTTCTGGATCGGATTGAGCCGGTCTTGCCAGGCTGCGACGCGCTCGTCTTGGCAGCGTCCGTGCTCCAGAAAGACGAATCGGCCATCGGGTTTGAGCACCCGTCGGACCTCCGTCAGCGCCTGCACCGGATCCGCGATGCTGCAGAGCGTCCAGGTGCTGACCACCCAGTCGAACCGCTGATCGGCAAAGGACAATGTTTCCGCAGCGTGGTGGTGAATCTCCACCGGAAAAGCGACGGCAGCCGTCCGTCGAGCGACGATGTCGGGAAGAAAACGAGCCGGATCCACGGCCGTCAGGTGATGGACGGTGGGCGGATAGTGAGCCAGATTGAGGCCTGAACCGAACCCGATTTCCAGCACGTCCCCGCGAACGACGGTCAGGAGATCGTCTCTAAGACGCTGAAACTCCTTGCCCCGCATCAGCCAATCCATGAGGTGCGGGAAAACGTAGCTCGAATACAGTCCCATTCTCCCTCCGTACGGCGGCTCACGTGGGTCGAAGAATACGCTGTGCATCTTCAGGAGGCTAGTGGGCGGTCAGGCCGAATCAAACTCTCACCGGCGCCGCCGCTCTCCGCACCTTTCGCCTGTCTGGATTCTTGTTGCACCGGCTGGTCTGTGTTAGAGTCCTCCTCTTTGATTGTGGTCCCCAGCGGCCGGTTCATCCAACGCACATGAGCAAGACGTACGATCATCACGCTATTGAGGCGAAGTGGCAGGCGTATTGGGAGGCGCATCGACCCTTCCGTGCGACGGACGACCCGTCCAAACCGAAATACTACTGTTTGGACATGTTCCCCTATCCCTCGGGATCGGGACTTCACGTCGGCCATCTCGAAGGCTACACGGCGACCGACATCGTCTCCCGCTATAAGCGAATGAGAGGCTTCAACGTGTTGCATCCGATGGGATGGGACGCGTTCGGCTTGCCTGCCGAGCAATATGCCGTCAAGACGGGTATCCATCCGGCCATTACGACGGCCGAAAACATCGCGACGTTCAAGCGGCAGATGAAGCGGATCGGCCTCTCCTACGATTGGGAGCGGGAACTCAGCACGACCGATCCCGACTATTATCGTTGGACGCAGTGGATCTTTCTCCAACTGTTCTCGCGCGGCCTCGCCTATGTGGCGGAAGTCCCGGTCAATTGGTGCCCGGCTCTCGGCACCGTGCTGGCGAACGAGGAAATCGTCGACGGAAAGAGCGAGGTCGGAGGGTTCGACGTCGTGCGGCGGCCCATGCGTCAGTGGGTGCTGAAGATCACCGCCTATGCCGATCGATTGCTCGATGATCTCCGGTTGGTGGAATGGCCGGCCAGCACGCTCGAAATGCAGAAAAATTGGATCGGCCGTTCGATCGGCGCGGAAGTGGAATTCCGCCTGGCAGGGGCAAACGGCGCGCTTCGTGTGTTCACTACCAGACCCGACACGTTGTTTGGAGCCACCTACCTCGTGCTGTCTCCGGAGCATCCCTTGGTCGGAGCCGTGACGACTGCACAACAGCGCGACCACGTCACCCTCTATCGGGAGGCCGCGGCCAAGAAGAGCGATTTGCAGCGTCAGGACCTGCAGAAGGATAAGACCGGCGTCTTCACCGGAAGTTATGCCGTCAATCCGGTCAACGGAGAGCCTCTGCCGATTTGGATCGCGGACTATGTCTTGATGGGCTATGGAACGGGTGCGATCATGGCCGTGCCGGGCCATGACGCGCGCGACTGGGCCTTTGCCAGGACGTATGAGCTCCCGATTCGCGAGGTCATTGCCGGTGGAAACGTCGAACAAGCGGCCTATGTCGACACCGAGGCCGGGCGGGTCGTCAACTCGACCGCACCGGACGGTTCGTGTTCGATTGATGGGTTATCGCCGGTCGAGGCCATCCCAAAGATCACCGCGTGGCTGGAATCGCGCGGCCAAGGCCGGAAGGCGGTCAACTACAAGTTGCGGGACTGGCTCTTCGCCCGCCAGCGTTACTGGGGCGAGCCCTTCCCGATTGTGTGGGTGGACGGGACGCCCCAACCGATTTCCGAGGAACAGCTGCCGCTACGGCTGCCCGAAACGAAGAATTTCAAACCGTCGGGAACGGGGGAAAGTCCGCTGGCCAATCTGGAGAGCTGGCTCGATACCACCGATCCGGCGAGCGGCAAGCCGGCCACGCGGGAAACTAATACCATGCCGCAATGGGCGGGATCCTGCTGGTACTATCTTCGGTTCATCGATCCGGAGAATGAGAAGCACCTCGTGGACCCGGCCAAGGAAAAGTATTGGATGCCCGTCGACCTCTATGTCGGCGGCAGCGAGCACGCCGTCCTGCATCTCCTATATTCCCGCTTCTGGCACAAGGTGCTGTACGACATCGGCGTCGTCAGCACGCCGGAGCCATTCAAGAAGCTGGTTCATCAGGGCATCGTCCTCGGTGAGGACAATCAGAAGATGTCCAAGTCGCGCGGCAACGTGGTGAACCCCGATGAAATCATCGATAAGTTCGGCGCCGATGCGGTGCGCCTCTACGAAATGTTCATGGGGCCTCTGGAAGCGATGAAGCCGTGGAGTACCCGGGGAGTGGAAGGGGTCACGCGCTTTCTCGAACGGGTCTGGCGACTCATGATCACCGAAGAGGGACGGGTTTCCGAAGTCATAACCGACGAACCTCCCGGGATGGAACAGCAGCGGGTCTTGCATCAGACGATCAAGAAGGTGACCGAAGACATCGAAGCGCTCCGATTCAATACGGCGATCTCGCAGATGATGGTGTTCACCAACGAGATGACGAAGGCCGAGCGGCGGCCTCGGGCCGTGATCGAACCCTTCATCCTCTTGCTTTCTCCGTTCGCCCCCCATCTGTCCGAAGAGTTGTGGGCGCTGCTCGGTCATGCGCCGAGCGTATCGCAGCGGGCTTGGCCGGCGTTCGATCCGGCGCTCATCGCCAGCGACACGGTGACCATTCCGATTCAGATCAACGGCAAGCTTCGCGGCAAGATCGAGGTGCCTCTCGACTCCACGCGCGAGAGCGTGGAGGGGTTGGCCAGGGCACGGGCGGCCGAATGGTTGGACGGAAAGGAACTGAAGAAAGTCGTGTACGTCGAGAAAAAGTTGATCAATTTCGTCGTCTGATGAACTGCCCACCCGCACAATCGCCTGCCGGCGCCTCACGGCGCAGCCCGGCCCGCGTCTCCGTCGCCGACTCGCTGGTGCTGCGCACCGGCCTGGCATTGTCGATGGCCGTGCTGCCGGTGGCCTGCGGATACCAGTTCCGGGTGGAAGGCCCCGGCCCCACGATCGGAGGTTCGCCGGTCGCCGCCTCCTCGGTTCCCCCGCCTCGGCTGGTGATCCGGACGCTGGAGAACAAAAGCTTCGAGCCGAATTTGGAATCGCGGTTTACCAATTACATCAGGCATGAATTTGCGTCGGGCAGCGGGGCGCAGGTCGTGTCTGACTCGGAAGCCGCGGACCTCATGATGACGGGACAAATCCTCTCGGTCATCGTCCCGACGCTGAGCTTCGATCAGACGACCACGTTTGAAAGCCGAACGGAAGTGGTGGTGGCGGTCAAGGTCGAAGAGACGAGGACGAAGCGCGTCCTCTGGGTGCAAGTGGCAAAAGGCGCGTCGGAATTTTTCATCACCACGGATCTGCAGTTCAACCGCGTGCTTCAAAACCGCGCCCTTGAACAGGCGGGTCAATTTTTGGCCGAAGATCTGGCCTCGCGGTTCCTCCTTCAACTCGAGTCCGGACAGCTGACCAAAGCGGCGTCCAAACTTGAATCGAAGGCGCCGTAAGGACTATCGTCATGCCGCCATCGCTCTCACCGGCACAAGTTCCGTCGCATCTTCAGCAGACGACTCCCGCTTCGATTTATGCGGTGATCGGCGAGGACGACTTGCTGAGGGACGAGGCCGTGGCCTGTCTAAAAGCCGCAGTGGTCGGTGAACAAGGCGATGTGTTCAACAGCAACCAGTTCTATGGAGATGAAGCGGACGGAGCGGAGATTGTCGCCTGCGCATCCGAATCTGCGGTCTTCGCTTCCCGCCGTCTGGTCGTCGTGAAAGGCGCCGACAAGCTTCCGGCAAGGGAGGGCGACGCCTTGCTTCCCTATTTCGAGAGCCCGAACGATTCCACGACCCTGGTGTTCGTCGCGCCGAAGCTGGACCGCAGGCTGAAATTCACGCAGGCGTTGATAAAGAGCGCCGTCGCCGTGGATTGCTCTCCTCCCAAGGAATCACAGTACCTGTCCTGGCTCAAGGCCGAAGCGGCGCGGCTCGGCGTCAAGCTGGAGGAAGAAGCCATCGAGCTTCTCAAGGAGTCGTGCGCGGAATCCCTCTATGCCGCCCGGCGTGAATTGGAAAAGCTCGCATCGTATGTGCCATCCAACCGTTCGGTGACGGCGGCGGATGTGACCGTGATGAGGGGGACGGAGCCGGGTGCCTCCGTATTCGATCTGACCGCGGCAATCGGCGCGGGAGATCGAGGCCGCGCGTTGGCCATCTTGGCGAGGAACTTGGAATCGGGAGAAGCTCCGCTCAAGATTCTTGGCGCGCTGGTCTGGCAGTACCGGCGTCTCTGGAAATCCAAAGACCTCATGCGACAGGGCGGGCGGCAGGGGGAAGTGGCGCGAATGTTTCGGATGGATCCGTCAGGCGTCCGCTCGTTCCTCGAACGGTTCTCCGAGCAGCATCTTACGGATGCGTTTCGGCGATTTCAGCAGACAGACCACGCGCTCAAAGGCGGGAGCGCAGGTCGACCGGAACGGATCATGGATCAACTGATGTTCGAACTCTGCGGTCGGGAGCGAGAGAATGCCCCACCGACCGTGTCGGGGCGGGAACCGGTCGCATTCGCTCAGAGAAGCCGGACTAAACCGGTTTCGAACGTGCGAACGGTTACGCGCGGGTCGCGCCCAGGGCGTTGACGCGGATCGTGAGACGTGAAATTCGTCTGGAGGCGGTGTTGGCTTTCAATATGCCCTTGGTCACCGCCTTGCTGAGGGCTGCTTCGGCTGCCCGCAACGAGGATTTGGCGTCCTCAGCCTTCTTCTCGGCCACGGCGGTCTGGACTTTCTTCACGAGTCCTTTCACGATGCTCAGGGCGGCATGGTTCCGCGCGCGCCGTTTTTCGGCTTGCCGCGCTCGGCGAATGGTCGATTTGTGGATCACCGGCATGACGTGCACTCCTTTTAAAAAGAGCGGATTTGTACCATAAGACTCGCCGCATGGTCAAGAGCGTACGTTGGCTGCAGAGGAGGGACCTGTGTCGAAAATCCTTGCACATGACAGACTGATCCTGGCGCTCGACGTGCCGTCCGCAGCCGAAGCGGAGCGACTCATGGACCAGGTTCAGAATCAGATCACCTTCGTGAAGGTCGGATTAGAGCTCTATACGGCCGCAGGTCCGAGCATGGTCCAGCGGTTGATCGAGCGAGGGAAACGAGTCTTTCTCGATCTCAAATTCCTCGATATCGAAGAGACCGTCCGTCGGGCGACAGAACGGGTGGCCGCCATGGGAGTCGAATTCCTGACCGTTCATGCCAACCGGAAGGCACTGGCCGCCGCGGTGAAGGGACGGGGCAATTCAAGTTTAAAGCTCCTGGCCGTCACGGTGCTGACCAATTTTGACACGCATGATTTGAGGGAGATGGGAATACAACATTCGGTTCAGGACCTCGTGACGGCCCGGGCGCTGCTTGCTTCCGAAACGGGATGCGATGGCGTCGTGGCGTCGGGAGAAGAACCGGGCGTGCTCCGTCCGAAGGTCGGGCCCCGGTTTCTGATCGTCACCCCCGGTGTCCGCCCGGCGGGCAAAGACACCGACGACCATGCCCGCGCGACGACTCCGTCTCAGACCATTGCCGCCGGTGCCGATTATCTGGTGGTCGGGCGACCGATCAGGGCGGCATCGGATCCCGCCGCCGCCGCAAGCGCCATCCTGGCAGAGATGCAGGCTGCGTTCGATCGACGGAGTTGAACGGGGACGGTTGCGTGATTTTGTCCGTCTTTGTTAAGATCGGGTTCCGCTGTTGAAATTCTTGTCTGTGCCGACCCCGTACGGTGGGTGTAGCTCAGTTGGTTAGAGCGCCGGATTGTGGATCCGGAGGTCGCGGGTTCGAAACCCGTCATCCACCCCATACGCCCCTCTCCTAACTGCTGGATTACGCATACGATCTGACGAGACAGGCCCATGGTTGGTCTGCGCTGGTTGCGCCGAGGTTGCAGACTCGGGCTTGCAGGTGGCGTATTCCATCGGGGTATCCAGTGGATCGACGGCCTGCTGGTTCCCGCCTGGGATGAGATGGCCGTACAGGTCTACCGTGACTTGGATTGAGCTGTGCCCCATCTGATCCTTCACATAGACCGGGCTCTCTCCGTTCTGCAGCAGTAAAGACGCAAAGGTGTGGCGCAAGTCATGGAAGCGGACCTGTCGCACGCCAGCCCCCTTCAAGAGCCGAAAGAACTGAAGACGCACCGCGTTCTGATGCAGCGGCGTTCCCTGTCCATCACAGAAGACCCAGGGAGCGGGCTGTGGTTGGTCGGGTGCGGCAGCTTCCAGTTGTCGATTGAGCCCATAAAGCGGTCCATGATCTCTTCACTGGTGATTGTGCACCCGAATCGAGCGAGTTCTTCTGATTCGATTCGCTTCGCGATAATTTCGCTATCGATGAGCACGCCATCACAATCAAAAATTATCAGTTCGATCATGGGCGCTGATGCCTCAGCTGCGAAAATCCATTGGCAGCGTGTCGGATCCCCATGACAATATCCCACTGGGCGCATTCCATCAATGCGCTATGGAAGGGGAAGTAACCGGGATCGGTCTGGATAGGTTGTGCCTATTTGACATTGTCCACTCAGGAGCCTACGCTTTTTCCTTCTGACTTTCGTATAGACGCTAACGGCATGGTTGCTTCATGTCGAATCGCTTCTCCACGTGTCATGCTTTAGGGAGTGACATATGAAGGCCAGACTCGTTTCGACGCTTGTTGTGTTCGTGCTCCTGCTCCTTCCTCTCGTGCCAATTGCTCTCCCTCCTTATGCCACTGCTGCTGCAGAAAAAGGGGCGGCCGAGGCTGATCTGCTCGATATCAACACGGCGACGGCCGAGCAGCTTAAAGCACTGCCTGGTATCGGTGATGCTTACTCCGAGAAGATCATTAAAGGCCGGCCTTATACCCGTAAAGATGAATTAGTTCAAAAGCAGATCCTTCCGCGGGCAACGTACGAGCAGATCAAGTACAAAATCATCGCGAAGCAAAAATGAGCCGCGGCCCTGCATTTTTGCGAGGACCTTCTTTTTCCATCCCATGCCTGGAAGCGATTGCGGCAAGGCCGTCTCAATGGACGACTTCACTTCAGCGAGTTTTCATAGATTTGGATACTAGAAGGGACATGGTGCAGATCACGAAAGCTGGCCGACAGCTCCTTGACGATCTGCATTACTGGACCTGATCTGTCTCGCCGGGGCCTCGGTCGATTCTCTTCGCCTCCTCCGATAGCTTTCGCCACATCCTGACGGCCTATCCCGGCATTGAGGTGGTGGGCGAAGCAGGTTGGTCGCTAGACATCAAAATAAAAAGCGGTGCATCTTGGATAAAGAGACTCGGAATGTCCCTAGCTGAGAGACCCACGCGAAGCTGATATGTTGGGTCTTTAGTAGACACTGTTTGGAATCCCCTCACATGCCCAACGAATCCGCTCCACAGACCTCAGATCGTGGGGTCTTGCTCTCCACCGCGTCTACCGGAGATCCCATCATTCTCATAACGGTAACTGGCAACATCACGAGCTGGCACACGGAGGCCGAGCGTCAGTATGGATACGGCGCCGAAGAGATGATCGGCCAGTCCATCCTGCGTCTGGTTCCGGAAGAACACCTCGATGAATATCAACGGGTCGTGGCGACGTTACTTCGCGGTGAACGGATTGAGCATTATCATATGGTCCGCCGGCGAAACGATGGCAGTGAAATATCGGTTCTACTAACCATGTCTCCGGTGTGCGATGCAAGCGGTCAGATTATCGGTCTGTCCTCGATTGAACGACAGGTGACGACCGAAGAGCGAGCCGCGCATACGCAGGCATATTTGGCCGCCGTCGTTACAAGTTCCGATGATGCGATTATCACCAAGACTCTTACCGGCTTGGTGACGACGTGGAACCACGGCGCCGAACGACTCTTTGGTTATACCGCCACCGAGATGCTGGGACAGTCCATACGACGACTCATACCCGATGATCGGCAGTCCGAGGAGGATCACATCTTGGACGCCATTCGCTCGGGGAAACGGCTCGAGCATTATCACACGGTTCGGCGCCGTAAGGACGGC
Organism: Nitrospira japonica; assembly: GCF_900169565.1. Taxonomy (NCBI): domain Bacteria; kingdom Pseudomonadati; phylum Nitrospirota; class Nitrospiria; order Nitrospirales; family Nitrospiraceae; genus Nitrospira; species Nitrospira japonica. The sequence goes on along the minus strand of NZ_LT828648.1, from coordinate 800,402 downwards.
ACCTTCGTCGATGTGGCGCTCACCGTGTCTCCCGTCATCGTGGATGGCACGATCGTGGGGGCGTCGAAAGTGGCGCGCAATATTACCAAACAACAGCAGTCTGCTCGGGCTAACGCCTACCTCGCCGCCATCGTCACCTCGTCCGACGACCCCATCGTAAGCAAGACCCTAGACGGTATCGTCACGAGTTGGAATCCGGCGGCTGAACGAGTGTTTGGCTATACCGCTATCGAAATGATCAGCCAGTCAATTCTTCTGATCATTCCCCCCGATCGTCACCATGAAGAGGCATTCATTTTAGGTGCGATCCGGGAGGGCCGGCGCATCGAGCACTACGAAACCATTCGACGACGCAAGGATGGCCAGCTCATTCCGGTCTCGCTCAGCATCTCGCCGGTGAGGGATGAGTCGGGACAGGTGATTGGTGCCTCGAAAATTGTGCGAGATTTGAGCAAGCTCGAGCGGCTCGTCTCGCAGCGTACCGTAGAGTTGGAGCGGTCGCGGGATCAACTTCGAAGCCTGGCGACTCAACTGAATCTGGCCGAACAACGGGAGCGGAAAAAGCTCGCGGCCGAACTGCATGACCACCTGCAACAACTGTTAGTCCTCGGCAAATTGAAGCTCGCGCAGGGCAAACGCCTGTCGATGGACAATACGGCCTGCCTGGCGGTCCTCAATGCGACTGACGAGGTGCTCATGAATGCTCTTCAGTATACGCGCAGCTTGGTCACGGAACTCAGTCCTCCAATTCTACGGGAGCACGGTCTTGCGGCTAGTCTCAAATGGCTTGCCGAATATATGCGTCGGTATGATATGGAGATTACGGTGATTCTCGCCGAAGAGGAATTGGCCCTCCCCGAAGATCAAGCGATTCTTTTGTTCCAGTCGGTCCGAGAGCTATTGATAAATGTGCGGAAGCATGCTGGCACCGATGCGGCCCGTGTCCGCATGGAATGGGATGTAGACGGGCTCGAAATCGAAGTGTCCGATGAAGGCCTAGGCTTCGATCCCATGATGGCCAGTTCGAGCACTGACGCGGCATTGCCTTCCTCAAGGTTTGGACTTCTGAGTATTCGCGAACGCATGGCCGCGCTTGGCGGTGCACTGGTCATCACGTCGGCTCCGAAGCTCGGCACGACCGCCGTCTTGACGTTGCCATTAGTCAAAGTTCCGTTTCCTGAGCTGAGGTCCGAGTTAGTTCCACCAGCAAGCGCTCGACGTCCTCGCTCACCTAAAGCGGAAAAGATCACCGTCCTCTTGGTGGACGATCATGTCATGGTTCGGCAAGGCCTCCGGACGATCCTTGAAGCCTATTCTGATGTGACCTTAGTCGGCGAAGCGAGCGATGGGGAAACGGCGATCGGACTCGTTCGCGAGCAGCAGCCGGCCGTCGTGATCATGGACATTAATATGCCCGGTATGGATGGCATTGAGGCCACCTCCCGTATTGTTGCCGAGTTCCCGGGAATCGCGGTCATCGGACTTTCGGTGAATGGGACCGATCCCCATAACCAGAATGCCATGAAACAGGCTGGCGCCCGCTGTTTACTCACGAAAGAAGCGGCGGCGGACGAACTGTACAAAGCGATCTCGAGTCTAGAATTTCCCTCCGCTCATACCTAACGATCTAGGCTCATAAGAATCGCCGGCACGACCATGCCTTCAGCGGCATCAGCAGGAAGACACTGATGTGACGGTTAGCGTTAAAGAGCGCACGCGCCGTCAACTGAGCGTTCTCTGTCTTTTGGCACGAAGGCGAAATAGCACCCATATAACGGCAAGAAAGCGACGGCGGTAAGTTGGCCCTGCAGATGAGCGTGATGGGGAGGACACGCGAAAGATTGAAAGGGTCGGGTTTCAATCTTTTAGCTCTGTGTGCTCATCCATCCTGGCTCATCTACAAGAAAAGGACAATGCCGTGAAACTCGCCAATAAGAAATGCAACGATAGCGTGACAGTACCGACGCTGACGATGAGACAAGCCCGGGGCGTGTTGAAGCACTTAGCACGCGGGTGGCGTATTAACCGAAACGGTCGCTTGCAGAGCCAATATGTATTTATGAATTTTGCAAAGGCACTCGCGTTTGCCAACAAGATCGGAGTGATCGCCGAGGCAGAGAAACACCACCCCGACCTCTATGTCGCCTGGGGGAAGTGTAAGATCGAAATCTGGTCGCACAAGGTGAAAGGCCTCACGGAGAGCGACTTTGTGTTGGCTGCGAAATGTGATCGTGTATCCAAGCCGTCCCCCACGAGATCAAAGCCATAATGGCTACGCTGCTGTTGGGTCTTCGGGAGTGAAATGGGCGCAGTGATGCGCCTCAGCCAGCAACTACGTTCGGCATCGCTCAAATACGCGCCGACCTACGGCATCTGCGTACAGCGGGATCCTCTCTTGTGACATCTGAATTGCCATTGTTGCGGTGCCCGGTCAACGGTCTGAATACCGCACGCAATTATCCAGTGCGCATGACAAGACAGCGTCCATAGCGTATGGGGTCAAAGCAGTGGGATTGCTACTAGCAGTCGGAAGTGGCCTCATCGTTTGCCTCTTTTGCTATCTCGCCGGCTTGTGGCATGGTGGCATGTTGGGAAGTGGTAAGTATCTTCGCGAAGTATTGAGCAAACGCGAGACTCTTGAAGAGTGCGTAATGATCCGGACGGTGAATAAGAAAACATGGAATGGATAGCAATCATCATTTTCGCGGCTGCAAGCTTTGCGTATGGTCGCAACGTTGGAATGAAACACGGATACGACGAATTGGGCCCCAAGGAATTGAGTGGGATGATCGACTTTTATTCTCGCTTGGTACGAACTGAAGGTTATGAAACAGTGGCGGCGAGAACTGGCGATCCGCTCATGAGGAATCTTGTTGAAGTGATCCACGAAGCGTCCAAACACAATTAGATGATCCTATTCCTGGGGAAACCTGAGGGGAATGACAGGGCATATGGTTGGTTTGGATTCTTTCCGTCCTGGGTTTTGGCGGGTCCTTCTGCAGCTGGTGAGCCTCTCTTCTTTGTTGTCTTCGTCCTCGACGGCGACACCATCGAAGTCATGCACCGTCAGCAAGCGGAGCGAATCAGACTGCGTGGGATCGATTGTCCCGAAAAAGGCCAGGCGTACGGGACAGGGCCAAGCAGGCTGCATCAGCGCTCGTGTTCGGAAAAGAGGTCACGGTACGCACTCATGGCATGGACAAATACGGCCGCATCATTGCCAATGTGCTGTTGCCTGATGGCTCAAACGTCAACAACGAACTCGTGAAGGATAGCTGGTGCTGGTGGTATCGGAAGTTTGCGCCCAAGGACTTGGCCTTATAGGAATTAGAACAGTCTGCACGCGACGCACGGTCAGGGCTCTGGGCGGATCCGCAACCCATACCATCATGGGAGGATCGAAGGCTGCACAAGAAAAGAAGCCGGCCGGTAGACTATTGAGATGGAGGCAAGAGGAACGTCTCGGCGGTAATGCCCTTGCTTTGCGTATTGCTCGTTCCATTGGAGCGAAGCCCAAGAGTTTTCGATTTTGACAGCACTTTGTCTTAATTGCAGGAGGGTGAGCCTGCCCAGTGCAAGCACATCAGCCATAGAAGCTCTCAGTCCGTCTGAACGGCCACAGGTGCTCTAGTCGCAGCATCGCATCGCACGAAGCTCGCCTTGCATTGCCAATTGAGTTCAATTGAGTTCAGCGGCAGGGCCGGAATTTGGTTGCGAACAGACTTCTTGGCAGAATTTGCCATACTCGACTGCCTTTCTCACAATAACGGTGGCCGTCGTCCAATAGGCCGTCGGCAAAGTGTTAGATATGTAGCGTCAGGATGCTCCGATGGGTCGCGATCGTCAAGAACGCAGGTACTTAGCTTGGCTTCCTGGCGCCTTTCCTTCGATGATGCCACCAGTGCAGGAAAAGACCCATCTAACCTCTGCTACACTTCATCCAAAGCCCATCGACGTTACCCTATGCACCCGTCTAGTCATCTGATTGTGTCCTGGTTGGTCGGCCAACATCTCTCGGAACGTCGAGACCGTGTCTTAGTTGCCTACGCCGGGGTAGCCCCCGACCTCGATGGACTGTCACTCTTGGCAGGTGTCGATGCCTACGGGCAGTGGCATCATGTGCTTACTCATGGCGTTATGGGGGCTGCACTCGTCGCTGTCATGACAGCCAGGTTGGCGAAAGACCGACTTCGCGTCGCCCTCATGGCCTTAACCGCCTTTCACCTGCATTTGCTCTGTGATTTCTTCGGCAGTGGGCATGGGTGGGGCCTCACGTACTGGTATCCTTTCAGTACATGGGAATACATGTCTCCCCTGCAATGGGACTTGAACGCTTGGCCGAACGTGTTGGCCACTGCGTTGGCGTTAGGCTTGTCGGGTTGGCTGGCAGTTCGGCATGGGCACAGTGTGGCTGAAACGGTGCTTCCGGCAAGGTGGGACGCCGTAATCGTCGAGACGCTGAAAAATCGCTTCGGCAATACCCATCACGTACACCCGGAAAAACTAAGGGCATCCGCGAACTCTTGAGCCTACATGATCAATCCCTTAATACCTTTTCGCAGTAACAATCCGATTCAGGAAAGGAAAATGGGTCTGGCGGCAGTGACAAATCAGGTACAGGTGTGTGAGAGCATGCTCGAAGAGAGAGCCAAGCACCTGAACAGCTCGTGCTTCAGCATTACTACGAGCGGCTCAAGACCCGAGAGTGGAGACCGCGCCACCGACGCTAGGAACGCCGGCTGGTTCATAGGCCGATCGTGCATCCCCGGCAGATAATTCTAGGCATGCTGGCCCACTGCTTCAAGTCGTTCGGAACGAATCATGGCCGCAAGGCACATCCTTGCTGCGCAATATTGAGCGCATGGCGGCAGAAAGTGGTCGGCACTGCGCACGGAATTTCATCCATGTGTCGGGGTGCAGTGCAATCTTTGGTCTTGAAAGGGTCGTCTTGCGCGTGTGAATTGGATTCTATGTGTCTTCCGCATTAATTCCGCATTGACTCTGCGTTACACAGACATCCGGGTTCGATGGCACCCCCATTGCAACTTTTCCATACAGAGACTCATGGCCAGCTAGGGCTTTTGGACCATACACTAATCGGAGGAGCATACATGGTGCTGATGATCGGACTGGTGACAATGACGACGTTGATTTGGGTTCTCGCGCATAGCCTGGCCGGAGAGAGTGAAGCCGAGAAACGGCGTTTGAGTCTTGAGTCACGCTATACCATTCCAACAACTCCCGCAGAGACTCGCGGAAGGCTTCCGCTGGCAGCGTAAACGGCCACCCACCTAATCGGCTATCAGCACCCCCGATGGACAAATAGTCGCCGCAGGCTGAGAGAAACATCCAGCCTGCGGACAGCCACGCTACTATCCCGGTCAGTCTATCGGCTACTCGTGAGAATGAGTCCGATCGCTCAAGCCATAGAGTCATTGGCTCTCGGGAAGCCGTTTGGCCGTGGCATAATGTCGCAAGGCATCCCGCTGACGACCAAGAGTTTCGTAGAGCTGGGCCAGATTGCAATGCGCCTCGCGAAACTCCGGTGCCAGTCTGACTGCCTCTTCATATGCCGCCAAGGCGTCCTTTCGCTTCTGTTGATCTTCAAGGACCACGCCTAAGTTAAAGTGGGTCAGCGCCCGCGTAGGGTCTTGTTCGAGCGCGCGACGATACCAGCCCTCGGCTTCGGCTAGATGCCCCGCGTTATGGTGCAGCAGTCCAAGATTGATCTGCGCGTCAACCAACCCCGGGTACAAGCGAAGCGCCTCCTCATAAGCCCGATACGCTTCCTCCGGGGAATCTGGTTCGAGGGCGATCGCACGATCAAACCAGCGGCGAGCCGCCTCCGAGGGTGAGGACTGGACGTCGTGTCGGGCGGGCAACGGTACGGGCGGCAGCATCTGCGCCGTGTCGAAGTTCAGGACAAATTGACCGGAATCCGGTTGCCAGCGGGACTCACCATCCCAGACGACGACCCGCTTGCCGGAGGCATAGATTTTCAAGCTCGTGAGGGCCTGCCCCTCGCCGAGTTGAGGCAGGAGGCGCTCGAGCACCTTTCTGATGTGCCGGCTGGAGACGCCCGCCTCGGTCAGACCCTTGGCCGTCCGGAGGAGGACGAGGTTTTGAAATGAATAGGTGCAGGGCGGTGTGGTTCGAGGCCCAGGGAGGAGGGCGGTGCGCAGGCACGCCCGCAGTTGAGCATCAGTGAGACCCAGGATGCGGCAGAGGTCGGCTGGCGAATAGTCGCCGCTCATCGTCTCCCGGCGGCGGCCTTTTTGACGGAGGTCCGAGCCCCCTGGGCCGGCAAGGCGCGTGATCGAGCCGTCTTTTTCTGCACCGACTGCGCCACGCTCTCCTTGAGTCGCTGCATCAGATCCACCACCTCGGTCGCGTGTGGCGCGGAATTGGGCGAGACCTTGAGCGTCTTTCCTTTCGCCTTCTCCTCGATCAACTCGATCACCCGTTTCCGATATTCGTCATGGTAGGCCGGCGCATCAAACGTGTCGTTGGAAATCGATTCGATCAGTTGAGTGGCCAGCTTCAGCTCGCCGGCGCCGGGCTTCTGATCGCTTTTGGGCGCATGTTCGAACTCGCGGATTTCGTCCTGGTAATGCATCCGATGTAGAAGGAGACGGCCTTGGACGGCGCGGATCACATAGAGGCTATCTTTGCCTCGCCAGACGAATTTCGCCAGGGCGACCCGCTCCATCTGTTCCATGGCCTGAGTCAGGAGCTGATAGGCCTTCTCTCCATGCTTTTCGGACCCGAGGTAGTAGGTGCTTTCGAAATAAATGGGATCGACGGCCGTGAGCGGTACGAACTCCAAAATTTGCATGGCATCGGATTCGGCGGCTTGGAGCGTATCGAGTTCCTCCTGCGTGATGCGGATATAGTGCTCCTTCTCCACTTCGTAACCCTTTACCAGTTCATCATAGCCGACGTCTCGATTACAGACGGGGCAGAATCGCTGTTGCTTGATCCGGCTGCCACAGGGCGCGTGGAGTTGATTGAAGTGAATGTCCTGTTCGTCGATAGCCGAGTAGATCCCGACCGGGATAGTCACCAGACCGAAGGAGATATGTGCGGTTTCGAGTTTCCGTGCCATCCGTGCGCACCCCCTCTTCACTTCTTAACGCCAGCAAGATGAACCGCTGGGCGAGGCAATCTGCAAGGGCGGCGCCAACGATGCAGACTCGCAATCGGTGATTCACCGGACAGTTATGCATCACTGCCGGGAACATGTCATAGACAAAGTGTCCTTGATAGACAGGTTGTCATGTCACTGGGGCTTGGATCTCTGGCTCCACCTGGAATAGACCTCCCCCTGCGAGGCCCTCATGCCCCTCACGATTCGTTCCTGAAGGAAATGAGGCGGGAAGAAACTCACTTAATTAAGGAGGGAACCCGGTCAGAGAGTGTCTCTGACCGGTGCGTCACTCACCCCATCGCACTACTTGGATTTCTCGATCGTTTCATTGACTTTTCCTTTGGCCCGTTCCATGTCACCTTTCGCCGACCCTTTCGCCCGCTCCATTTCTGCTTTCGTCTTGTTTCCCTTGAGGTCCTCCACCGCACCCTTCGTTTGCCCCTTGGCCTCTTCGCCGAGCGCTTTTGTTTCCCCCTTCATCTTCTCCATCGTGGCGGATGTTTCTCCAGCCATCGTGGGAATGGCCACTCCCAGTGAAGCGACCAATGCGAATGCACACATCAATGTACGCATAATTCTCCTTTCATCTAATGAGACATTTCCGGAGCTCTACCCTCATGAAAATAGTTACCGGCGTCCGTGTGAATGTCGTCCAGGTAGGACGTTGGCGACCAGGTAGTGCAAGGACAGAGCCAGTGGGGGAGTCCGATAAAAGTCTGGATTCTTAAGATTATGGTGGAGACGCTTGCGATGTCGCAGGACAAGGTGTCCTCGCGAAGGCAATTTGCCCAATCACCCACAGAGCTTACCGTTGAAGAGGGGGGTAGTTCAGGGAGCGCTTCCTCCGCTATGTTTCAGCAAGACATCTCTCAGTACTAGGCCCGCCATAGACGCGTAGAACCTCTCCGCCAACGGCTCCAAATTCACACAATCAGCTCGATTGTATGCCACGAGTCGCTCTCTGGCGTCAGAGTCGCGGCGGTGCCTCCAGCGATTCCAGAGTACAACCGCATCGCTCCCATCGAGTCCTTGTACCGTACTGGCTCGGCTGATCCCCAGCTGTGCCTCAATGGCTTTTGAGGCCGCCACGGTAGCCCAACCGTTTACCCAGAAAGCAGAGATCGATATGCGGATGATCGAGCGGGAGACTGGGATACGACGCTAACAACTTCGGCAGGTCAAAGGTGCCGCCACAGAACGTCACCAGCAGATCGTAGTGGAGGAATTCGTCGAAGAGACGCCGGCGGTCCAACGATTCGCCACGGACCAATGCGGTAAATTGGCCTCGTCCATACAAACCAACGACCGTAATCTGACCAAACGAATCGGTTTCAATGTCGAGATAAAGGGCGCGGGAACGCAGCCAATCATACAGTCGCCAATGATCACGCTGATGGAGCGCCGCTCCAAAGTATCGCGCATCCTCTATGGCTCGGTGATCCTGGGCCTGAGACAGCGAGTCATTATAGAGCGCCTTACGGGTCCGACCAATTCCCTGAATTGAGTCGCGTGCCAGGAATGCAGCCCACGTGGTGATGCCGTCTTCCCACAATCGAGGTTCGCTCCGTGGCCCCACGCCGGGAAGGAAACAAAATGATGATTCAATCATGCGGCTGCCGATCGTCCATGATCCAAGAGGAACTAGGGGTTCTTTTTCAGTTTCCCGAGCACTTTAATATAACCAATCATTCATGCGTACGCTGGCGGCCACGTGTTGAGACATGATAGGAGGTACGGACATGTAGAGGAGCCATTGCTCGAACCTAGATCAGTATCGGGCTAGGCGTTAGATGGAGCCCAGGGAGAGGAAGGCGCGGCTGCCGCATGGCGATGGTTCAGCTGTCACGTTTGCTGGGGGCCGGCAGGACCTCTTGCAAGGCCAACCCGAATTGATCCAGCGAAAAGGCCTTTTGGATAAAGGCCGTGGCGCCGTGGTTCAAGACGTCTTGTTCCACCTCGCCCGGGCCGCACCCACTGAAAACGACGACCGGTAGGGACGGATGCAGTGTTTGCAATTGGCGCAGTAGGTGATGACCGTCTATTCCAGGCATGTGAAGATCCAGCACGACCGCATCAGGATCTCGCCGGTGGCACAACATCAACCCGGTTCCTCCACTATCTGCCAAAATGACTTCATAGCCCCGCTCCTCCAAGACAGTGGCGAGCAGCTCTCGGTCTCGAGAATCATCATCGATGACGAGAATCTTGGTCATATGGCCGTCTCGGCTCCGCTGGCGGTCAATTCTTAGTGGCGATCATGTGATGCGAAAGGCTGTCCGTTGTTGAGGCGACCCTGAGCGCGTCAGATGTTTCAATATTACGTGTTGCAGTCGTTGGCGTTCCTCCGGGGTCGCGGTGGGGAATTTGACGCCAAAGTGGTTGCCCTCTACCCAGCAGACTTTTGCCCCGACGAGACACAACGGGGATTTACCATCTTGAAAATCGAGAAACAGAGTGAGTCTGACACCGACAGAGAGAGGATCCGTGCTGAGGATTTTGCAGCCAGTTTTGGACAGTTCACGCACAATCCCTTCTCCGCTGGCGACCTGTGACCCATTGTCTGTGGTGTATGTGACTCGATAATTGAGTGGTGCGCGTTCCGCATCGCGTCGATCCAGCAACGCATGCGTTTTCTTGAGATGAACAGTCGACTCAGAAGATCTTGATCTTGTACTCACCGAATACCTCCTACCGGAGCGTTGTCCGCGCGTTCCAGATTCATGCTGAGTTATGTATGAACCATCCGTTCAGGGATGGAGCGGTGAAATTCAGGTCCACCGCCATGTGCCGTGGCTGCGTGGAACGTAAGGTGCTAGGCGAGTGGAGGGGGGCGGGAAATGACAGTGCCGCCCAAGCGGGCGAAGAAGAAAAAAGGGACGTGCCGTTCACCGCCCACTGTACTGCCAGGGTGCCGGTATTCGAGGAGAGCACTGTGTGCAAAGCTCGGATCTACAGTATTCCAGTACTGGTCGTGTGTCGGGTCGGATGGTTCGACGTCAACTATGACCACATAAGGAACGGGAGAAAGCTGGAAGGCATCGGAGGTCAGGACTTGAAACAGATACGGCGCGATGCACAGCACGAGCACACTCAGGAGCATCGTGATTTTCAGCCTACGGTGGGGCATGAGTCGGGTCTCGATCAATCACACCGTTTAAATTTAGCAGAGTCTGGCTGTTCTGTCTGGAAAATGGGGCAGGTCGACGGTGATGGCACAGTGTATCCGATCTTCTTAAAAACAATGGGTATTCCGATCTGTCAGGTACGGGACAGATCGGCAAATTGGAGCCGAGTTTTCGACACAAATTGGCCTCTTCTTCACAAACTGGCATGCACGTATAGATCTGAGAGTTTAAGAGACGTTGTCTTTACCGGGACAGCGCCGTCGACTTCCCGTCAATCTGCGTCGTGCGTCTGCGGATGCTCTGCTTGGCTTTACAAAGGAGGGGTTGGAGGCCGAGGGGGATGGAAGTGGCTCTGTCCCCCTCGTCAGCACATCACTGTTTGGATCCGGGACCCGATGCGGGGTGCAGATCGATCACGCTCCCACTTTTGTTGAGTTCCGCTGTCACGCGGGTGCCATCCTGAATGGATCCGGTACGACGCTCGACTGCAAGCCCGAGCGGCATGATCTCCGGATAGTCCCCATTATTCTTGGAGGGAGGACCGTTTAGGGCTTCCAGGCGAGATGATTCAAGAGGTCGGCCAGTCGCACGGCCGCCTTCGTCAATTGGGTCTCGACGACAGGCTCATGGTTCGTGCTGTATTCGGTTTTCGTGGGAGGAGCGTCAATCGTCATGCGGATCGACGCGTCCGCCATATGACTGTCTCGCACGATCCCATTTCGGCGCACAAACGCATATGCCTTCGACTCGCGTGCCGTCTTGAGTGAATCCGTTGCCCAATGTGCCGCCCAGCTGAAATGCTCACCCGATGAACGATAGTCGAAGGAGGAGGCCAACTTCATGCGTTGGATAATGCGGTGAACGAGTCGTGCAGCATCCTCCGCGGTAGGGGCCTTTCCGCAGGCGCCGATGCCGGCCAAGGCCTTGACGAGACAGCTATCCCATAATGCGTGCAGGTTGTCCCTCGCTGAATCGCTGAACAGCAAATCGTTCCCGCCGCGATCACCGAGCACGCCGACTCGGCCGGCATCATGAGGATTCTCAATCAGGACAGGGTTCGGCAGATCCTGATGCGTGGTTCGATAATAACCGGTCGCAACATGAAGGGGCTGATGGACGTCCCCAACGAGATGGATGAGCCAGCGAAGCGCCTGGGTCTTTGTCCAGGGAGTCACTTCGCCGACCGTTTCAAGTGTTTCAATACACACATTGAGCATCTGCACGACGTCATGAGGACTCGTAAACGGCGTGAGGAGATCGTCGAGATCCGCGTCATCGGGATAATGTGCACTCCCCAGCGGCAGATTGACGAAATGCCATTGGGCATTGTCGGGAAACGCAGCATTGAACGCCTGGGCTTCTTTCACCCCGTGCTCGTCCAGTTTGGATGCGGCAGTTCCGTGTCGTTGGAGGTCCCGTATCTGGTCCGGCCAGGTAGAGGCTTTGGCCAAGGCATGTGGGGGGAGCGTGGCGCCATGGCCGAGGATCTGCGCGATGGATTTCGCCGTCTCAGGCGAAAGATGCTCTTGCGCGGCGTCGGCAATTGCCTCGTGCCCGAGACTTTCCCATGCCGAGGCATCATGGGGCCAGACAAGCAGCGCCATAATCCAGAGGAGAAATAGCTGCATCACTTCTCCCTCCCGCTTTCGCAGAGCACGAAGGAAGCTACCTGTTCTCAAGAGTCTAATCAAGAGGGGCGATCGATCACCGCAGACTGTGGAGCCCGGCTCGTGTGACCAAGATGGGCCAGAATCCGGAGAGCTTGAGAAAATCACCGACCTGCCATTGTTCCAGGATCTGTTCGATCTGCGGGGGGTCACATTCCTCGAGGAAGTCCCCCGCGAACTTGACCTTGAAAGTCTGGCTCGTCGGACCGCCAATGATCGTGAACACTTCCAGCTTCGTGTCCGTCGTTTCCTGATGATGATCGACCGTCCATCCGGGAAACTTGCGGACAAGATATCCCTGGATTGCCGCGATCCTTGACGATTCAGCTTCTCGCATCTTCGTCTCCAATGATGGCGCGCCGATACGAGAGGTTCAACTTCGGAAGAAAGGAGGGCAGGGCTCCGGGTGCATCACTCGGGTCTTACAGGCGGCGCATCACCCGTGTGGGAATTGCCGGAGGAGGGAGGAAGCGGTCGAGTCGGTATGCCCTGACGTTCGAGTTTCTCCAGGACTTCCTGCTTCAATCTCGTCGGTTCCTCGATCCGGTTCTCACGCTGGAACGTGCTGAGTTCGGTCGCCTTCCTCGCATTCAGGTCGACCATATCGACTTCATCTCTGACGAGGGTGGGTGTCAGAAAGACCAGCAAGTTGAGTTTTTCGGTCGCGCGGCTCTGAAATTTGAACAGCCAGCCCAGATAGGGAATGTCGCCGAGCATCGGTATCTTCCGCTCGCTGATGACGATATTGTCCCGTACGAGTCCTCCGACGACCAGGGTCTGTTGATCTTTGGCCACCGTCGTCGTTTCCATGGAGCGCTTGGTGGTGGTGGGTCCGACGGGTACGCTCGAGGTGCCGCTTCCGATCGTCTGGGCCACGTTTTCCGCGATGGCCGTGATCTCCTGCTTGATCTCCAGGCGGATCATGTCGTCTTCCAGCACTTGTGGGGTCAACTCCAGCGTGACGCCGACGTCTTTGCGTTCGATCGTGACGAGGGTGCCGCCCGTGATGCCTTGTGCCTGCCCTGTGGGAAAAGGCCGATTTTCTCCGACAACAATCTTGGCCTTCTGATTATCCGCGGCCAGCACCTGCGGCGTGGACAGGATGTTCGTGTCGGTGAGGTTCATGAGCACCTGCAGAAACGCCCGAACGTTGATGGAGTTCAATACCGACACCGCTCCCCCGGTCGATGCGTCTGCGCCCAAGCCTAGAATGGTTTGCGCGATCGAGGAGAGGTTCTCCGGAGCCGTGTTGACTCCGACGATGCCTTGAACGTTTCCGCTTTTTCCCACGCCGATCAATTGAACAGGATCGGTTCCGATCTGTTTGAGACGGTCGACCTGGACCTCAAGGATCACGGCTTCCACAAAGACTTGTTTGCGCCGGCTGTCCAAGTCACGGATAACCGATTGAAGCTTGCTGTAAGCAGCCTTGGTCGAACTGATGATGATCGCATTGGTCGCCTTGTCCGCGAAGACCTGGACCGGCGCCTCAAATTCCGTCAACGGTCTGATGGGCGGTCTGGTGCCCGGCGCGATTTGAGCTACCGTTTGAGATCGGGCTACCAGGTTGGTCAACACAGCGGCCAGGTCCGTCGCATTGGCATGCTTCAGCCTGTAGACGAAGACGCCTCGCTCGGGCGGCAATTCTCCCATCGGGACAATCTGATAGACGGAGCCTTTTGGAACGACAGCCAGCCGGCTGACCTCCAAGGCGGAAACAAAGAGGTTGTACGCTTGTTCCTGGTTCACCTTGGTCGGAGAGAAGACGGTGATTTTACCGCCCGCCTTCTTGACGTTATCGTCGAGAACGAAATTCTTTCCCGTGAGTTCGCTGATAAACCGTACGAACACGGGTAATTCGACTTCGTTGAAATCCAGACTGACTCGGCCGGAGGAAGATGGCGCGGTCTCTGCGCTAGCGGTAGGTGGCAGGAAGGTGTCGCACGTGAACAACGGCGCGAGAGCGATGGCTCCTCGCAAGACCGTAAACCATGAAAAAACGCGGAATCGCATAGGTTTCTCGCAATTGACCCAGTTCAAGCATGGCACTCAGGAAGCGGTTAATCGTATGACGCTACCATATGTATCCGTGTGACACAACCATCAACGGTGCGTCTTTGGCAGAACTGTTCACGAGTACCGCGTGGTGCGAAGGGTGCCACCTGCATGGCTAAGGGTCTAACGATTCTCGGTCATTCTCGACTGAGATGTGCATTTTTGGAAGAAAAATGAGAAACCGCGAGAACATGACCAGCCTAACTGACTGGAATTAAAGGCACATCCTTGCTGATATTCGCACCACAATGGCATCAGGATTGCACAAGCCAATCCGGTTCCACACTCCCAACGGGCATGTTCCCATTGCGTGATCGAGCGGCGGCCCGATCACACGCAAGAACCGCTGCGCGCAAGCCATCATCTGCTAAGGTTGAAACGTGCGGACCGACAAACGAACGTCACACAAAACCGATAAGAAACCCGCGGCTAAGGGGATCAAGGGCGTCGTCGGGTATAGCAAGAAAAGCGCTCTCCTCGAAGAAGCCATCACCCACATGAACGCCGGCAAGTACGGCCGGTCGTCCGCCTCGCTCAAGGAACTGCTGGCGCTCGATCCTCAGAATATGGAGGCGCGCCGACTCTTTGCCACGTTGCACCTCCGACTGGGCAGCCTGGTGACGGCGAGAGAAGCGTTCGAATCCTTGGCGAACGAGGCGATCGGCCGACAGGATTACTGGTTGGCGGAATCGCTTCTAAGGGAATATCTCGCCGCGGGTCCTCGATGCATACCCTTTCTTGAACTCCTCGCGCACGTGTACGAGGAGAAAGGGGATGCCATGGCGGCCGTGGCCGAACTGGGCAAAGCAGTCGAAATTCTCTTGGAAGATCCCGATCCTGACCACCCCCAGAAACCCTCACAGCTCTATGGAAGAATCAGGGAGCTGGCCCCGGCCAGCCTCGTGGCGTTTCAGTTCGCCTCCTCATTTGACATCCAGACCGGCGAATTTCGACGGCAGCCTCGTGAAGTCGAGCCGCCGCGCGGCGGAGAAGAGATCTCGCGGGTCGAGACGGCGACCTTCTCGGATAGAACGGATTCTTCAGTGGAAGTCATGCCGTGGGAACACCTGGAGGAGCCTGTCGCGCCGGCTTCTTCAGCCGCAGGATCGCCGTTTGATCCTCCGGTTCTCGACGATCATCCGGCTGCCTCAATCCCTGAGCCTCGCGTGGCTGATGTGGGTGAGCACATCGCCGAGAGCGAATTATCGCCGCCTGCACCAGTCGCGGTTCCAATTCAGACCCCGGACATCGCTTCCGGCTGGAGCGTGACGCCAATGGACGACCTCGCCGCGGATGAGGCAGTCGTCGACGAATCACTGACGACGTCGGACCGGCTGCCTGAAGCGTCATCGCTCCCGATGGCACCTCTCGATGAGTCGGATCATGGATTTGCCCAGGCAAGCCTCTCCGCTCCGGAGTCCGTTTACGATCTCACAGATTCGGCGGCTTCGATCGATGCGTCCATGCCCGAGCCTGAGACGTTGCTGTCACGGATGCCTTGGGAGCACGTGGCGGATGCGGGTCTTCAAATTGTCGAGCCGGAACCTCCCCCTGTTGCCGACGAGCTGGTCGTGACGGAGTCATCGTTCGACGAGCCGGTGCTTCCAGAATCCGAACCGGCCTTGCCGCCGGCCGTACCCATCGAATCGTCATCGGTTTTGCTTCCTCCTTCTGATGAGTATCGTGATCCCATCGAGCAACGAGACTTGGCAGCAGCCGAGACGACCGTTCAACCAGCCGAATCCAAAACTGAATCTTCGCCCACTCCGACGCCATCGTCCCCCCTGTCTTTTTCCTGGAATGCCATCTTCGATTCCGCCTGGAAGATTGCAGCCGGCACGACGGCGCCCAGCACTCCGGATATGGCGAAAGAATCCGAATTGACGTCGCCCTCCATGCCGGACAGTCTGCCACTGTTGCAGCAGCGCGAATCGTCGGAGAGTTCCGAGGAGCCGCCAGCGTCGCATGCCGGTGGCCATGCAGTCGAACTTTCCGTGCCCGAGCCACCGCCGGAGTTTTCGATCGAACCGGCACCTCATCCCTTGCCGCCGTCGAGCGATGCACTTTGGCCGAGCACGGATCCGGAGCCCCTTGAGACCCCGTCGACGAGCTTCCCGTCGAGTCCGGAGCGTGACGAATCTCGTCCGGTCGAGGAACTTCGGACTCTAAGTTCGATGGATACGGACTCCCTTGCATCCTCTGCGGCAATCGGCGATCCGATCGTAGAGGCGCAAGATATGAGTCGTGTTCCGTTGGACCCGGCCCAATCCGATGCCGCTCCGTCAATGACTCCCCCGGAATTCCGACTTGCCTCCGGCAATGAAACAAGTCCTGATGCTTCCGATCCGGCTCCTGTTCCGGACGCGCTCCTCAATAGCACGGCGCCGGATGCTCCCATCACGGATGTGACGAGCGAGTCCATGATGCCCTCAAGCGACATGGACCCCCGATGGAGCACCGGAGAGGTCGCGGTCCAACATCATCGTCCGACCATCGAAAAGAAGAAATGGGAAGCTCCGCCGGCCGTTGTGACCGAACCTCCGCGAGCCGCGGCGGAGGCGGAATCACTCATCGAACCGGTTTCCGAGTTATCGCGGGGATGGGAAGCCCCTGGATCGGATGAAGCCGTGGCCGCCGTCCTTCCGGCACCTGTCGTGGAAGAAGTAGTCCCGCCGCCCCAAGACATGAGACCGGAGTGGGCGCAAGCCAGTGACGCGATCGTCCTTGAGCCGTCAGTGGACCAGACACCAGTGACCCCGCTGCTTCGGTCCGAATCGGTCCCCTCCGTTGAAGAACCGGGCCGCTCACCGGTTGCGGCCGCTGTTGATGCGCTCTTCGGAAGCACCGGTCAAAGCCAGCCCATCCACACGATGGAACGGACAACTCCACCGAGATCCGGGCCGCGTTGGTCCGCCCGCTTGAGCCGACTTCGGTTCACCGTGGTATCCCTCATCGGTTCCAGCTTTTCGACGACCAGAGCTTTCGCCGTGTTGTGCCTCAGCCTCGGGATATTCGGTGTAGTCGTCCTTGCGCTCGGCGTGGGACTGCTCGCCGTCTCATGGATCGCGATGGAAGAGGCCCCAACGCCGCGCTATCAGGCGCTCACGGCGGGTCCGCAGCGGACGATCACCGACCCCAAGAATAACGGGTTTCTTCTGCTCCTGGGATTCGATACTCCATCAGACGGTGATCCGCTGAAAGCCGGATATGAGCGTAAGCCGGGCGAACAAGATGTCTTCCAATCCCAAGTCTGTGCGTCGGAGCAGGATGTCACGCCCTCGGCTTCCGGTGGCTCCTCGCCGTCAAGTGTCGTCGGCGGCTGGTTCAAGAGCGCCAATCCGGTCGCTCAAGCGAAGGCAGGGTCGGATGTATTCCGATCGCTTCTGGCCAAAGAGGCCACGGCACTCTCTCGATATCAACAATTCATGGGGATGCCCTTTGACGATTGGGGATTCGGGCAGATCCTCAGTCCCAACTGTGCGCACATTCTTCTGACCCACCGATTGTATCTCATGGAGGGCTTCAATCAGGATGTCGGATCGGGGGTGACGAGACTGGAGAAAGACATGGAGTCATGGCGAACGGTATTGGGGCAATCCAAGACGCTCATGATGAAGATGTTGGCCGTCGGGGCGGTGCAGGATGACGTGAGGCTGGCCTCGTCGGTCTTGACCCGTCCCGAGGCGGATGCGACGGTGATCAACCGCCTGTCGAAGATCGTGCGCCCGCTCGATCAACTGGAATTGTCCGTTCGATGGCCGATGCAAAGCCAGTTTGTGTGGGCCACAGGACGCGTTCCGGCCGACCTGGAGCAGTATGCCCAGGAGGACCATCCGCTCTACCTGTCGATGGCGGCTGCCATGCCTCTGCCGGTGCAGCGGCGCGCGAACGCCTATGCGGACTACTATGAAGCTGCCAATAAAGCCGTTGCCGAGGGACGGTACGTGAATCTTCCCAAGCGTTCGCAGTTTGTCAGAACTTCCGCCACGAGCATCGTTGATTACTGGGCCAACCC
This sequence comes from Nitrospira japonica, assembly GCF_900169565.1. Classification (NCBI taxonomy): domain Bacteria; kingdom Pseudomonadati; phylum Nitrospirota; class Nitrospiria; order Nitrospirales; family Nitrospiraceae; genus Nitrospira; species Nitrospira japonica. Next base: position 782,393 of record NZ_LT828648.1, on the reverse strand, counting down.
CCTCGAGCACATCGTCGGAATCGACCCATTGCCCTCCTGGGAACCGTACGTCGGCCGTATGGTGGAAACCGATGCGCAATTGCGGCTGGCCAGCCTCCAAGTCTGGGTTCGCCGGGGGCCTCAGGAAGGAGACGTCATGACGCGTCTTGCCAAGGCCGGACAGGCGTATTATGACCCGTTTACCGGATTCCCCATGCTGGTCAATCAAGAGAGGCGGCTCTTGTACAGTGTGGGTCGAGACGGAAGGGATCAGGGGGGGGATCCCGCGCAGGACGTGGTCGTTGCCATTTCATCTCTGCAACCCGCGGGCGAGTCCAAACGGGCTTCCCGGTAACATCGCCTATCATTCTTCAGCGCAAGTCGGCTTGACACCCTGCTCGGTATTCCACAAAATCTGACAGTCCACTCGCCTTACGAGGAACACGATGCCGCCGCAGCGCACCGGAACATCGGGCCCAGTCATCAAGGGATCGTTGTCTGAGACGCCGATTCCCACACGCAACGTATCCAACGGAGAATTCCTTCCCGTTCCTCAGACTCTCCACCAACGCCATGTCGAATACCGGGCCCAGCGCCTGGCTGACCGGGCAGCCCAGCGTCTCGGCGTCTCCAGGCGCGAGTTTCTTCGAGGTACGGGCGGCCTCGCCGCCGTGCTGTTGGCGATGAACGGAGTGTTCGGCCGATTTTTCGGAATCGGACCTGTGGAGCTGTTCGAGCCGTCGGCTTTTGCCGAGCAACGGGGCGATCCATATTTTATCTTCGACGTGCAGAATCACTATGTCAGCTCGGAGTACGATCCGAGCGATGCAGAGAGTCAACGGAAGGGCGCGGTATCAAAGCAGGCATTGATCGCACTGAGACGGCGAGTTCGCGAGACCGGCGTCAATCCCGCCTTGACCGGAGACCGCGGAACAATTGACGATCTGTCATGGCGAAACTTCGTGAAGGAAGTGTTTCTCGACAGTGAGACGTCGATCGGCTTGATCAGCACGCCCCCCGGTCCCTATCCCCAGGCCGCGGTCGTTCCTCCGAGGGAAATGGCGCACATCCGCGACGAAATCAACCGGCTGGCCGGCTCGCGCCGAATGCTCGCCCACGGACTGGCGACTCCGCAGTTGGGCTCGGCCGACCTCGACTTCATGGCCATGCAGGCCGAAACGTTGGGAGTCGAAGCCTGGAAATGCTACACCGGAGCCTGCCCGAAGGGATTCGAACGTGGATGGTGGATGGACGACGAGGCGGTCGCATATCCGATGCTCGAACAGGCGAGAAAGCTGAACGTCAAACGGGTCTGCGTCCACAAAGGCCTCCCGCTGGGTCCCGTGCCGGACTACAACCATCCGAAGGATCTCATCAAGGCGGCCAAAGATTTTCCCGACATCACGTTTTTGGTCTATCACTCCGGTTTCAAAACCGTGGCCGGGATCGACGACGTCTTTGCCCGGTCGGGTGAGATTCCATGGACGACGGAATTTTGCAGTATGAAGAAGCATGAGCCGGGACTGACCAATATTTACATGGAACTTGGTTCGACGTTCGCGCAGTTGGTGACGGCTCATCCCGGAACATGCGCTCATCTCATCGGACAAATCGTCGAGGCGTTCGGGGTCGATCATGTCCTGTGGGGAACGGATTCAATTTGGTCCGGATCGCCCCAGTGGCAGATCGAAGCGTTCCGGCGATTTCAGATGCCCGACGAATTCATCGAGCGGTATCGCTATCAGCCGTTGACCCGTGACGTGAAAGCCAAGATCTTCGGATTGAATGCGGCACGGGTGTTCGACGTCGACGTGACGGCCACTCGGCTGGACGTCCCTCGCGATTATCTGGGACGAATGAGAATGAGTTATCTTGAGGAAGGCCCGTTGCCCAGTCACAGACTGTACGGCTGGGTGGCGGGTTAGCGGAACAAGGTTACGGGAATACAAAGAGGCGCAAGACATGAAAAGCGAGATTCTCTATCCGGGGGCATTTCCGATGGTCCGCGTCGAATTGTCGGCGGGTGAAACCATCAAGGCCGAATCAGGCGCGATGGTGGCGTCCTCTCCGACGATCGACGTCGAAAGCAAGATGGAGGGAGGATTCCTGGGGGCCCTGTCGCGCAAGTTTCTGACGGGAGAGAAATTCTTTTTTCAGACGCTGCGAGCCACCCGAGGCGCGGGCGAAGTCCTGCTGGCGCCGACGGTGCCCGGGGACATCGTGGTGATCGAGCTCGACGGGCTCAATGAATATATCGTGCAGAAAGACGGATTTCTCGCCGGCGCCGAAACGGTGAAGATCGACAGCCAGATGCAAAGCCTCAGCCGCGGCCTGCTTGGCGGTGAGGGGTTCTTTATCCTCAAACTCAGCGGCAAGGGGACCTTGGTGTTGAACAGCTTTGGCGCGATTCATCGAATCGAGCTGAAGCCCGATCAGGAATACATCGTCGATAACAGCCATTTGGTCGCTTGGTCCGCGACGACTTCCTACCATGTCGAACGGGCTGCCGCCGGGTGGGTCGCGAGTTTCACGTCGGGAGAAGGGTTTGTCTGCCGATTCCAGGGACCCGGCGTCGTTTACATCCAAAGCCGAAATCCCGGGGGGTTCGGCCATTGGCTCAGGCAGTTTATCCCCGTTTCCGAGTAGGAGGATCGATTCGTCTTCGCCTCCTGACCCGGACACCCGTCATGAATCCCAATGCCCTCTGCTTCGGATCCGACTATCCCGCCACGGGTTTGCCGTGCCGCGTCGAGGTGATTTCCATCGGCATTGCAGTCCGGTTCGAAGACCGATCAACCGATGCGCAGGACGATGCGGACACGGTGCCGTTCGACAGGCTGTCCCTCTCGGCGGGCGGGCTCAATCACGATCAACTCATTATCCGGTACGGATCCGAGGCGGATGCGCGCGTGTTGTATCTGAACGACCCTGCCGTCATTCACGCTCTTCGAGCCGCCGCGCCGACTGCTGTGACCGAAAATCTGGAAGCGACGGCTACCGCGGTTCGGCGGAAACGACATAGGCGGCGGATCTCCTGGTTCGCCGCGAGTGTGCTGGCGGTATCTCTTGGAACGGCTGTATGGTTCGGTTCGGATCTCGCCGTGAATCTGGCGGTCGCCCGTATCCCGGTGGAATGGGAGCAGAAACTTGGCGAGGCCGCATATCAAGATTTTCTCGGACGCCAGACGGTGGTGAAGGAGGGACCGGCCGTCGACGCAGTCAGGGAAATGACCCGCCGCTTGACGGATCAGATATCCGACGACCCGTACCGTTTCGAAGTGACCGTCGTCAGGAGCGATGTCGTCAACGCGTTCGCGCTCCCGGGTGGTTATGTGGTGGTATTCACGGGCCTCCTTCAGAAAGCGGAGAGCGGAGAGGAGGTCGCCGGTGTCCTCAGTCATGAATTCAATCACGTCCTCCAGCGTCACGGGTTGGAGCGGGTTGTGAAGCAGATCGGATTGACGGCGGTGCTGTCGATCCTGCTGGGCGACCAGCAGGGCCTGATCGGTTTGACGAGACAGATCAGCGGAGAACTCCTCACGCTCAAGTTCGGCCGCGCGCAGGAGACCGAAGCCGACGTGACCGGCCTGCGACTGCTCCGGAAGGCCAAGATCGATTCGAACGGGCTCGTGCGATTCTTTGAGCGCATGGCCGAACAGCAGGGCGATCCGATCGAAATGCTGTCGACGCATCCGATGAGTGCCGCGCGCGTCGAGCGGCTGAAGGCGGAGATGGCGACTCTGCCGAAGCAGACCGTCGAACCCTTTACTTTCGATTGGAAACAGGTGCAGGGTTCACTGAGCGTCTCACGGTAAGGAGCCTCATGGACGTTCACGTGGGGATCATAGCCGACACGCACGGCCTCTTCGACCCGGCTCTTCGAAGGCATTTTCAGGGAGTCGATCGCATCATCCATGCGGGCGACATCGGGGACATAGCCGTGATCGATGAACTGCAGCGGATCGCGCCGGTCGTCGCAGTGTCCGGAAACGTGGACAGGGGACAAGCCGGAAAATTTCCTGCGGAAACAGTGATCGACCTTGCCGGATACCGGATCGCCGTGCGGCACGTCATCTATGAGGGCGGGAAGATACGGCGGGACGCGCGGCGTTTTCTGGATCGTGTGGAGCCGGATATCTGCATCTTCGGCCACACGCACAAGCCGTGCATTGAATGGATCGGGCGCCTGCTGTTGTTCAATCCGGGGTCGGCAGGTCCGAGACGATTCAGTTTGCCGCGGTCCCTCGGCCTGCTGACGATCCGAAACGACGGTCGAGAGGTCGTGCACGTCCCGTTGGCCGGTCGGGCGGAACGCCCGCCCTCCGCCGAGGGACGAGGGGCAGGGGGCCTCCGGTCGAATCACGTCGTCCAATCACATGGCCGTTCGATCCGAGCGCGCGGGTAGAGTCGAAGCAAAAGGAGGCAAGCGTGACCCCTCTGTTCAAAGGCACAATCGCATTTCTTCTCAGTGCAAGCTTTTGGCCGGCGACCATCGCCTATTCCGCTACCACCAATCCCGACACAGGACCCGGATGCGGGTTGGGAAGGCAATTGTGGGAAGATTGGAAAGGCAAGAAGCAGATCGCGCCCCAGCTGTTCATGGCATCCACGAATGTCACCGGTAGCTACACCTTCGCGATTACGTCCGGCACGTCGGGCTGCAGCAATGACGGCACCATTTGGGACAGCCAGAAGGCCGGCCTCTTCATCGACATCAACTATGCGAATGTCATGGACGATATGGCTCGAGGAGGCGGCGAGCACCTTGCCTCGCTGGCCGCCCTGTTGGGAGTCACTCAGGAGGAAGAATCGATTTTTTTCTCTCTCGTCCAACGCGAGGCTTTTTTCGCGGCGCATGGGGAGCCGGCTCTTCTCCTGGAACGGTTGGTGGCCGTCCGTCACGACCTGTCGCAGCGACGCATGCTGGCCGCATCCGCGACGAGGGAATAAGAAAGTGCGGCGTCGCGCCGCGCTTGTGGAGTACGCTTTGCCGCGGAGAGGTAGGGGAATCGATCAACAATTCTGATGTGAAGGAGGGAGTATGTCCCGCAAGATATGGGTGCTCTTGATCGCCTTCTTTGTGACGGCGGAACTGTCCGGCATGATCGATACGGCACAGGCCAAGGGGATCTCGGATCTCGGTCCCGGGTGCGGACTCGGAAAGGATCTCTGGCGAGACTCTCCCAACACCGACAAATGGGGTGTCCAAATCCTCATTTCCACGACCAACAATACGATCGTTCCCTTTCAGGCTTTTGGAATCACGAGCCAGACCATGGGATGCAAGAACAGCGGGAAGTTCTGGGCCGAACACAAGGCCAACATGTTTGCAGGCCTGAATTTCGAGAACCTCACACAAGAGATGGCTCAAGGCGGCGGGGAGCATCTTGCCTCGATGGCCGCGCTGATGGGTGTATCCGAAGATAAGCAGCCCGAGTTCTTCGCCGTGACCCAGGAGCGGTATCTGTCGCTCGTGAATGCTGGTGAAGCCTCTCCCGTTGCCATGGTAAAAGCTCTGAATGAGGCCGCGGCATCGTCTCCGGCATCGACCACCGTCGCGGCCAAGTAACGACACCGTCCGGCACTGCGGGGCGCCGGCTTCGAAACGGGCGTCCCGCCTGCCATGGGGAGCCGCACCTTGCGCGCTCATCCTCTCTCTTTTTCTCGCGTGGTCGTCATGGCCGGCCGGTGCGGCGGAACGGTCGGATCCGTCGTACGCCGACGAACTCATCGCACGGGCCGTCTCGGCAAAACTGTTCGAAGAACGCGAATGGCACCTCCTCCTGCACTATCGGCCGGGACTCTTCGGTGGATTCGCCAGCGAGCAGGACGATCCGGGATTCTTCCTGTCCGAGGCCGGGAAGACCGAGCCGCGAGCCGAGCTGGAAGCGACCCTGCGCCAGTTCTTCTCGTCGGAGGCCGTAGGACGTTCGAAGCAGCCGGCTCAGTGCGCGTTCATCGCCCGATACCGCTGGCTACAGGACAAACTGGCGTTCGACGCCGCGCGGTTGTCCCCTGAAACCTGCACGCGTTTCGATGCATGGCTCGCGGAACTCAACCCGCAATCCATCACCCTGATTTTCGCGTCCGCGTTCGTCAACAATCCCGCCTCGTCCTTCGGCCACACGTTTCTCCGCGTGGACCAGAGAGGGCAGACGGACCAAACCAGAATCCTGGCCTATACGATCAACTACGCGGCCGAAGTGCCGCGGGATGCCGGATGGATGTACCCCATCAAAGGGCTGTTCGGGGGGTTCAAGGGTTATTTCATGACGCCGCCCTATTATCTGAAGGTGCGGGAATACCGGGACATCGAGAATCGCGACATATGGGAATATCGCCTGAACTTCTCGGATCGGCAGGTCCATCGGCTACTCGAACACGCGTGGGAAATGGGCAACGCCTATTTCGACTACTTCTTTCTGAAAGAAAATTGTTCCTATCAGCTCTTGTGGCTCCTGGAGTACGCCGACCCGTCGTTGCATTTGACCGATTCCTTCTTTGTCTGGACGGTTCCGGCCGATACGGTGCGGCTGATCGCCGCCGATCCAGGCCGGGTCACCAACGTGACGTATCGGCCTTCACGGAGCAACGTGGTCAGGCGAAAGCGCGAGTCGCTTCCCTCGGGCCAGCGCGCCCTGGCGCAGCGTCTCGCCGGCGATCCGGACGCCATGGCCGATCCGGCATATGCCGGATTGCCGGCCGCGCAACAGGCGTTCCTCCTCGACCTTGCGTCCGATTATCTTCGCTATCGTATGGATACGACCGACAAGGCGATTCCTGAACTGAAGGAGCGTAACCGGGAGATCTTGGCGGCGAGGAGCCGCTTGCGTATTCCATCTCCGGAGTTTCCCGTCGTACCCTTCGCCACTCAGCCCGAACTGGGGCACAAGACCTCGCGGGCCTCCATCGGAGGCGGATGGCGCAACAACGACACGTTCGAAGAACTGTCAGTGCGTGCGGGCTATCATGACTTGCTCGATCCGGAGCCGGGCTATACGCCGGACGCACAGATCGAACTGGCGTCCGTCACCGCCCGCTATTACAACCGGGCCGACCAGGCGAGGATCGAGCGCTTCACGCTGGCGAACATCGTGTCATTGTCACCGATCGACTCGGTCTTTCATTCACCGTCGTGGAAGTTCGATCTCGGGATGAACACGATCAAGTACAACGGATGCCAACTTTGCAGCAACGGCGTGGTGAACGGAGGGATCGGAGGAGCGCTGGAATCCAAGTGGCTTCGCCGGGAAGTGTTTTTTGCATTCGCGGAAGTCGAGGCCAACTACAGCGTGGCCTATGACGATCGGTATCGAGCGGGAGGAGGCGGAACGGCGGGATTGCTGGCCGATCTGACCGAGCGATGGAAGATCATGGCGTCGGGTAGTTATTACAAATATCCCCTCGGCGACAAATCCGACGACGTGCGGTGGTTCGTGGGGCAGCGGGTCACGCTCTCGCAGAATGTCGCCTTGCGTTTGGAATATCGTCATCGCGATCAGGACAACGACGTGGTCTTCTCGGTTCAGGGATTTTTCTGAAGAGGTTCGACCGGGGAGCGGCCGAAGGCGAAGACCCTCCAGGGGTTTGAAAAAATTGACACTGGAGACAACTCCGAATATACTCGCGCTCGGTGATTTCCACGACGAGGTTTCCTCGGGGCGTCACTCATTACTCAACTTTCCTTTCAAAGGAGGACCTATGAAGAAGAAGGCATATGTGCTCTTGTCCGCCGCGTTCGTCACGGCATTCGGTTTGAGCCTGGCCGGTTGTATGCCGGTTGCGTCGCCGGTGACCGGTATCATCTTCACCGAAGTCAAGTACGGCTTCATGGCGACGACGGCCACCGCAGCCACGAAGGAAGGAAAGGCTTGCGCCCAGACCATCCTGGGGTGGGTTGCCACCGGTGACGCCAGCTTGACGGCCGCCAAGGCAGCCGGAGGAATCACCACGGTCTCCCACGTCGACCACACCGCGAAGAACATCCTCGGAATCGTGGCCGATTACTGCACGATCGTGAAGGGCAGCTGATTTGACCCGTTGATTCGGATGTCGGGGCCTTTGGGAGAATTCTCCTAAGGGCCCCTTCCTTTTCCCGAGCTGCCGAGGCGGCCGGTTCCACGGCCTCCTTTTCCTCCGACGTCTGTTATGGCACGGTCCATCTGGGCGTTCGGCCTCTTGGCTCTCTTGAGCCTTCCATTTACCGTGCGAGCGGAAACCGAAACACATACGGACGTGTACATCAGTCTGTATGCGCTGGGAAGCTGGCCGTACGACCGCGACGCCTTTGTGCTTACCGGTCCTGCTCCCGGCACCAGTGTGGGAAGCGGAGCGGGGGCCGGGCTGAAGGTGGCGGTATTCCCCGTCATGGGAAGGGGATTCTTCGGCATCGAACTCGAGTCCATGGGCAACAGCAGCAATCTCTCCGTTCCGCTCACGACCGGCCCTGGCGCGGGGTCGGTGGGGCGCACCAACCTCTGGGTGTTCAACTCGATGGCGAATCTCATCCTCCGGTATCCCGGCCTGCCCGTCATTCCCTATATCGGCATCGGAGGAGGGTTGTCGCAGGGCGTCCTGAGCGGGGCCAATATACCGGGCCGTTCGGATCAGGATTTTGAAAGTTCGGCGACATTCGGGTATCAGTTCTTCGGGGGACTGCAGACCAACGTGACGAAGCGGATCTTCCTCTTCGGCGAATACAAATACTTGTCGGCCAACTACCACTGGCAGTCGCTGTCTTTGGAGTATCGATCCCAGTATTTGGGGGCCGGCATCGGCCTGCGGTTTTAGGTCTGACGGTCTGACGGGTCCTACGGTAGAGGAATTCGATGAGCGGCATTCTCGATCGCTTCTTTGTCTTTCACCCCGATCCCTGGGACGACCGGGACTGGCAGCAACGGAGCGGGATCCCGTTGGAAGACGTCTGGTTTTCTTCGGCTGATGGGACCAAATTGTTCGGCTGGTACGTGGAGGGGTTCGCCGATCGCCCGGTAATCCTCTGGTGTCACGGGAACGCCGGGAACGTGATCAACCGACTGGACAACCTTGCAAGGCTGTTCAGGTCGGCCTTCTCGGTCTTTGTATTCGACTATCGGGGATACGGCCGCAGCCAAGGCCGCCCTTCGGAGGAGGGCCTGTATCTCGACGCCATCGGAGCCTACGATTATCTGACCAGAACAAGGATGATACGTCCCGAGCGGCTGATTCTGTTCGGCCGGTCGCTCGGTGCCGCGGTTGCGGGCGATCTGGCGGCTCAGAATCCGGCGGCCGGCCTGGTGCTGGAATCGTCGTTTCCTTCCATCGAGGCCGTCGCCAAGGTTCACTACGGGGGGTTGCCGCTTCACTGGCTTTTGGGAGCGGAATTCCGCCTGATCGACCGGCTGCCGAGCCTGTCTCTGCCGAAACTGATCATTCACGGGGATCGGGACGACATCATTCCCCTGGCCTTGGGGCGGCAAGTCTTCGACGGTTCGTTGCCGCCCAAATCGTTCTATGTCATCCCCGGCGCGGGACATAATAATACCTACGTGGTCGGCGGCAGTGCGTATTTCAGCCGATTTGCCGAATTCGCACTGAGCGCGGTCCGTTCCTAACGCCGCTTCACCGTCGGCAAGGACAGAAGAAGTGATTGGCGACCAGCGAGAGTTTTGATAGAGTGCGAGCCGCCAATGGTCCGATCCCGTTCACGGGCCGGTCCAATCACTTGAACAAGTCATCAGGAGGCCGGTGAATTTCGTGCTCATTCGACGTGTGTCCTGTGTCCTCGGGCTCGTGCTGATCGTGACGTCAGGTTGTGCGGAACTGGAAGTCGCCGGAACTCCCCGGTTGACCGGTGACGGCGGCCTATTGAACGCCGTGGGCGCGATGCCGCCGGATCACACGCTGGGTAGTGCGAACGGTCCCGCCGCGGATGGCTCGCGAGACATCCGCGCTGCAGCGGAGACGTCACCGCCGGTCTCTTCCCGGGAACCGGCCGAAGAGATCTTCGATCCGTTCGCGAAGTCTGACGAAGTCACGGGGGAGGACTACGATCCCTGGGAACCAGTCAATACCAAAATTTTTGAATTCAACCGGCAGATGGACCGGTATGTGCTGAAGCCGGTCGCCCAGGGATACGATTTCATCGTGCCGGATCTCGTTCAGATCGGTGTCGGCAACATCTTCTACAATTTTCGCTTCGTCCCCCGGTTTCTCAACAATGTCTTTCAAGGAAAGGTGAAGGGAGCGAGTATCGAAGTCGGTCGCTTCATCTTGAACAGCACGGTCGGTATCGGAGGATTCTTCGATCTGGCCCAGGACGTCAATTTGGTGACGCCGGAGGAGGACTTGGGACAGACTCTTGGGTTCTATGGGGTCAAACCGGGACCGTACATCGTCGTGCCGTTCCTGGCTCCGTATACCTTGAGAGACCTCATCGGATATGTCGGGGACATCTTCCTCAATCCCATCAACTGGCTGTTCGCGCCGATCATCGAGGTCAAAGGCGTGCCTTCCGTTATCTCCCATCCCAACCGCAATACCAGTACGATCGTGCAGCTTGGTGCGCGCGTGGGCGAGATCGTCAACGACCGTTCCCGTAATCTACAGAAGTTTCAGGGGGTAGAGGAGGCGACGTTCGATCTCTATACCGCCGTCCGCAATGCCTATCTGCAGCAGCGGGCAAGACAGATCAAGGAATAAAACCGTCTGTATGCTGCGGGTCGGCCCCCTATGAAATCACCCGCAATTGCCGTCCGACGTTGGCAAAGGCGTGGACCGCTGTCTCCAGCTGTTCAAGCGTGTGGGCGGCCGACATCTGCACGCGAATGCGAGCCTGGCCTTCCGGCACGACCGGATAGCTGAAACCGACCACGTACACCCCTTCCGCCAACAATCCCTCGGCCAGCGCCGCCGCCAGTGCGGCGTCGCCGACCATGACTGGAATGATCGGATGGTCGCCCGGGACGAGCCGGAAGCCGAGCGTGCTGAGCTTGGCGCGAAAAAAGGCGGCGTTGCGGCGCAATGCCGCCCGCAGGTCGTCGCCGGCCGCGACGAGTTCGAGCGCGCGCAAGGCGCCGGACGCCACGGCAGGCGGCAGCGTATTGGAAAACAGGTACGGCCGCGATCGCTGACGAAGCAGCTCCACGATTTCGGCTTTGCCCGATGTGAAGCCCCCCGCCGCACCTCCGAGGGCCTTCCCCAGGGTGCCGGTCACGATCTCGATTCGATCGGCCACTCCGAAATGATCGGGTGTCCCCTTTCCCTGGCGACCCACGACGCCGGTCGCGTGGCTGTCGTCGACAATCACCGCCGCGTCATACCGCTCGGCCAGATCGACGATGCGATCGAGTTTGGCGAGATCTCCGTCCATTGAAAACACCCCGTCGGTGGCGACCAGCCGCGTGCGGCAGCCTTGAGCCTCCGCGAGCCGAGATTCGAGTTCCTCCATGTCGGAATGGGCATAGCGGAGCCGTTTGGCCTTGCAGAGCCTGATGCCGTCGATGAGACTCGCATGGTTGAGCGCATCGCTGATGACGGCGTCGCGCTCATCCAAGAGTACTTCGAACAGTCCTCCGTTCGCGTCGAAGCAGGATCCGTAGAGGATGGTGTCGTCGGTACCGAGAAACGCGCTGACGGCCCGCTCGAGCCGCTTATGGAGGTCCTGGGTTCCGCAGATGAATCGGACGGACGCCAATCCGTATCCGTGCGTTCGAAGTCCGTCCATCGCCGCCTCGATGATCTGCGGATGATTGGCGAGACCGAGATAGTTGTTGGCGCACAGGTTGAGAACCAGGCCTTGAGCGACGAGAATCTCGGATCCTTGAGGGCTGAGGAGCAGTCGTTCGGACTTGTGGGTACCGCGCGAGCGGATCTCCGCAAGCGCACGGTCGAGGGCGTCTTTAAAAGAGGAATAGGCCATGGCGTACCACGGAACCGATCGACCGGGATCCGGTTGGCCGACGACGACCGGCGCGGTGGCTACAGCAGCAATACCACCTTGCCGCACTGGCCGGAACGCATCAAGTCGAACCCCTGCGCGAATCCGCTCAGGGGAAACGTATGGGTGATGACCGGCTTGATATTGAGACCGGCCTTGAACAGTCCGGCGAGCCGATACCACGTGCTGAACAGGCGACGGCCCGTAATGCCGTGGACGCGGATTCCCTTGAAGATGATCTCGTTTGCCAAGTCGCAGGTGACCAGTCCGGTGGGAATTCCGAACAGCGTGACGCGCCCCCCGTTCTTCACCGCTCCGAACGCCAGGTGAAGGGCGTTCGGATCCCCAGACATTTCGAGAGAAGCATCGACCCCTTCGCCGGCGGTGATGTCCCGGATGTTCGAGGCCAGCGTGTCCGAAACCTCCGCTCGGGCGTTGAGTACGTGATCGACACCGACCTGTTTCGCCAGGGCCAGTCGATACTCGCTGACATCCGACGCGATGATCGTGGCAGCCCCGGCCGTGCGCGCGACGGCGGCCGCGAAGAGTCCTGTCGGCCCGCATCCGGTGATCAGCACCGTGTGACCGGTGAGATCTTCCACGAGGGCGGCGTCGACGGCATTGCCGAGTGGTTCCTGCACCGACGCGAGTTCCGGCGGCACGGTCGGTGCGGTTTTCCACAGAACGTTCTCGGGGAGCACCACATACTCCGCAAACGACCCGTCCCGGTCTACCCCGAGAATCCGATAGTTCCGGCAGACGTGCGCCTGTCCCGTCCTGCACTGAAAGCATTGGCCACAGGTCAGGTGCGATTCGGCGGCGACGTAGTCTCCGACGGCCACCAACGTGACGTCCGCTCCGGTCTCCACTACCTCGCCGCACATTTCATGGCCGATGATACGGGGGGGATGGATTCGGCTGTGCGCCCAAGGATCCCAATTGTAAATATGCGCGTCGGTTCCGCAGAGGGAGGTCGCTCGCACACGGACGACGGCATCGGTTGGGCCGGGAGTGGGATCCGGACAAGTCGTGAACTCGAGACCCGGCTTCGCTTCGCGCTTGAGGAGGGCCCGCATGCGAACATCTTACTCTCAATTGAGCCTGGATGCCTAACCGATCCGGAAAAAACGGGTTGCGCCGGCTCCGGACCCTGGGTAGGATGCGATGATGGCCACATTGCTTCACATGGGCCTGATCCTTCTAGCCGCAGTGTGCATGAGCGGCCTACCCGGGATCGCGATCTCCGCCGATCCAGGCTCTTCCTCAGGAACGTCTCCGTCAGCCGGCCCGGCCAAACGCTGGACCCGCTTTGAACTCAGCCAGACCGGTTCGGGAGGCGATCTTCAACCCGGCAAGCCACTGACCCTCGACATCACCCTTGGAGGGGTCGTCCAGAGCTCTGTCCCCGTCGTGGCCATCTGCGAGTCGGTTCTGTTCGAGTCCCAAACCGCGACGCTCGACCCCGAGGGAGATTCGATGACGCTCAAGACGACCGTCACGCTGGAGCCCATGCCGATGAGCCGGACGTCGGTTCGTCCCAAGTCCGCGCGGATTCAAGTCAGCTTCGCACGCTTTCGGCAGGACAAGTTCGAGCGATTCATGCGCCGGGTCGTCTACGTCACGCTGAACCAGCAAGAACCATCGGCCGACTCGGTCGATCCGACGCCGACCAAACCGGAGGAGCCGGCGGCCGTCGAGTTGATCGCGGACGAAGTACAGCCGGATGTGATCCCCGTTACCGGCGAGGCATTGGCCGAAGAAGATCTGATGCCGTTTGCGGATCCCGGCCAGGGACGGGCCTACTGGCAGCATGTGAGCCATCTGGTGAGCCGTAGTTGGGCACGGCAGGTGCGCGAGATGCGGCGCGGGCCCGGTGGTGAAACGGTCAGAGTGCATTTCCAGTTGTTCCCGAACGGCCGCGCCCAGTTGATCGAGATCGAGAAAGGGTCCGGAGCTCGTGAGATCGACGAGGCGGGAATTTACACCATCATCAACGCGCAGCCGTTTCCCCCTTTTCCCAACGAATTGGGCGATGAAGCGGTGGATGTCCACGTTCGAATGCGGACTGGAGCCAAGCCGAAGCCTCGCGACGTCCAATCGGTGACGAATCAATCCGCCGGCCGGCCCGACGCTCCGGGCGGCGGGGTGAAAAAGTAGGAGTCGTTTAAAAGCAGAAAGGATCAATCGATGGTGTGTGGAAGACTGACGCGCCGCTCCATGGCACTTATCACTGTGCTGTTTCTCGGTATTCCCTTGTCCGGCCATGCCGAAACGGCACGGTGGAACGTGGACCCCGAACATTCGACGATCGAATTTCGCGTTTCGCACATGGTGATTTCAAAGACCACGGGGCGATTCATGGACTATACCGGATTCATCGAGATGGATGCGGACGCCGGGACGGTCAAGACGATCGAAGCGACGATCAAGGCGGCCTCCGTGAATACCAATCATGAAAAACGCGACGCGCATTTGCGGAATCCCGATTTCTTCGACGTCGAGAAGCATCCCGCCATCACCTACCGGATGAAAAGCGCCAAGAAGGCGGGTGATGGCTACACGGCGGTCGGAGATCTGACCGTACGGGGAGTGACCAAGGAGATCACCCTGACCGGAAACTTCAACGGGGCGACCAAGGATCCCTGGGGCAACCAGCGCGCCGGATTTACCGGAGAGGGAAAGGTCAATCGTAAGGATTACGGCATGGTATGGAATAAGACCCTCGACAGCGGCGGATTGGTCGTCGGGGACGAGGTCTTCATCAAGCTCGATATCGAGTGTATCAAAGAGAAGTCGTGAGGCGACCGTCGGCCTGATCTCCTCAAACACCTCCACGACGCCGGCGATGAAGGCCATGATTCTGAATCGGACGGCAGCCGTTGAGAGCAGTCCGCTCGTCTGTGCTGATGTCCCTCTCCCGACGATCGGCTCACAGGATGTGCTGGTTCGGATCCGGTGCTGCGGCATCTGTCGCACCGATCTGCACGTCATCGAGGGAGAACTGAGGAATCCGGTTCTGCCGCTGATTCCTGGGCATCAGGCGGTCGGCATCATCGAACAGGCGGGCTCCGCTGTCAGTAGCCGGAGGATCGGCGAACGAGTCGGCATCGCCTGGCTTCAGGGGACATGCGGCTCCTGCGAATTTTGCCGGAGCGGACGTGAAAATCTCTGCCTCGGCGCGCGGTTCACCGGGTATCAGGTGCCGGGCGGATATGCCGGGTATGCCGCGGTGCCTGCCTCGTTCGCCTATCCGATTCCGGAAACGTTCAGCGATGTGGAAGCGGCTCCGCTCTTGTGCGCCGGAATCATCGGCTACCGTGCCTTGCGATTAAGCGCGGTTCAGCCGGGGCAGCGTCTGGGTTTGTATGGATTCGGTGCATCGGCTCACATCACCATTCAGATCGCCCGCCATTGGGGCTGTGAGGTGTATGTCTGTTCATTGAAGCCGGAGCATCAGCGGCTGGCCCGCGAACTGGGGGCCCGTTGGGTGGGCGGCGCGGCGGAGCCGCCTCCCGTATCGTTGCACGGTGCGATCATATTCGCTCCGGCCGGCGAATTGGTGCCGCCGGCGTTGCGGGCGCTCCAGCGCGGCGGGACGTTGGCGCTGGCGGGCATTCATATGTCGGCGTTTCCGCCGTTGGACTATGACCGGGACCTTTTCGGCGAACGGGTCATCCGAAGCGTCACGGCCAATACCAGGCAGGATGCCGCGGAACTGCTGCAGGAGGCGGCCAGGATTCCGATCCGGCCTCGCAGCCGTGAGTTTCCGTTGGAAGAGGCTAATCAGGCGCTGCAGGCGCTCAAGGCGGGGACCATCGCCGGGGCGGGGGTCTTGACGGTTGGGTGAACCGGACGATCGCGATGATTGCGCGGGCTGCGCGCCTCTCCGCTATGCTAGGATGAGGCGATGCGGCTATGGATTGTGACCGGATTGATCGCGGGGATATGGGTCGGCCAGGGACAGCCGGCCGCGGCATTGGAGTTCACGGCCGATCAGTTCACCAAAATCGACGGCCGGACCCATAAGTCTTCCATCTATTATCGCGATCAGATGTGGCGCATCGAGCACCATTCGATGGGTCCCGTCAACGTGAGCATCGTCAGAAAGGACAAGCAGGTTGTCTGGCTGCTGTTGTCCAGGATGAAGCACTTCAAGGAAGTGCCGTACGATCCGGACCAGGACCTCCGGGTGACGGAAAAGCTGGAGGGAGAAATTTCACGGCAGGAGATCGGCACGGAAGTGCGCGAGGGCCATCCAACGGTGTTGTACGAAGTGAGCACCAAGCACGGCGAACGGATCGAAAACTATTATCAATGGGTCGCGACAGACATACACTTTCCCATGAAGCTGGCAAAGAAGGACGGGAGCTGGATCGTCGAATATCAGCACGTCAAGCTGAGGTCGGTCTCGGACTATTTATTCAACTTACCGCTTAACTTCCATCCGCTCGAAGAGTTCCACAAGGACCTCTCCAACCAAACCCCATGAAGGGATCGGCCGGCGGGTGCTAAATCCAGGGAGGTCGTATCGTGAGGGTCGGAGCTGTTTCGTGCGCTGTGCTCATGATGGCAGGAGGGCTCGCAGGGAGTGTGCTCGCATTGGACGTGGCCGATGTGACGAGAACATGGACGCCGGAGGGGAAAGCGTTGGCGGCGGAGCGGATCAAGCTGCCTGCCCACGATGAGATGATGCGGGTTCCGGCTGGCCCATTTTTGATGGGTAGCAACAAGAGAGTCGACAAGAACGCTTATCAACCGGAATTCCCTCAACGGCAGGTCCATCTGGATGCGTACGACATCGACAAATTCGAAGTCACGACCGTCCAGTTTCTCAAGTTCGTGCTTGCCGAGAATCGCGATCCCCTCATCGATTGGCAATACGACGGAGGCAATTTCCAGGAGACGATGGTGAACCATCCGGTCATGCACGTGACCTGGTTCGACGCCGAGGCCTATTGCAAATGGGCAGGCAAACGGCTTCCAACTGAGGCCGAATGGGAAAAGGCTGCTCGGGGCGAAGATGGCAGGATTTATCCCTGGGGCAACGAGATGGCGGGGCTCTCGCGTGCCAACTTCGGAAGGACCGGTCTTTCAGGTCCGGTCCGAGACAGGCCGGAGCGGCTGATTCTCTATCCGCCGATCATCTCGGTCGACAAGTATGATAATGCCGTCAGTCCCTACGGCGCCTTCCAGATGGGTGGAAATGTCGCCGAGTGGGTCGCCGATTGGTACGACAAGGATTACTATAAGACGGCGCCGGACCGTAATCCCAAAGGGCCCGATACAGGAACGCAGCGGGGCTTTCGCGGAGGAGGCTGGATCGACAGCACGCCCAGCGTACGGGTCTCGCAGCGAAATGGGACGGAACCCAAGACCGCGATGAATTGGCTGGGATTCCGCTGCGCGCGCGACGTCAAAGACGCAAACCAGATGTCCGAGGGCAAGCCCCAGCAGACCGGTCTCCGCTAAGGGCGCTTCAGCAGGCACTTCCGAGATGAAACGCATGAGGCCGAGCCGATGCCGACGAAACAGCCTTCGTCGGCATCGGCTGTCGAGCACGGGTTGCCGCACTCTCACCGGTATCAATCCTCTCCCCGAGTGAATCCTGTTCATGTCTGATCCTTCCGCCTAGCCGACCGTTGCACTTCAACGGTTCGTCGCAGCCTCTGACCTCCGTTAGAGGTCACGGCGCGTCACGCTCATGTATCGGGTCGTGTGGCATCGCGACCTCGCCATATTTCGCGACCGCGCATCATCGCGATAGTCGCGACTGAAATCACGACATATCGCCCATGGCCCGTCCTGTGCGCTGCCGCGCACGCCGCGCGTTCACAACATTTACCTAGGGTAATCATGAATTTGTGAGTCACGTTTGGGAATAAGGCGGTGGTATGGGAGTTGCCATATCGAAACCGACGGCTCCACCGGCAATCGGCGCGATCTGTCCGAAAACGGTGGAGGGAAAGGAGGTGGAGTTCGAGAAGGTTCTCGATACGTAGGGGCGCATATCATCGGGCTTTTTATTTTCACAGCAAGGAGGACTATCCTCATGGTTTGGTCACGTCGACAATTCTTAAAGATCTCGGCGGGCACCGTGGCCGCGGTGGCGGTAGCGGACAAGGTCCTGGCGTTGACGGCCTTACAGCCGGTCATCGAAGTCGGGAACCCGCTGGGCGATTATCCGGACCGCTCCTGGGAGCGGGTGTATCACGATCAGTACCGGTACGATTCGTCATTTACCTGGGTCTGCTCTCCGAACGATACCCATGCATGCCGCATTCGGGCGTTCGTCCGCAACGGCGTCGTCATGCGGGTGGAGCAGAACTATGACCATCAAACCTACGAAGATCTCTACGGCAACCGCGGGACGTTCGCGCACAATCCGCGCATGTGCTTGAAGGGATTCACGTTCCATCGCCGCGTCTACGGGCCGTATCGGTTGAAGGGACCGTTGATGCGGAAGGGCTGGAAGCAGTGGATGGACGACGGCTCCCCGGAGCTCACGCCGGAGACGAAGCGGAAGTACAAGTTCGACAGCCGCTTCCTCGACGATATGATTCGGGTGTCCTGGGATACGGCCTTCACCTATGCGGGCAAGGGCCTGATCGTCATCGGGACCCGCTACAGCGGCGAAGCGGGCGCGCGGCGTCTGCGCGAGCAGGGCTATGCGCCGGAAATGATCGAGATGATGAAGGGCGCCGGAGTCCGGTGCTTCAAGCATCGCGCCGGTATGCCGATTCTCGGGTTGCTGGGCAAGCACGGCAATACCCGTTTTAATAACAGCGTTCTGCCACTGGTCGACGCCTGGATCAGAAAAGTCGGTCCGGACCAGGCCCAGGGCGGACGGTATTGGAACAACTATACCTGGCACGGCGACCAGGACCCGTCCCAGCCGTGGTGGAACGGGACGCAGAATTGCGACACTGACCTCTCCGATATGCGCTTCTCCAAGCTCAATACGAGCTGGGGCAAGAACTTCACCGAAAACAAGATGCCGGAAGCCCACTGGAAGCTTGAGTCCATCGAGCGTGGCGGCCGCATCGTGGTCATCACGCCGGAATACAATCCGACGGCCTACCGCGCCGATTATTGGATTCCGGTGCGTCCGGAGTCTGACGGCGCCCTGTTCCTCGGGGCCAGCCGGATCATCGTCGAGGAGAATCTGCACGACATCGATTTTCTGAAGCAGTTCACCGACATGCCGCTTCTCGTGCGGACCGATACCCTGCAGTATTTGGATCCGCGGGACGTCGTCAAGGATTATGCATTGCCCGATTTCAGCCACTCGTATTCGGGCCGCATACAGGGCCTCAAGCCGGAATACATCCAGCGGCTTGGCGGCATGATGGTCTGGGACCTCAACAAGAAGCAGGCGGTGCCGCTCCATCGTGAACAAGTGGGCGTGCACTACCAGGAAACGGGCGTCGATGCGGCGCTCACCGGGACCTACCGGGTGAAGATGCTCAACGGCCGCGAAGTCGACGTCGCGCCGATTTATCAGCTCTACATGGTGCACTTCCAGGATTACGATCTGGACACGGTGCATCAGATCAACCGGTCGCCCAAGGACCTGATCGTCCGCTGGGCGCGGGACTGTGGCACGGTCAAGCCCGCCGCGATTCACAACGGCGAAGGCGTGTGTCACTATTTCCACATGACGTCGATGGGACGGGCGGCGGCGCTGGTTATGATTTTGACCGGCAACGTCGGCAAGTTCGGCACGGGTTGTCATACTTGGTCCGGCAACTACAAGGTGGGCATCTGGAACGCGGCGCCGTGGTCAGGCGCCGGCGCGGGAGTCCATCTGTCGGAAGACCCGTGGCACACGAATCTGGATCCGAACGCACACGGGAAGGAAATCCATTACAAGACCTACTACTACGGCGAGGAGCCCGGCTATTGGAACCACGGCGACACCGCCCTGATCGTCAATACGCCGAAGTACGGACGCAAGGTGTTCACGGGTAAGACGCACATGCCGAGCCCGAGCAAGGTGCGGTGGGTCGTCAACGTGAACGTCCTCAACAATTCCAAGCACCACTATGACATGGTGCGCAACGTGGATCCGAACATCGAGATGATCATCACGCAAGACATCGAGATGACCTCGGACGTCAACCACGCCGACATCGCGTTTGCCTGCAACTCCTGGATGGAATTCACCTATCCGGAGATGACGGCGACGGTGTCGAATCCCTGGATTCAGGTCTGGAAGGGCGGCATCCGGCCGTTGTACGACACCCGCAACGACCTGGATACCTTTGCCGGGGTCGCGGCCAAGTTGTCGGAGATGACCGGTGATACGAAGATACGGGACGTCTTCCACTTCGTCTACCTAAATCGCGTCGACGTCTATGCGCAGCGCGTGTTCGATGCGTCGAGCACGTTGTACGGCTATAGCGCCGACGTGATGCTGAAGTCGGAAAAGGGCTGGATGGTCATGGTGCGAACCTATCCGCGCCATCCGCTCTGGGAAGAGGTCAACGAGAGCAAGCCGCAGTGGACGCGATCCGGGCGGTTGGAAACGTATCGGGTGGAGCCCGAGGCGATCGAGTACGGGGAAAACTTCATCGTTCACCGGGAAGGCCCGGAGGCGACCCCGTATCTGCCGAACGCCATCTTCACGACCAACCCGTACGTCCGACCGGACGACTACGGCATTCCGATCACGGCGCAGCACCATGACGACAAGACGGTGCGCAACATCAAGCTGCCGTGGGGGGAAATCAAGCAACACGCCAACCCGTTGTGGGAGAAGGGCTACCAGTTCTACTGCGTGACGCCCAAGACCCGGCACCGGGTGCACAGCCAGTGGTCGGTGAACGACTGGGTGCAGATTTACGAGTCGAACTTCGGCGATCCGTACCGCATGGACAAACGGACGCCGGGCGTCGGCGAGCACCAGTTGCACATCAACCCGCAGGCGGCCAAAGACCGCGGCATCAACGACGGCGACTACGTCTATGTGGACGGCAACCCGGTGGACCGGCCCTATCGTGGCTGGAAGCCGAGTGACCCCTACTATAAAGTCGCCCGTCTGATGATCCGGGCGAAGTACAACCCCGCCTATCCGTACCACGTGACGATGGCGAAGCACGCCCCGTACGTGTCGACGGCGAAGTCGGTGAAGGGCCACGAGACCCGGCCGGACGGCCGAGCCATCGCGGTGGACACCGGCTATCAGTCCAACTTCCGGTACGGGGCCCAACAGTCCTTTACCCGGTCGTGGCTGATGCCGATGCACCAGACCGACTCGCTCCCGGGCAAACACGCCAACGGGTTGAAATGGAAGTGGGGGTTCGAAATCGACCACCACGCGGTCAACACGGTGCCGAAGGAATGCTTGATCCGCATCACCAAGGCGGAAGACGGCGGCATCGGAGCGCGCGGCCCGTGGGAACCGGTGCGCACCGGCTTTACCCCGGGACAGGAGAACGAGTTCATGATCAAGTGGCTCAAAGGTGAGCACATCAAGATCAAGGTGTAAGGCAACTGGACTTGCAGCTTGAGCTGCGATGCCCTATGAGACCACGTAACCAACTGATCATGAGAAGGAGGATTCACAATGCCAGAAGTCTATAACTGGCAACTGGGACGGAAGATGCTGTATCCGTATGAGGAGCGGCATCCGAAGTGGCAGTTTGCCTTTGTGTTCAATATCAACCGGTGTTTGGCGTGTCAGACGTGTTCGATGGCGGACAAGTCGACCTGGCTGTTTTCGAAGGGCCAGGAATACATGTGGTGGAACAACGTGGAGACGAAGCCGTACGGCGGGTATCCCCAGTTCTACGACGTGAAGATCACGCAGTTGATCGAGCAAGTGAACCCGGGGGGGCAGGTGTGGAACGTGCGGGTGGGCCGCAAGCACCATGCGCCCTACGGGGTGTTCGAAGGGATGACCATTTTCGACGCGGGGGCCAAGGTGGGCCAGGCGGCGATCGGGTACATTCCGACGGACCAGGAATGGCGCTTCGTGAACATCTACGAGGACACGGCCACGTCGATGCGCTCCTTGGTGGAGGGGATCGATCGGTCGGGGTTCTCGCGCGATGAACCGTGGCGGCTGTCCGGCAGCTCGCTGCCGGAGCATGAGACGTTCTTCTTCTACCTGCAACGGATCTGCAACCACTGCACGTATCCGGGCTGTTTGGCCGCCTGCCCGCGCAAGGCGATCTATAAACGGCCGGAAGACGGCATTGTGTTGATCGACCAGAACCGCTGCCGCGGGTACAAGAAGTGCGTGGAGCAGTGCCCGTTCAAGAAGCCGATGTACCGGGGGACGACCCGGGTGTCGGAGAAGTGCATTGCGTGCTATCCGCGGATCGAGGGGAAGGATCCGCTGACGGGCGGCGAGCCGATGGAAACGCGCTGTATGGCGGCGTGCGTGGGGAAGATCCGCATGCAGAGCCTGGTGCGCATCGGCGAGGACGGCCTGTGGGCGGAGGACCGGTGGCACCCCCTGTACTACACCATTCGGGTGGAGCAGGTGGCGTTGCCTCTGTATCCGCAGTGGGGCACGGAGCCCAATGGCTATTACATTCCGCCGCGGCACAGCCCGCGGGGCTATGCCCGGCAGATGTTCGGTCCGGGCGTGGACAATGCCATTGAGAAGTATCTGGTGCCGAGCCGGGAGTTGTTGGCGGTGCTGCAGCTGTGGCGCGCCAGTCAGCAGATCGTCTTCCGGTATGACGTCATTCCGGGCCCGAAGGTGTTTGAGACCCAGATTCACGGGAAGCGGTTCGAGATGTACAACGATACCGTGCTGGGCTTCAACAAGTCGGGGAAGGAAGTGGCGCGCATTCAGGTCGAAGAGCCGATCTACATCAGACCCGCGGAACGGGTGAACTGGCTGTAGGCCGGCCCGGCGAGCCCGCGGCCTCGGGGCCGCGGGCGGTCGAGCGCGGAAGGGCAGAGTATTGATTCAATACTCTGCCCTTCGTGTATCTGCAGGCTGTTCCCTCATCATTCTCGGCATCGGCTCGAACGGCCTCGAGCCGGTGCGGAGCGTCGAAATTGGAAGGAAGCGAGCGGTGCGACAACGGAACAAAGTATGGGCATACCTGTGCACGGGCGTCCTTCTCCTTCTGTTTTTTGGAGCGGAGCAAATCTACATTCTCAAGCAGTGGCACGAAGTGTCCGACGCGCAGGAACTCCGCAACGCCATCACGGTGCAAGTCCTGCAGCTTCGGCGATTGGCCACCGATATCGACAGCGGGTTTCGCGGGTACGCATTAATGCGCCAGAGCGTGTTCCTGGTGCCGGTGGTGGCGGCCGAGGCGGAAATTCCCCCGGCGCTGGACCGGTTGACCGAATTGACGGAGAAGACTCCGTCGCTTAAGGGAAGCGTCCAGGTGCTCAAACGACGGCTCGCCGAGTTGATCGAGACGAAGCGCCAGCTGACGTTCAAGATCGGGTCGGGCCAGGAACAAGAAGTCCTCAACTACGTTCGTGGCGGTGACGGAGTGGCGCTGGCGAAAACGATTGCCAATGTCTTCGACGATTTGGACTCCAAGATCGAGCGTGAATTCCGAGAGACGGATGAGGCCCAAGACGGGTATTGGAAGCAGGCGATGTGGCAACTTATCGCCGCTCAGGCCGGCGCCGTACTGGTCGGGCTCCTCCTCATGAAGGTCGTGTCGGCCGCCTTTGCCGTTCCCCGTCGTGTCGAAACGTGAACGGGATCGGCACGATTCCGCGGCGTCGCGGATTTTCGGACAAGCGGCGGCAGCGCGCGTCATGTGCGGAAGCGCACGGCATGATGCAGTCGATGAGCCTCGGCTTGCGATTGAGGGAAGGGCTCGCGTATCCTGTCAAACGAGGCTCCGAAGGGAGCCTTTCCATTTGGTGGAGGAACGAGGATGCGGAACGACGATGAAAGCTATCGCGCCTTACTGGCCGTCACCAATGTTCTGAACTCCCAGCGCGATACCGACAGCCTCTGGCGCGCGATCACCGAGCAAATCCGAAAAGTCCTTCCATGGGAGCGCGCCGGCGTCACCCTCTACAACTCAGACAGCGATTCATTCAGGTTTTACGCGGTGGAAACGACCCTGCCGCACCGGGAGCTGCCGCGTGACGCGGTCATTCCCAAGGTCGGCAGCGCCGTGGGGTGGGTCTATGAGAATCGGACGATTCACGTCCGACCGGATCTCCGTCGGCAACGGCTGTTTCTCGAGGACGAATACTACGTGCGCGAGGGATTGGGCCGTATGATCAACTCCCCGCTCATGGTGGGCAGCGACTGCATCGGAACATTGAACATCGGCAGCGTGGAGTGCGGAGATCCCGACCCGACCGATCTGGAATTCCTTCAACTCGTGGCGACGCAAATCGCCTATGCGATCGGTCACGTTCAAGCCTACGAACAGATCGATCGGTTGCGGCATCAGCTGGCACGCGAAAATGAATATCTGGTTGAGGAGTTGAAGCTCACGCACAACTTCGGCGCAATGGTGGGGCTGAGCGCGGCGTTCCGGACCGCCTTGACGCAGGCGGAGGCCGTCGGACCGACCGGCACCACCGTGTTGGTCACCGGTGAAACCGGCACCGGAAAAGAACTGATGGCGCGGGCCATCCATGAGTTGAGCGCCCGTCGCGATAAACCGTTCGTCCGCGTCAATTGCGCGGCGCTGCCGATGGGATTGGTCGAAAGCGAGTTGTTCGGCCACGAGCGCGGCGCATTCACCGGGGCGGACCAACGGCGTGCGGGCCGTTTTGAATTGGCCAACGGCGGCACGCTGTTCCTGGACGAAATCGGCGAGATGCCGCTTGAAGCCCAGGCGAAGCTGCTCCGTGTCCTGGAGGACGGGCTGGTGGACCGCGTCGGCGGCACGCGCCCCATTCCCGTCGACGTCCGCATCGTCGCCGCGACGAATTCCGATCTCGTGTCGGCCGTCAACGAAGGACGGTTCCGACAGGACCTGTATTATCGCCTTCACGTATTTCCCATCGCTTTGCCTCCGCTGCGGGAACGGCGTGAAGACATCCCGCTCCTGGCCCGGCATTTTCTTGAAGCTTATCGGGCGAAATTGAAACGCCCGATGCTGGAGCTGAGCGAGGAATCCATGTCGCGGCTCACCAACTACTCCTGGCCGGGCAACGTGCGCGAACTGCAGAACGTGATCGAGCGGGCCGTCATCCTGGCCCAGTCGCCGGTCCTGACCATCGAACCTCAGGCCCTGGTGGGTGGAAACGCAGTGGCCGAATCGACGTCCAACCTGATCGACGTCGAGCGTCGCCATATTCAGCACGTGCTGGAATCGGTACATTGGCGGATCTACGGAACCTACGGGGCCGCGGCTCAACTCGGGATGAATCCCAGTACGTTGCGAAGCCGTATGAAGAAACTCGGGCTCAAGCGGCCCGTGAATTTTCCGGTAGTCTGACCCGGTAATATTCACGACATATCACGAGCAACTGCTAAATATCGCGGATCAATTCCTCGATTGCGATCCTACCGCTGACAACCGTCTCTCCTTCCATTGAATATTATTAGGTCTTTTGGATCACTCTCTCCACGGGACCTTCGGCACATCTGTTGCTTCGCATTCTGCCCCGATGGTGTTTGGTTCGACCTCCGCCGACCTCGGTCGAGCGATCCGTCACTGATCACGAACAGGGAGCGTCATGAGCGACACAAGGTTCCGCGGCCCGTCATTTCGGCAAGGGCAGGGCCTCTCCTCCGTCACGTCTCTCCTGGCGTGGTCGGCGGTCGGGCTGTTCTGCGCGCAGACGAGTGACGCGGGTGAGGTCGCCGTCCAATTGCGCGCGAGCGTCACGAAGATCGAAGTGGCCAAAGACGACCAGCGTGAAGCCTGGACCTTCAACGATACGTTCCCCGGTCCCGTGATCCGGATCAAGGAGGGCGACGTCGTCGATTTTACGCTGAAGAACGAGGCCGACCGCGTCCACTCGATCGATTTCCACGCGGCCAAGACCCCGTGGAACCTGCATTTTCAAGGGGTGCCCACCGGATCGGAGTCCAGCTTTCGATGGAAGGCCGATTATCCCGGAGAGTTCTACTACCACTGCGGCACCGATCCGATGATCCAGCACATCGCCAACGGGATGTTCGGCGCGGTGATCGTGGAACCGCGAACGCCTGTCGTGAAAGCGGACCGTGAGTATGTCATCGTCCAGAGTGAGATTTATCCGACCCCGCACGACGTCGATACGATGATGGCTGGCAAGCCGAAGCTCGTCGTGTTCAACGGCCGTGCGAACAAATACCTCGACGAGCCGCTCCGGGCGAAGCCGGGTGAGTTGATCCGCCTCCACGTCGTCAATGCCGGGCCGAATCATTTTTCGGCGTTTCACGTCATCGGCGCCGTGTTCGATCGCGTGTATGCCAGCGGCAATCCCAAGAATATCGAGCATGGCATCCAGACGTACACGCTGCCGCCGGGCGGAGGTGCGACCTTCGATCTCGTGCTTCCTGAAGAGGGCATGTACCCGATGGTAACGCATTCCTTGCAGGACGCGTTAACCGGGGCGCTGGGCCTCATTCATGTGTCCAACGAGGAGACATCAAAGACCAGCTTCGAGGCTCTGCCGCCGCCACAGGACCGCGACGTGGCCTGGACGGGCGCAGCCGACCGGTAGACCGGAATTGTAGGCCATTTGGGCCAGATGTGTGATCCACACTCTTGAGAGGGGAACCATAATGCAGAGGAGAGGTAAGCAGGATCGTTCGTGGGCGAGAATTCTATGTGCAGTGACCCTCATGCTAATGGGTAACGAGGCGGTGGCCGAATCCACCCACGAGGCCCATCAGGAGGTCGAGTCGGCGACGCCCGTCGCGTGGACTCAACGGCTGAAGGGGCAGACGATCGTCGAGGATTCGATGGAAGGCCGGCCGGACCGCGCGGCGATGATGGAGCGCCAGCATCATCGGGTCATGGAGCAGATGGAGCGGGACGCCGAGGCGCAGCGCACCAGCGGCTATTTCAACAACGTCAATATGATGCATCAATACGGCGCGGGCAATCAGGACGTGCTCCTCATGTCCGATTCCGGTGCCGAGCCGGTGTCCGCGACGGGCGGGCGCTGCCCCGCATCCGCCCCGGTCAGGAAGTATGATATTTCGGCGATCAACGTCGAGATTTCGCTCAACATGTGGCTCGATTATTATCCCGGGTACATGTACGTCCTCACCGAGAACATCGACAAAGTACGGGAAGAGGAGACCACCAATCGCGCGGCCCGCGAAAAAGAAGGTTACGACCCGGGCGCGGTCAAGAACGGCTTGCAGAGCCAGTGGATTCAGCCGCTGGTGATCCGTGGCAACCAGGGCGACTGCGTCAAGATGACGCTGCGCAATCAGCTCGATGGCGGCGAGGAGGTCAGTCTCAACATCCACGGCTCCAGCATGATCGTCGCGTCGACCGGACAGCCCGCAACCACGACCAACCCCGACAGCGTGGCTCCGCAGGGCAAGACCGTCGAATTCGAATGGTACATTCCGCCGACGCAGCAGGAAGGCGGACGGCAGTTCCACTCCTACAGCAACGATCGCGAATTGACGGTGATGGGCTTGTTCGGAACGTTCGTGGTCGAACCGAAGGGATCCGAGTACCTGGATCCGATCGGCAGCGGCACTCCGACCCCGATGACCAGCGGATGGCAGGCGATCATCAAGAACGGTGCGGGACCGGATTTCCGTGAATTCGTCCTGATGTATCACGAAGTCGGCGATGAAGCGTTCAGACCGCTGAACAAGAAGGGCGATTTTCTCCCCCAGCGCGATCCGTTGACCGACGTCTACCGGCCGGTCGCCCGCGCACTCAACTATCGCAGCGAGCCGTTCGGCGTCGACAACATGCAGACGCAGCACGAATATTTCGGATTCGAAGACGAATCCATGGCCTACAGCGCCTATACGTTCGGTGATCCAGCCACCACCGTGCCGCGCAGCTATCTGGGAGATCCGGCGAAGTTCCGCCTCGTACACGGCGGATCGGAGGTATTTCACTCCCATCATCCGCACGGCGGTTCGATCCGCTGGCCGCGGAGCCCGCGCGCAATCGACGAAATGCCCTTGTGGCACGCCGCCAAAAACGGCCCGGTCAAGTATCCCGTGATCCGCACCAAGTCCGACCGGGTCGACGTGGAAGTAATCGGTCCCTCCGAGACGATGGATCTGGAAACGGAGTGCGGATCGGGCCTCTGCCAGCAGCTGGCCGGTGATTTTCTGTTCCACTGCCACGTCGCGCACCACTATATCGCCGGCATGTGGGGGTATTGGCGCGTGTACAACACCCTGCAACAGGGCGAAGTCCACAATGACGTGATGCCGGCCCTTCGGGAACTCCCGGACCGCACGGGTCGTATTCAGCCCGGCGTGACGTCGGATCAGCTCGTCGGTCGCACGGTGGACTGGTTCGGCAAGGAGTTCACCATCGTCAAGAATGGGAAGACGGATTGGAAGGCTTCGCCTGCCGTCGTCAACGTGAAGGATTGGGTCACCATGCAGTTGCCTCCCCAGGGGCAGCCGGGCCACAAGACCGACGAGCGGGCGCAGACCAGCTCGTACGATGCCAGCGTGCTGGATTGGGCCTGGCAGGGCGAGCGGGCGATGACCGAGCGTGAAAATACCGTGGAGAATCCGCGGTATAAGTCCGCCACTCCCGGAAAGCGCGTGCCGATTCTGTTCGAGAGCGCGACCGGTAAAGTCGCGTGGCCTCACCTGAAGCCGCACTTCGGCCGGCGCGTGCCGTTCTCGCAGAACCACAATCCGTCCCCCTGGTTGGACATGATCCACCTCGATGACGACGGATTGCCCAGTTCTTATCCGGCGAAGCCGGGAGAGAACGGGCGCTGGAGCATGTGCCCGGAGAACGCGGGCTCCAAGAAGTACAACGTGCATTTCATCCAAACGCCGATGACCCTGGCCGACAAGCAGGGCGATACGCCGGCGATCGAAGACAAGGACGGCCTGATCTACGTGCTGCACGAGGAAGAGGCCCAGGTCCGGAAGAGCGCCATCAAGTATCCGCTCGTCGTGCGGGCGAATATTTACGACTGTATCGATTGGATGCTGACCAGTGAGTGGGAGGACGACGACCACATCAATTTCCATTCGTCGAAGATCAACACGCATTGGCATTTCCTTCAGTTCGACAACCAGTCCTCGGACGGCGTGATCACCGGCTTCTCGTATGAGCAGTCGGTGCGTCCGTTCACGATGCTGCAGAAAAAAGTCAACAAAGGCCTCCCGCTGCCGATGAACACGACGTTCACCAAGGCCGCCAAGAAAGGCGAGCGGGTGATCACGCTCAAGAACGCCGCGCAGTACCACACGAACGCGGAGCTGCTGATCGGTGCGGACAATGTCGGAGGCAACGAAATCGGACGGGTGAAATCCATCAAGGGGAACCAGATCACGTTGTACAGGCCCTTGAAGAACGATCATCCGGTGAACGATATCGTGACGGTCGAATTCGTCCGTCAGCGCTTCTGGGTGGATTCCGACGTGGGAACGGTCTTCTGGCACGACCACGCGTTGGGTCGGGTGACCTGGCCGCACGGGGGATTCGGGACGATCGTCATCGAACCGGTGGGTTCGACCTACCATGATCCGAAGACGGGCAAGCCGATCCGGAGCGGACCGTTGGCCGACATCCGGACCATCGAGCCGGTGGGTTACGGAGTCAACGGCAGCTTCCGCGAGTTGATCGTGCAGTTGAATGACACCGTGCCGCATACGGTGAACATCGTCACGGCCGGCAATCCTCCCGGGCAGCCCATCGAGGTGGCCCTCGAAGCCGGCAAGACCGTGTCGTTCCCGATGCCGGAAAAGATCCCGATGACGCCGATGCCGTTCCTCAACGGCGGAACGCATACGACGGGCGGAGGGTTGAATTTCAAGGCGGAGCCGGTGTCCAGCCGCCTGGTAGCAAATCCGGACTCGTCCAAGCTGTTCAGCAGCGCCGTCCACGGCGATCCGTACACGCCGATGGTGCGGGCATATCTGGGCGACACGGTCGTGTTCCGGCTGCTTCAGACCATGGCGAACGAAACGATGGTATGGACGCTGTCCGGCCATACCTATCTGACCGAACGTTATGCCGGCGATGCGAACCGGAAGAACTCGATCCACATCGGCATTGCGGAGCGCTACGATCTCGTGGTGCCGCAGGCCGGCGGACCGCGGCTCCAACCGGGAGACTACATCCACTTCAACGGTCGCACCTCGAAGTTCTCGGAAGGTGCGTGGGGCATCATGCGGGTGCTGGACAAGGAAGCGGCAGATCTGCAGAAGCTGCCTGCCGGCTACAGCCGCAGGAACAACATTCCGCAGCCGCTCCCCATCTGTCCGGCGGACGCCCCGGTGAAGAGCTTCAATGTCGTGGCGATGGATTATCCCTCGATGAAGCTGAATCCGAAGGCGCCTGATGCGATCGAAGTCGACTTCGAGCGGACGATCCAAATGGTGAATCCGAACGCGAAGATCTACGCGCTGGAAGAGGAAGTCGCCAAGGTAAGCGGCGGCGTGCAGCCGATGCCGCTGACGTTGCGCGGCAACGTGGGTGACTGTCTCAAGATCAAGCTGACCAACAAGATGAAGGAAGGACGCGCTTCGTTCTCCGCCATCGGATTGGCCTTCGACCCCAAGGATTCGCTCGGGGCGAACGTCGGCAACAATCCTGGCGAGCAGACGGTGGCGCCGGGAGAGAGCCGCACGTACACCTATTATGCGGATCCGTTCCTGGGAGAAACCGCTTCGCTGGTGTGGGATTGGGGCAACGTGATGCTTCATCCGCGGAACGGGCTCTATGGCGCGGTCGTGATCGGTCCGAGGGGAGCCCAGTATCGGGATCCCAAGACCGGTCTGGATATCTCGACCAAGAACAGCTGGGTGGCCGACGTCATCGTCGACCGGACCATTCAGGGGTATGAGAATCGCGTCAACTACCGCGACGTCGCCCTGTTCTTCCAGGACGAGGACAACATCATCGGGACGAGCTTCATGCCCTACGTGCAGAACACCGCGGGCCTGACCGCCGTCAACTACCGCGCGGAACCCTATAAGTTCCGCCAGGACACCGGGTGCAGCCTGGGCAAGGTCTTCCAGCCTTGCGTGGTGGACAAACCCGAAGACCCCGCGACCCCGATCATCGAGGCCCACGCGGGAGATTCCGTGCGGATCCACGTGTTCGGGGCGAGCAACGAGCAGAACGGCATGTTCAGCGTCGAACGCCATGAGTGGCCGATCGAGCCCTTCATGCGCGGAGCCGACATGATCAGCGTGGTGGAGTTCTCCGGGTCTGAAACCCTGGATGCCTTCCTCCCCAGCGCCGGAGGCCCATTCCGGATGCCGGGCGATTATGTGTGGAGCAATCAGCGGTTGCCCTATTCGCAGTCAGGACAATGGGGCTATCTGCGTGTGCTCCCGGCTGGCGACCAACGCATCAAGGCCCTTTCGGGCGTTCGCCCGGGGGTGAAGCAGGCCGACGCCGAGACTCCGCCTCGGATCGGTCCTGTGTCTTCCGTGATGCGCTAGTCGGTTAGCCGGCGCGATCGACATGAGGGAAACCCGTGGCCCGGGTTTCCCTCGTGCCCGATCTTCTGGGCGCTACGCGCAGCGTTTGCGTTGGAGCAGGGTCGGCGCCAGTGCGGCGGCTTCCTTCACGAGGATGCCCATCTTTGGGTGGGAAGGTTCCATGTCGACGGGAAGGTCGTAATGCCGCAATCGCTCGCTGGCCGTGGGGCCGATCGAGGCGATCACCAGCCGGCGGCAGGCGATGCGGAAGGCCTCGGTTTTTCCGTCGCGTTCCACCAATTGCATGACGTGGTCGATCTGGGCCGCGTTCGTGACCAGCAGCACGTCAATTGCACCGCGTAAGACGTCTTCGATTGCGCCCGTCATGGGTGTCGTGTCGATCGGCATCGCCCATCGGTAGAGCGGTACGACGAAGACTTCCGCTCCTCTGGTTTTGAGATCGTTGATCAGATCCGGATTGGACACGCCGTATTCCTGCACGGCGACCCGCAATCCCTGCACGGGCCTGTAATAGTCGAGTGTGGCCACGACGTCCTGCCAGGTATTCGGTTCCGGCACGGTGAGATTGGCTTCCAATCCGACATGTTTCAGGGCGGCCAACGGTTTCGGTCCTCGCGTGACGATCATCGTGTGCTTCAGCGCCTCGATGAGCTGCGCGAGGGGATAGCGGATTTGCAGGGTTTCGAGCAGCGCCCTGGTGCCGACGCCGGTGAGCAGGATCACAATGTCGATCTGATGAAGCATCAGTTTGACGCCGAACCGAAATACGGCACCGTTTTCCTGGAGCGGAATGGAGATTTCGCGAAGGGCGGGGGCGACCAACGGTGTGCCGCCGGCGTGCTCGATCAATCGGGCCATGTCTTTGGCCATCCGGCTCTCAAACGACAACATGCGCAGCGGGCGTCCGGTCGCTTCCCCCTCCTGCGTTCCATGCTCGACCGGATCGGAGGCTGATTGCCGGTCGGGAGAGGGTTCAACGGAGAACGTTTCCTCCAGCTTCACGTCGGTCGACAGCAGCGCCGTCAGGTCCGCCAGTTCTTCGAGCCACGGACGGATGGCCGCCTCGTGTTCCGGCGCGGTCGCTACGAGCAAGTCCAGCCAAAACAGGCAGTCGTCGGCCTCGTTGGTCGCATCGAGCCGCCCGACCGCTTCCTCGGTTTGTGAAGCAGACCGAACGAGCGCCCGGCAACCTGCGGCCAATGAAGTGACCGCTTTCACGATCGATGGCTCGAGCGCGAGGATGTCGGGGGTTCTCGGAAGTGCGCCCAAGAGTTTGAGCACGCCTACGGCCAATTGCCGGCTCTTGGTCCGGAGCCGTTCAGCCTGGTCGGATCGGGTCATGGCCTTCTTGTACCATGCCGGCGGAGAGATCCTCAGCGCAAACGATTATTTCGCATCCCTTGCGCAGCGAAAGCCGGTCGATTCGTTCCGGACGGTCGGATCGCTCTCGACGCGGGTAAAAATGCGGACGGTCGGGGTTTCATTCTGCCATCCGGACCCGCGAAGCACCCGCTTGGTTCCGCTGTCGGGCCCTTTGGGATTCTTGCCGGGACTCTTCTCGTAGTACCGGGGGTCGTACCAGTCGTGGACCCACTCCCAAACGTTTCCCGCCATGTCGTAGGCACCGTAAGGACTCTTTCCCGCCTCATAACTCCCGACCGGCATGAGTGTCTTTTCGCCTATCCACTTCTGGTTGAAGTTCAAATGCTTGTTGGTGGGCTCGACGTTGCCCCAGGGAAAGCGATGATCGGTGTTGCCCTTGGCCGCCTTTTCCCATTCGGCTTCCGTAGGCAATCGTTTGCCCGCCCACCGGCAATAGGCATCCGCATCGGCCCAGTCTACGTTCACGACCGGCCGGTCGGCCAGCGTATCGGACACCGTCTCGCCTTGCCAGAGATTCCTTGTGGGATTGTTGGGATTCTGCGGCACGCGGTGGGCCGTGGACTTTACGAACGCCTGATATCGGGCATTCGTCACCTCGTACAGGTCGATCTCATAGGTATCCAGAGAGACCTCATGGCGGGGATATTCGTCCCGGCCTCCGTCCCGATCGCCGGGAGGCACGCCCATCGGGAAGGGTCCGGCCGGAACCTTCACCATCGGAGCTCCGTCGCTTCCGGGCGGCACTGCGTCGGCGGCACGGATTGCGGGAGGCAGACCCAAGACGATGGCGGCGATCAGCAGCGAAAGCGAGCCCCACATTATGCAATTCTCCTTCATGAATTGGGATGACTGATGCACGCATCGTAGCACAGCCATCCGGCCGTTCGCAGCGGATCAGCAAACGCGAAAATCGAATTGACGGCGGAGCGGGTGTTACCTAGTATAACGGGCAGCGAGACCGGTATGGATGTTCCCGCGCATCGTGGCTTACGGCATGTGGCGCTCCGCGTCACCAACTTGAAACGCTCCCGGGCGTTTTATGAACAAGTGTTGGGGATGAGCGTGGTGTGGGAGCCGGATGCCGACAACGTGTATTTCAGTTCGGGGGCGGACAACTTGGCATTGCATCAAATCAGTCCGGGGGAGCTCCAGGCCTATGCCGCGGCGACCCGGCAGCTGTTGGATCATCTGGGCGTGATCGTGGAGAGTCCCCAAGCGGTCGATCGCATGTATGCCGCGGTGGCGCCGAAGATCGTGTCATTGGGGGGAGCCATCGCCAAGGAGCCGAAGCAGCACCGGGACGGCAGCTACTCATTTTACTTCTCCGATCCCGACGGCAACGTCATCCAAGCGCTGTACGAGCCGACCATCAGCAGGCTGCGATGGGTCAGCCATGACTGACGGAAGCGGCCTGCCGAGGCAGGTCGGTTCGTCTGTATCCCTGCCGCTCCGCACATGGCATCCATGAAGATCTGGGACCATTATCCAAGGCAGCAATATCTTCGCCTGGTGCCGTGGGTGTGGGTTCAATTGGAAAGCGGCGAAGCACCCGGTCCTTTTCCCTTCGTCGGCGGCGCGGCCCCCGACGTCATTGCGAGCCTTCACGAAGCCCATGGCCTGCTGGCCAGCTCCATCGATACCGCCATCAGCGACGTATTCTCCAAACGGGCCCCCCTGGACGATCCGGCTCGTCGCCGGCGATTGGAGGACGCCTATGCGGAACTCGTCGCCGCGCGGCCGTACCTGCAGCGGCATATCGCCTGCGGGCGCAAGCCCGACGGGAGCTTTCACTGGGATTTCCCGAACGATCCGGCCCGGTCCTCCACGGTGACCAACGGGGGGCTGCGGATCTTTCATTCCGTGAAGCGCCAGGCCATTCCGATCGGCTTCGACCAGCGTCCACTCGGTCCCGTGATCGGAAAGGTCCTGGGCATGCTGGACGGTACGCGACAAGTGGAGGAAGTCAAGACGGTGGTCACGACCTCACCGCGGGAGGCGCAGGTCGTGCTCATTCGATTGATGGAGGCGTTGCATCAATACGAATGTCTTGCCAGTTCGCCCCAGTCCGTGGTGCGACAGCGGTGGTTCGACGCCGTGCAGGATCAGGACACGGTCCACCTCGGCCATGCCGCCTTATTGTATCGGCAACAGGAACAGGTCCTCCTCTTCGACCCGTGGCTGTTGCCTTGGTATGCGGAATCGTCCGTGCCGTCTCCGTGGGGTGCGCTGCTGCCCAAGCCCGCCGCCGTGTTTCTGACTCACGACCATGACGACCATGTGGACCCTCGCACGCTCCTGCACGTTCCAAAGGAAACGCCCATCATCGTGCCGAGCCGGCGCAACCGCAAACGGTTTTTCTATGACTACCAATCGTTGCTTCGGGAGTTGGGGTTCGCTCACGTCGTCGAGTTGGCCCACGGCGAGGCCTGGTCGTTCGAAGGAGGGGCCGTCGTTTCCGTTCCGTTTTACGGAGAAGATCCGTGCGACCTCGGGATGCCGCGCAACTGTTATTTGATCAGCGACCGAGGCTACAACGTCCTGGTGCACGCCGACAGCGGCCCGACCAACGACGGACGTTCCGCACTGAACGAAAATGTCCTCGCTCGTCTGGTGGACCAGTACGGACCGATTCCGCTCGTGTTCGCGTCGCAGCAGCAACTGCTCGAGCTTCGGAGCCATGCCGCGCACGCGGCCCTGTCCCATCCGGGTCAGTGGCTCGAAGTGGGCGAGAACGGCTACCTGACCAATGCCTATCTGGCCGCGATCTGCGAAGCGGCGCGGGCGAAGACCTTCATCTCCTACGCCACGGGAGGCGCCGACTGGTACCCCGATCATCTGTCCTTCATGTTCAGCCGGAGAAATCCCGCGAGAACGGCGCTGCTCACGGCACATTGGGAGCCTCCGCAAAATCTGAAAGAATTTCTCTCTCCTCTGGGTTGCGGATATCATTACGCCCAGGCATTCGACCGGTATCGTCTGACGCAGGACGGAACGATCGACGTCCAGTCGACCGGATCAAGCCTCGAGCCGATGGCCCTATATACGGCGGTGTTCGGAGAACCGTCTTTTGCGAAGACGGGACGGCGGACGTAGCGGCCGGAGTCGACAGCCGGGGAGAGGATGGCGCATGGGTGACTCGAACAGAGCGATTCTCGTGACGGGAGCCGCCGGATTCATCGGGTTTCACGTCGTCAAGCGGTTGATCGCACGGGGCGATTCCGTGATCGGCCTCGACAACGTCAACGATTACTATGATGTTCGGCTCAAGCAGGCCCGCTTGGCCCAGTTGACCCCGTTGGAGGGGTTCCAGTTCGTCAAGCTCGATTTGGCTAATCGATTGGGCATGAAGGAGTTGTTCGCCGAGCACCCGATCAAGCGGGTCGTTCATCTTGCGGCGCAGGCCGGCGTCCGATACTCCCTGATCAATCCCCATGCCTATACCGACAGCAACATCGAAGGGTTCCTCAACGTGCTCGAAGGCTGCCGGCATGCCAAGGTCGAACACCTCGTCTATGCCTCGTCGAGCTCCGTCTACGGCGGCAATACCCACATGCCCTTTTCCATCCACGACAATGTCGACCACCCGGTCTCGCTCTACGCGGTCAGCAAAAAGGCCAACGAATTGATGGCCCATTCCTACGCGCATCTGTATGGCATGCCCTGTACCGGGCTTCGGTTTTTCACCGTCTATGGACCCTGGGGACGACCCGACATGGCGCTGTTCATTTTCACGAAAGCCATCCTGGAAGGGCAACCGATCGACGTCTTCAATCAGGGAAAGATGCGCCGCGACTTCACCTACGTCGACGACATCGTCGAAGGGGTGGTGCGGACGCTCGATCGCCCGGCGGAGTCGAATCCCCAATGGTCAGGCGACACTCCGGACCCCGGAACCAGTTCTGCTCCGGCGCGGGTTTACAACATCGGCAATCATCAACCGGTGGAGCTGCTGCGGTTCATCGAAGTGCTCGAAGAAGCCGTGGGGAAGAAGGCCGAGAAGCGGCTGCTGCCGCTGCAGCCGGGTGATGTTCCGGCGACGTATGCGGACATTGACGACCTCGCTCGAGACGTCGGCTTCAAGCCTGCGACTCCGATCGAAGTCGGCGTGCCACGTTTCGTACAATGGTATCGGGAGTTTTACAAGGTCTGACGGGTAGGGAATTCAGGGGCCGGCCCGGGCGTTTCAGACGCATTCCGAGCCGGCGACGATCAGGCAATTGAGCCGGCTACTTCAATAGAATCGTTAGAGGCAGCCGACCGGAACGAATCCCGTGCCGAAGATCCGGGCCAGGGTATGATAACGAGCATTGTCGTAGAACGAGTAGCTCGGTCCCCGCTGGTTTTGGGCTGAGACATCCCCGCCGTAGGACGGATCGGAGCCGAAATAAAATCCTCCGCGCGACTTCTGATTCAGTTGAAGCCATTCGCTATATATGGAGCAGACTTCCGCCTGCACCGATCCGGATGAGGTCACGCTGGCGTGCCAGTCCTTGGCCCAATCAGGCGCAGCCGCGGATCCCGACGGGCCGGCGCCCCGATCGATCGCGGGAATGTCATATTGAGGGGCGGAGGCGACCGGGGGACGATAGGTCGGCATCGCGTCCAGAGACGGGACGACCGAGAGGGGCTTCAATGACATCGGCGTGCAACCGTCCTTGTTCTTCCTGTCCTTGTTGGTGTAGAGGACCGTTCCATCCGGGAGCGGACAACTCCACATGGTGCCGAGATCGACGTCGGCCTGTTCAGAGGCATTCGACAGCGCGGGCATCGCCGTCCAAATCATTGCCAAGGTCGCCACGACCCGGTACACATCGCGTGGCCTCATAAAGCACCTCCCTGAATTTGTAAAGATTATCAGCGTGGCCTGTACGGATCGTCGATTCACACGATCCATCATCGTGCCGACAAGCTATTCCACCCGTGCGCGCAGCGTCTATTCACCTTTCGAGGGGGTCGTGGCGGAGCCGTGCGATTGGGACGGACGTGCAAGGCCGTGCCGACCGATTTAGGCGACCATGCGGACCGCTTCTTCCGGAGTCAGACCCACGAAGCCGGCCAGGACTCCATCGGCTTCTCGTAGCCTTTCTGCGGGATAGGTCGACGCCACGGCGAGAACCTTCATGCCGGCTTGTCGGGCCGATCGGATTCCGGCAAGGGAATCTTCGATCACCAGACAGTTCGAGGCGGACAGGGAAGGCGTCCGTGCTCCGTCGTTGAGGCGAGCGAGCGTCATGCGATAAATGGCGGGATCGGGCTTTCCGATCGGACAGTCGTCCGCCGCGACGATGACGTCGAAGATTTCCTCGATCGCGGTTCCGTGGATGGCTCGGTCGATCTGGTGACGCCGGCCCCCCGACGCGACGGCCAGCCGGTATCCGGATCGGGCCGCCTTCACGAAGTCGGCCGCTCCGGGGAACAGCGGAAGCTGATCGTCGGCGGTTCGGAGCGCGAAGAGTTGGGCCTTCCTGGCGATGATACGGTCGAGCAGGCGTCGGTCGCCGGCGTCGCCGCTGGCCCGCAGCAGCGTTGCGGTGCAGGTCCGCTCGTCCATGCCGAGGTACGTGCCGTAATAGTCCTCCACCGTCAACGACAGGCCGAACTCCGCCAATGCCTGCTGAAAGCATAGGACGTGAGGCGTCTCGTCGTCCGCGAGCACCCCGTTGAAGTCGAAAATGATGGCGCCGATCGCCTGACGCGCGTCCGGTGTCACCCGGGCACTCTACAAAAACGGCTGCAGCCGGAACAAGCTTTGCCTTGTCCCTGGGGCCATGCTGCGGTATCCTCCGCGTCATTATTGGTTCGGAGTCCATATGACAGATTATGGAGTGCTGGGCAATCTGCTGGTCATTTTTTCGGTCTCGATCGCCGTCGTGTTCGTGTTTCATCAATTCAGGCTTCCGTCGATCGCCGGATTCCTCGTCGCAGGGGCGCTGATCGGGCCTCACGGGTTGAACCTCATCTCGGACGTGGGCACGGTCCAGGTTCTGGCCGAGATCGGCGTCGTTCTGCTTCTCTTCACCATCGGGATCGAGTTCTCATTGGTGCAGCTCGCGTCCTTGAAACGGCTGCTGCTGGTGGCGGCGCCCATTCAAGTCGGCGGGGTGTTGGTCGTGGCGTGTCTGGCCATCCTGCCGACCGGCCTCGGATGGCAGGAGGGGGTTTTCTGGGGTTTCATGATCTCCCTGAGCAGCACGGCTATCGTCCTGAAGACCCTGGCAAATCGCGGCGACAGCGATTCGATCCATGGGCGCGCCACGATCGGCATTCTGATTTTTCAGGACCTCGCGGTCGTGCCGATGATGCTGTTGACGCCCATCCTCGCCAGCCATGCCGAGGGAGCCGGACTCACGATTCTCACGACGCTGGGGAAGTCCGCGGTCGTGGTCGGTTTGGTCGTGGCCGCCGCCTGGTATGCCGTCCCGAAACTGTTGGAGCATATCGTCAGGAGCCGGAGTCGGGAGTTGTTCCTGCTCACGGTCATCGTGCTCTGCCTGGGCATCGCTTGGCTGACCTCCTTGGGCGGCCTTTCCCTGGCCCTCGGCGCCTTCATCGCCGGCCTCGTCATCTCGGAGTCCGAGTACAGTCATCAGGCCATGGCGGAGGTGCTCCCGTTCCGCGATAGTTTCAACAGCCTGTTTTTCGTCTCCATCGGCATCCTCATGAACTGGCGCGTGTTGATCGAACATCCCTTGGTGGTGGCCGGACTGCTGGCGGCCATCCTGGTGGTGAAGTTCATGACCGGAGCGCTCGCCGCGCTGGCGGTGCAGGCGCCACCCCGTTCGGCGCTGATGGTCGGGGTGGCGTTGGCGCAGGTGGGGGAGTTCAGCTTTTTGCTGGCCCAACAGGGACAGGAGAGCGGATTGTTGCGGGGAGATCCCTACCAGGTGTTCCTGGCGGTCTCGGTGCTGTCCATGATCATCACGCCCTTCTTAATGGAGTGGTCTCCGTCGATGGCGCGGCGCGTCGAGGCGATGCAACGGCTGCGGCATTGGTTTCCCACTCGCACCACGGCGCATGCGCTGCAAACGGAAGGCAAGCACATCCGAATCAAAGACCACGTCATTATCGTCGGGTACGGGCTCAACGGGCGGAATCTGGCGCGCGTTCTGAGTGAAACGGAGATTCCACACGTCGCGTTGGATCTGGACGGCGACACGGTCAGACGGGAGGCACAACATGGCGTCCCGGTGTACTACGGCGACGCTACGAACGCGAATGTCTTGCGTCACATGAAGATCGAAGACGCCAAAGTGCTGGTCGTCGCCATCTCGGATCCGTTTGTCACCCGGCGGACCGTTCAAGTGGCCAAGGGGCTCAATCCCAAACTGCACGTGGTCGTCCGCACGCGCTACTTGCGGGAGCTCGAGGAACTCCATCAGCTGGGAGCCGACGACGTCGTGCCGGAGGAATTCGAAACATCCATCGAGATCTTTGCGCTCGTTCTGCGCACCTATGACATGCCGCAGGAGTTCGTGACTCGAAAGGCCGAGCAGATCAGGCGGGAGGGTTATGCCCTGTTGCGGCGCAGCGAGTTGCCCGAGCTGGCCCATCACCTGAGGGGTGGCACGCTTACCGATGCGGAGGTTGAAACCTGCCGGATCGAGCAGGAGGCGCCCTCCGTGGGAAAAACTCTGGATGAATTGGCCATCCGTCCCCGCACGGGAGCGTCCGTGATCGCATGGACGAGAGCCGGCGTCACCCAATCCAATCCGTCGATGAAGACCAAACTCAAGGCCGGCGATATTGTGGTGCTACTGGGGTCGCGCGAGCAGATCAGGCGCGCGATGAGTCTTCTGGTTGAGTTATCGCAGGAGTAGCCGCGTCAGTACCGCGGGCCGGCCATCGCGTGATAGGCTTCATCCAACGTGCCCACTTCGATGACGGCCACTCGCCGAGCCTGACTGCCGAAGTTCCCGTCTCCCATATTGGATTGTCCGCGCGGCACGAGCACCGTGTTGAACTGCTCTCTTGCGGCCGCTTCGACTTTCTGAGGAACGCTGCCGACGCCGAGAATGTCGCCGTTGGGCGCGATTTGGCCGGTCATGGCCACGCCGGGTCGTATGGCGTCGCCACGCCAGGCCGCCATGATGCCGACTGCGACCGCGCCGCTCGCGCTCATGCCGTCGGTCATGGCATTGTGGGATCGATTCTTGACGGTGACCACCCAATCACGTCCGTCCATTCCGAGATGGCGCAAGGCGGTCAGCACGGCCTGCCGGACGCCGGCCTTCCAGTCGTCCCCGACCAGCGAACCGCCTCCCAAATTGATCTCGCTGAATTGAATCACCGGTCCGTCCGCTCCGGGGTCGGAAGAGATCTGAAGGGCGATGTAGTGGACGGCTCCCGTCCGTCCATCGCTGAGAACGGCCAAGGCGGGCACGGATGCGACGTGGAGATTGTCGAATGCGGGGGCCGGTGAAAAAGGGAGGAGCGCGAGCAGGCACGCCATGAGGAACGGGTTCGGGCGTCGGAAACCGCTCGACATCCTCAACTTCTCCAGCGAAGCGTCACACGGCCTTTCAGCGGATGGTCGAGCGGCAATCCGGTTTGCAGAGAGTCGAGGTGGGCGGCCTTGAGCTTGTAATACCACTTCGCCGGCGTGTCCGCGTCGTCGATCAGCATCATGGCCGGCTTGTATCTGAGGCCCACCGCTTGGCGTTCCATCGCCAACTTATCCTGCGACAAGAACATATTGCCGAAGTAGCGAAAAAGAGTTTTGGCGAAAGGGAGCCATTTCAGGGTGTTCCAGGCTGCGCAGAAGTCGATTCGGCATTGCTGATCAGAGATCGGCGTCACGGTCGTTCGATTCGACATGAAGGTGTTTCCGATTTGGACGAACTCAAATCTCTGATTGGGCAATACAAAGTCGATGGTCGTCATGAGCGGTCCGGGATACAACCGATTGAGCAGCTTGTATGCGCTGTTCATGGAGGCGGCGTGGGGCACCATGCGGAATCCGTAGGGAATCGGTTCAAAGGTCTTCGCCTTCTCACGCATCTCGGCTGCGGTGCGCCACCAGGAACTTTGATGGACGAATGGGCCGTGAGCCGGATCTATCAGGCCGACGATGCCGTCGTCGATCGCACAGTCGAGCAATGTGGAAAGTTGGATCATCCGATAGGACGTAGAGGGCAAGGGCAGCGGCGGAACATCAGGAATTGGTTGATCCGGGCGTTGAGAGTCGGGGATGAAGACCCAGACATATCCGTCCCGTTCCCGGCACGGGTAGTTCGTGACACCGATCTTGTCCGTTTGAACGGGGGAATCCTGGACCAGCGCAGGAATCGTCCGACATCGACCCTTCGGGTCGAACTGCCATCCGTGGTAGGCGCACTCCACGCAATCGCCCCGCATCCGCCCGAACGACAACGGCATGCCCCGGTGGGGGCAAATATCGCGCATGGCGGCCACGACACCGTGATCCGTTTTGCATACGACGATGGGCAGGCCGAGTAGAATGGTACCTTTCAGCATGCCGGGTCCGAGTTCGGAACTGCGGCAGGCGGGATACCAAAATCCGAAAAGCGGCGCACTCTTGGCTGGTCTTGGTTGTACGATCGAGTCTGAGTTCATTATGAGTGGGGAGGATGGGCGCTAATGCCACGCCGGGAGCCGCGTGCGACCTGCATAGGACTATAACGAGCGAGTTTCCGAAGGTCAAGCAATGCCGCAAGGGCGCTCGGCTCGCGGCGCTTCGTACGCATCACTCATGCGGCACGATGCCACTCCGCGCCGCCATACGCCGCTGTGCTCGTAAGGGCCCCCGTTTCTTGACAAGAAAAAGTCGCGGAGACTATAGTCAAAAATCCTTCGTAAATTTGGCATTTTCTGGACGTAACGACGAAACTCCATGACGACGACGCAACTGGACCCCGCGGTCAACTTGTCCGATCTGCAGGCTTCGAAGCCTGACCGCGTGACGATCGTGCTGTTGAGCGGCGATCTCGACCGCGCAATGGCGGCGTTCATCATCGCAACCGGGGCGGCGGCAATGGGAATGCAGGTCACGATATTCTTCACCTTCTGGGGATTGAACGCCATCCGCCGGAAAGGTGCGACGAGTTCCGCCAAGGACTGGCTTCGACGCATGTTCGGATTGTTGAACAAAGGCGGCGCCGAGACCCTTCCGCTGTCCCGCTTCCATTTCGGAGGAATCGGAACAGGAATGATGCACAGGGTGATGAAGCAGAGCCGGATGCCGGGTGTGCCTGAATTGATGGCCACGGCGATGGACCTCGGAGTCCGGTTCATCGCATGCACGACCACGATGGGACTCATGGGTATCACGAAGGATACCCTGATCGACGGCGTAGACCAATTCGCGGGTGTCACGACGTATTTGGCCGAGGCGAAGCACGGTAGCGTCAATCTCTTCATTTGACGGGCGATATTCACGCCGTCATGCGTGACGGGGGTACCATGATCACCGCTGATGTGACGCTCGATACGCTGGGGTATTTTTGTCCCATGCCGATCATTATGACGTCGAAAAAAATCAAGGAATTGGCTCTGGGACAAGTCCTCGAGGTCGTCTCCGACGATGAGGGTATCAAAAAAGACATGCCGGCCTGGTGCGATACGACGGGACATCAGATGCTGGGGCTCGAAGAGGAACAGGCCCAGTCCGGGCGCATCTACAAAGCATTTGTGAAGAAGACCAAGTAACACCTCCACCACGGGCATATGAAGCCGGAGGCATGATCCTCATCCTCCGGCTTTTTTATTGGACAAAGGACAGGCTGTGGACCATCTGGTCACCTGCGTGCCGAACTTCAGCGAGGGACGGAACCGGACGACCGTCCACGCCTTGATCCGGGCCGTGCAATCG
Organism: Nitrospira japonica; assembly: GCF_900169565.1. NCBI lineage: Bacteria > Pseudomonadati > Nitrospirota > Nitrospiria > Nitrospirales > Nitrospiraceae > Nitrospira > Nitrospira japonica. The sequence continues at coordinate 738,785 of NZ_LT828648.1, read as the reverse complement.
GTGCCAGGCGTGATGTTGTTGGACTGGACGATGGATCCGGATCATCACCGGTCCGTTCTCACGTTCGTGGGCGAACCGGATGCAGCGGCCGACGCGGCGTTTCGTGCCATTCGGGTGGCGACCAGACTGATCGATATCCGGAAGCATCGCGGAGTGCATCCCCGAATCGGCGCCACGGACGTCGTGCCCTTTGTGCCGGCCAAGGGTGTCACGGCCCATGATTGTGTGCGGCTGGCCCGGCGTCTCGGGGAACGCGTGGGAAGACAGTTGGAGATCCCGGTATTTCTCTATGAGCAAGCGGCCGCCGGACCGGACCGTGCGCCGCTGGAATCCGTGCGGCGCGGGGGCTTGGAAGGGTTGGCGCGTCGGATGCGGTCCGATCGCCGGTGGCGTCCTGATTTCGGCCCCGCCACGCTGCATCGGACCGCGGGAGCGGTGGTGATCGGGGCCAGGCCTCCGTTGATCGCCTTCAACGTCAATCTGCAGTCGGGGGATCTCGAAGTCTCCCGGTCGATTGCCCGGACGATCCGCGAATCGAACGGAGGCATGTCGCATGTGAAGGCGATCGGGGTCGAACTGTCCAGCCGCGGCATGGTGCAGGTGGCCATGAATCTGACCGACTATCGCGTGACACCCGTCCACGCCGTGTTCGAAGCCGTGCAGGCCTTGGCCTCCTTACACGGGGTGGCCGTCGCTGACAGTGAGATCGTAGGGTTGGTCCCCCAGGCGGCGCTGGTCGATGCGGCTGCCGATGCCCTTCGCCTCGAATCGTTTGATCGTTCGCTCATCCTGGAAAAGAAAATCGAATCGGCCTTGGAAGCCTCCCAGGGCTCGGTCACGATCGCACGCCATCAGCCGGCGAGGGACCTGCGTGCCCTCTCCGTCGGCCAACTCTTGGACGCGATTGCGGCCGCGACACCCAGCCCGGCCGGGGCTTCGGTATCGGCTCTGGTCGCCTCCTGTGCCGTCTCGCTGGGAATCATGGGCGCGCGCTTGAGCCGTCGGCGCGGCGAGACGGCGCGCCTCGCTTCCATTGCCGAACGGCTTGGAAGATTGGCGCAGGCGGACGGGGTTGCCTATGGGGAGTATCTTGAGGCTTCAAGACTTCCGGCATCCGACTCGCGACGCCCCGCTCGACTGGCTCAGGCGCTGCATCGTGCAACGCAGATTCCCTTGCAGATTGCCGAGCTGACGGGACGGGCTGGGAAATGGCTTTACATCGGCCGGCAACACGTCAAGCAGAGGGTGCAAGCCGATTCGACCGTCGGGATTATCCTTTGTCTCGCTGCGGCAGAAGCCAGTCTTCATATTGCGGGAGAGAACATTAAACATCAAATAAATCGGATGTTTATAGGGCAAATTGAGGCTGCAATGCGCCGGACTGCAATCTGCCTTGAGGAACTGAGGAGGCTGTGCTACACTCCGCCGCCTGATCGGTCTGTCATTAAGGAAAAATCAGCACAGGCACGGCCTGAGAAAGCACAGAAGCGACGCGAATGGAAATCAAGGTCTTCAATAACAACGTTGAAAAGGCCCTCAAGGTCGCCAAGAAGAAGCTCGCAGGTGAAGGGCTTTTCCGGGAACTGAAGCGGCGGCGTTACTACGAGAAGCCGAGCGTCAGGAAGAAAGCCAAGCAACGCGAAGCGCAACGGCGCCGGCAAAAGTGGTTGTCGAAGCGGAAGCCGGAATAGACACTTCTTCCTTCATGTCCTGATCAGGTCTGCCGTCCCGTTCCTTCCTGTTTCGGATGCGCCAGGACCAAATCCATGAGGCGATCGCCCTTGTCAGGCGCGAAGTGCGCCAATGGCAGGAGCCGGTCGTGGGCGTGGTAGCGCGCGAATCGGACCGTGACCCTTTCCGCATTTTAATCTCCTGTCTCCTGAGCCTGCGTACCAAGGACAAGACCACCGGCGAGGCTAGCGGACGCTTGTTCGCCCTTGCCCATACTCCTGCCGCCATGCTGTCCCTTCCACTGGCGAAGATCCAACAGGCCATTTACCCGGTGGGATTCTATCGTACGAAGGCCAAATCGATTCGTCTCATCTGCCGCCGTCTCATCGACGTCTACGGGGGAACCGTTCCCGATTCCATCGACGAACTGCTGACGCTGTCCGGCGTGGGACGCAAGACGGCCAATCTCGTGGTGACGGTGGGATATCGAAAGCCGGGGATTTGCGTGGACATCCATGTCCATCGCATTGCCAATCGCTGGGGCTATGTGAAGACGCGCACGCCCGAGGAGACCGAGCAGGCGCTGCGCCACAAGCTGCCGAAGCCGTATTGGATTACGCTCAACGACTTGCTGGTTCCCTACGGACAGAATCTCTGCCAACCGATGTCGCCTTTTTGCAGCCGATGCAAGTTGACTGATTATTGTGATCGGACGGGAGTGACCAAGAGCCGCTGAGCCGGATGGCTTTATCTCCGGCCACAACGCCTGTTGCAGGCGGGGCTACCTCTTGTGCACCCGCGTCTTCACGCTGTTGATGTAATCGGTGATCGCGCCGTCGACCTCGATCGGAGCGAGGGGGCGGTCGTGTGTTTCGCTTTCATCCACCAGATACCGGTCCTGCTCCTTTTCCTGTCTAACCACCACGGTGTTTTCCGGCGTGACCTCGACCAGCATGTACCACTCGCGAGTTCCCTGGGTGATGACGACTTCCTTGCCGAGGCCTTTCTTCGTGATTTCGATTCGGAGGTCATCGGATCCGGCGAGCGCCGGCATGGGCGCAAGAAAGACGGTCAGAAGAGCCAGCAGCAGCGCCGGGAAGGACCACGGCCGGCTCTGAGTGCGCGCGAAGATCGACATGCACGAATTATAGCGTTCATGTGTCACGCAGTAAACACGGGTGCCCGCGAGGTTCTCGGCTTGAGTGCCTGTAGGTCGCGTGTTAGGATGCCGACCCCATGGATTGGCTCCTTTCGACGGTGGAGCAGGTCGTCTCGACCGATACCTTGATCGCGTTGACGGTCCTCTCGCTGATATTCTTCGTCGGCACGCTTATCGCCATCCCCTTCATCTTGGTGCGGCTTCCTGCGGACTATTTTGACGTCCGGGTGCCGCGGCCATGGATGGAAAATCATCACCCCGTGCTTCGTATGGCGGGCCATCTCGTCAAGAACATCTTGGGTGCCGTGTTCGTCTTCGTGGGGTTCCTGATGCTGTTCCTGCCGGGGCAGGGCATCCTCACGATGCTGATCGGCATCTCGATGCTCGACTTTCCCGGCAAACGCAGGGTCGAAGCCAAGATGATCGGTCAACCGACCGTCCTCGGGGCCGTCAACGCGATGCGCCGGAAGTTTCAAAAGCCTCCGCTTGTCCTCGCACCGGATTTGTAATGTGAGCCTTCTCGACGGTCGCCACCATCCGGGCGGATGGAACGAGCGGCTGTCACACGAATGAACGCGAAGTTTGGCCGGCTATGACTCCCACTGACGCACAACCACGCACGCTCTATCTGATTGACGGGAGCGCGTATGTCTATCGCGCGTTCTTCGCCCTGCCTCCGTTGATCACGTCGAAAGGGCTTCAAACCAATGCCGTGTACGGTTTTACCACGACGTTGATGAAGATCGTCCGCGAGCACGGCCCGGATTGCCTCGCCGTGGCCTTCGACGAAAGGGGTCCCACGCTCCGGCATGAGGAATTCAAGGAATACAAGGCCCAACGCCCGCCGATGCCGGAAGGGATGCAAGCGCAGGTGCCGTACATCCATCGCCTCGTCGAAGCCTTCTCGATACCCGTGGTCAGGCACGTCGGCTACGAAGCAGACGACCTGATCGGAACCTTGGCGCGCCAAGCGGAAGCCGCGGGCTACGACGTCGTTATCGTGACGGGCGACAAAGACATGTTTCAATTGTTGACTCCGCATATCCGGATCTTCGATCCGGTCAAGAACAAGTGGTCGGGGGAAGCGGAGTGCCTGGAACGGTTCGGCGTCGAGCCGTCTCGTGTCGTCGAGGTGATGGGCTTGATGGGAGACAGCACGGACAACATTCCCGGCGTAAAAGGAATCGGCGAAAAGACCGCGGTCAAGCTCCTGTCGCAATTTGGAACGATCGAGGAATTGCTGCGTCGCGTCGATGAGGTGACGCCGCCTCGCGTGCGGGCCTTGCTGGCCGAACAGGGTGAGAGCGCAAAGCTGAGCCGACGGCTCGCCACCATCGTCCTCGATGCTCCCGTGCAGTTTGATCCTTCTCGGTATGCGGCCCGGATTCCACAGCCCGATCGCCTCGCGGAGTTGTTCAGGGAGTTGGAATTCACGACCTTGCTGAAATCCCTTCAGCCGGCGCCCGAGCCGGTCCAACCGGTCGCGGCGGCGTTCGACGTGGTGTCCGACGAGGAGACCGCGCGGCGCTTCGTCGAGCAACTGCCCGAAGGCGGGGTGATCGGCGTTCGTTGTCTTCTGGCGGGAGGCAGTGGGGTGCTTGCCTCGATGCAGGGCATGGCGTTGTCATCGGGAGACAAGACGGCGTTCTTTCCGCTCGACGTACAAACCTACATGAGGCCGATTACGTCGCTGTTGAACGACGGCACGCGACCCAAGATCGTCCATGACCTGAAAACGACGCTGCTGGCCTTTCATCGCATGGGCATCACATTGGCCGGGCCTTATATGGACGTCATGGTGGCGGACTATCTCCTCAACCCCAACCGACGCGACCATCAGCTGGACACAGTGGCATTCGAGGTCCTGGGCCGGCGACCCGGTTCCGGGCAGGCGGCCGCGCCCCGGTCTCTGTTCGATGCGGATGTCGGATCGCGCTCGGAAACGGTTGAAGCCGCCTCGGTTCTGGCGCTTCTCGGTCCCGCATTGACCGAGCGGCTGGCGGGGCAGGGGAGCGTGATGCTTTTTCGCGACGTCGAAATGCCGCTCGTGCCCGTGCTGACTGAAATCGAACGGAACGGATTCTTGCTGGACGTCCAGGAATTGCACGAACTCGGCAAGGAGATGGAGCGCGAGCTGGACCGCATGATGGAAACCATCACGGCATTGGCAGGAGGCGAGTTCAATATCAATTCCCCGAAGCAGTTGGCCGCCGTCTTGTTCGAGCGGCTGGGTTTGAAGCCCCTCCGTAAAACCAAGACGGGCTATTCGACGGATGAAGAGACCTTGACCCAGTTGGCCGCCCAGCACAGCTTGCCGGAGCAGATCCTGAACTATCGCAGCGTCAGCAAACTCAAATCGACCTACGTCGACGCGCTGCCGGCGTTGATCAGTCCGGAAACCAAACGTCTGCATACCTCGCTCAATCAAACGGTCGCCGCCACCGGCCGGTTGTCGTCGACCGATCCGAATCTCCAGAATATTCCGGTCAAGGGAAACTACGGGATCCGGATCCGCGAAGCCTTCATCGCGTCCAAGGGGCACGAGCTGCTCTGCGCCGACTACAGTCAGATCGAGCCGCGCATCTTGGCGCATCTTTCCCAGGATCCTCGCTTGATAGAGGTGTTCGCCAAAGGCGAGGATATCCACATGGCCACCGCGATGGAGATCTTCGGGCTTCCTTCCGGACAAATTACGCGGGACATGCGCCGGGCCGCCAAGACCGTAGTCTTCGGGATCGTCTACGGCATCAGTCCGTTCGGGCTTTCGCAGAACATCGGTGTGCCGCAGGCCGAGGCGAGGAAGTACATCGAGACATTCTTTGAAAAATTTGCCGCCGTACGGGCGCTCATGGATCGAAACATCGCCGAAGGCAAAGACAAAGGCTACACGACGACGATCCTGGGCCGGCGCCGGCCGATCCCCGAACTGCGAAGCGGTGATCCCGTGCAGAGAGGGGTCGGTGAACGCATGGCGGTGAACAGCCCCATTCAAGGATCCGCCGCCGATCTGATCAAAATCGCCATGATCAACGTCCACCGGCGGCTTCACAAGGATCTCCCGCACACCAAGATGATCCTGCAGGTTCACGATGAATTGATCTTTGAGGTCCCCGAGAAGGAGATGGCTGAGGCACAGGCCCTGGTCAAAGGGGAAATGGAGGGAGTGGGATCGCAGCTCGGCCTATCGGTGCCGCTGAAAGTCGATATGGGAGTGGGCAAGAATTGGCGGGTGGCTCATCCTTGATCGCCAGGATGCGTGAAAGATTTCACGGCGGACTTGGACGCATCCGGACGCTCGATTGAGATCGACCGGACAAATCGGCAAGAACAGGAGGAAGTCATGAATCGAGGACCTATCTCACTAGTCGTCATGTCCCTCGTAGCCAGCGTGATCGTGTCCGCCATGACGCTGATCGTCGCGCAGCCCTTCCTGGCAAAAGCCCAGGAGACCAAGCGGTTTCAATATCGCATCGTCGAAGTGCTGCACGACACGGATTCCATGCAGCAAGCGTTGAACGAGTACGGCGCAGGAGGTTGGGAATTGGTCGCGGTGAGCGCCGGGAATCTTACGTCTCCGAAGCTGATCTTCAAGAAGTAGCGACCGGCAGAGAAAGAGGCATGGCCCGTGCGCGGAGGGGGCATCGGGCCCCGCTCCGCGCAGGCTGCACGTGGACGCAGTGTCAGTCGACCAACCGCATGACTTGTTGACCCGAGGAGAACGTCGAGGTGGCGACTTTGCTTCCGTTCATCGACACGTGAATGTCGACCGAGACGCCGCCGTTGGCTCGGAGCACGCCGCCATTCATCCGATCGAGAAAATCCATCCTCTGTTCCCGATCCATCCTGGCCCAACCCTTGTGATCCACTTCGACGCTCAAAGATGCATCCGGCGCGGTTTCCGCGGCCAGCATCGGGTCGGCGAAACCGGGTCCCTGCAGATAGCGGGCCGCCATGGCCACCGCTTTACTGCGTTCGCCGCCGTCTTTCGCCACCCGCGCCGGCGCTGCGTGCGCCGCCGGAATGGTCAATGTCACCAAGAGCGTCAACGTGATCGCTGATCCGATGAACCGTGAAACAGTCTTCACACTGCGCATTCCCTGTCCTCCATTGGAAAAAAATAAGTGATTCAGAACACGTGAAAGAACGTCCGGCGAGTTCCATCAGCTGATTCTCACTATCCGGCCATGTCCCCTCCTTTCGCATCTGCAAAAAGTCGGACGGGAGAGGAGCAAACTTCGGGCCGGGGACAATCAGTAGCGCCCCGTAGGGTTAAAAATAAATTCAATGGGTTGCGGGAGACCTTCGGGCTGGCTTATTGGGGACCGGTCTCAGGAGGTTTCGAAAAATGACACATCTGGCCCGAAAATGTTCGGAGAGATCACAGTCAGGAGGCCCGGAGATGATTTCGAGAACGGCGCAGAAGCGGCCTGAGCGTCGCCCGGCTGACTGAGCTAGCCGGGACCGTAGAGCAACTTGACAATTTGAGCAGTGTTGAAGAGCATCGCCTCGCGGCGCGTATAGACGGCGTGTCCGTAGTAGTGATCCCGCGGATTGGTCGAGCCTGTGGAATCTTTGTAGTCCACCGACAAGCATCGCCCTTCTGTAGGAAAGCGCACCGCCCGGCGCGCGCATTCAAGCCACCGCTCGAAGCCGTCGTACGGTTCGACCATTTCCCAAATCGCCTTGTTGGCGGCGGTCGCCAATTCGGAGGACGGCAAGGCATCGCTGCCTGCGACGGCGAGCTCCTGCACATAATCACCACCCCACGCAATCGGCATTTCCATGGTGATCTGGGGCAGTTCCATTTTTGAAAGCCAGCTCTTCCCGTCGGTCCGAAGGTTGCGATGATTCACGATGTGCAGAAGCGCGCCAAGGCCCGACGGATCCCATCCGTACCGGACAGGGGTTCCGAAGGTGACGACGTCCAGGGCCGCGCCATTCAGCAAGGAGCCCGACTCAATGTGAGGTGCGAGTCGGGCAAGCGTCGAAGCAAGATCCTCCAGCTGTGCCTGGGCGGCATAGGAGGAGAGAATGCCAAGCAGTGCGGCTCGTCCTGTGACGGGGCTCGGACAGAGGAAGTTCGACGCGAGTGCGAGGACCAATCCGGCCTGCCCATGCGCCTGGATCAATACGCGCTGTCCGGAGGTCCAGTGCTCTTGCAGCGCGAACGCTCGCAAGGAATCGAGCAACCGGATCGTGGCGACGGCGCGGCCCAAATGATGGTGTTCCGAGGCCCATACAAGGCGCCGGCACGAGATAGGGTCGGCAATCGACCGGTTGACGGCCTTCGCGTAAAGAGTGACGTCGGCCTCTGTGAAATTACCGGCGTCTTTGAGCTGATGGTCGAGTGCCTGACGGGTCGGCACGTCGTCGTAGAATGGAGGAGTGAGGCCCCCCGGGAGGGGCGGGATGCCGTTGCTGTCCTGGCGCATGGCGGCAAGCAGCGCATCGAGCCCGGAAACGCCGCGAGAATACCCGCGCTTGAGGCCGCCGACCTGGTCGAGTCGCTGCATGCCGAAAAGGTCAGTCCCGTGCATCGAGCCGTGCAGGAAGAGAACGGTCCTCACTCCCGCCCGGGCCAGCCGTGTACCGTGTTCGGCCATCGCCTCCGCCCAGGCCGGAGAGTCGGGCATCGGGCCGGTCGTCAACTCGGCGGTCCCCAACCTGTCCCCGGGGCTCTTACGGGAGAGTTCGTCGTGCTGGAAATTGTTTTCGACGGGCATGAGCAGCTATCTACCCGAAGAAGCGACTCGAGTGCAACGTGTCGGAGGTCGAAGCGTCAGCGCACGAGGGCCGGTGAGGAGTCGGGCTGGGTCGGAGAAACCTGCAGATACTTCTTCGACATGACGGCGGTTGCCGAGCACGTGTGGGCGGCTTCGTCGACCTGTCGGTCGACGATCATCACGCCTTGAAGATATTCCTGTACGATTTCCTCGCGAGTGAGCTCGATGTCTTGATCGGTTTCGCGGCCGTTCCGTTCCCGCACGCGGTCCACCATGTGTTCCTTGACCAGGATACGGATCTGCTTGGCGATCTCGGTCCGTGCCGACAGTTCCGAAACGCGTCGGCATACGCTGGTTCCCTTGGCCATATCGCCTTGACCGGTGCCGATCAGGTATTGGTCCGGCGGGTAGGCCGCTCCCTGATCGCGGTGTGACGGTGCCGCCCCGGTCGCCGGCGGGAGACGGCTAAAAGATTGCTCGGCATGGGATCGGACATCATCTTGATCGGGCGCGGCGGCTTCAGGGGGTTTTTCCGACCATATGATGCTGAAGAACGCGAGGCTTACGATCCCGACCAGGTGCGCGGAGCCCGGACGGGGAGACCAACGCATGGGGCGAGCCATCACGGCGTTACCTCGATCACGCGGGACGATGCTTCGAGGAAGCGAAGAGGCAAACCTCCGCTTCACCCGAATGAACTTGAGCATAACACCGAGGAGGCCGTGAAGAAAGCCGAGCCGCCGGCATCACGGCGTCAGAATCGGCGGCTTGCCTTCCTGAAAATTCGCGTGCTAAGGTACCATTTCTTTTTGAATTTTGGAGGCGAAACTCGCACTATGTGGTACTCGCGAATCGTCTTGATCGGCGTCGCTCTGGCACTGTTCGTTCTCGAAACTGCCTCCGCGACGTCCAAGTCCTCAAGGACGTCACCGGTGCCCGTGACCCCGCCGTCCGCTCCTCTCACCGAGCACGTGATCCTGTTCGTGCTGGAAGGATTCAGTCACCGGTCCCTCGCCGGCGGCACGATGCCGACCCTCAGCCGACTGGTCAAGGAAGGCTCGGTGACGTGGTCCGCCACCTCGGTAAAGCCGGCGTTGCGTTTGCCGACCATGGCGTCGTTGATCACCGGCATGCCGGTCGAAAAGCACGGCATTACGTGGAATGTGTTTGAGTTCAGCCGGGGCTATCCGCGCGCTCCCAGCGTCTTCGACTATCTCGATTTGAGCGGCGGCCGCGACAGCGCGATCTTCTTTATGGACGAGGCGCTTTACCAGCTTGCCAGGCCGGAGCCCTATACCGACTATCAGATGTGCGGACCTCTCAAGCCGGAATGTAATCCGGATCGAGTGGTGTCCTACATCAGACAATATTTTAAGAAGGCGACCAGCGGCCACGGATACGGCCATGCCATCCTCTCGCTGCCGCATTTCCTCGTTGTGCACCTTCCCGAAGCCGGCCGGGTCGGCGCCGCACGCGGCTGGGAATCGAAGGAATATCGGGAAGCGCTGCGGGTGGTCGACAAGGCCATGACTTCCGTCCTCGATCTGTACAAGGAAGAGGGGCTCTTGAAGCGTACGACCATATTCGTGACCTCTTTGAGTGAAGAGGGCAGGGATGCGAATCAGAAGGAAGCGGACGGCGTGACCCCGGTCGTTCCCTGGATCGCGTCCGGAGTGGGCATCAAGCAGGGGCATGCCATCCATCAACCGGTGTCGATCATCGACACCGGAGCGACGGTAATGCGCAGCCTGGGACTCGAGACTCACACGGAGTGGGAAAGCCGTTCAGTCGAGGAAATTTTTCAGTCCGCCTTTGTCCCGGCCGAGCCGAATTCGACCATACCCCAGTGATGACGATGATGTGTCCCAAGAGTATCGGCGCAAAGTGCGGGTTCAATCTGCTGCTGTTGTGTCTACTGCTGGGGAGCGTGCTGTTATGCTACGCCTCTGCCGAAGCCGGACCGCCGGCGGCCTATACCACCGAGCATCCGATCACGATCGATGCAACCGTGTTGGATCCTCCATCCTGGTGGCAGGTTCCCGGCGTCACACCGTCCATCTATAATTCGGATCCGGAGTCGATGGATGCATACAAGACGACCGACAAACAGACCTTGGCGCTCCGTCCCGGAAAGTACAAGTTCGTCAGCTTCACCTTCGACTTTCCTTTCTCCGTCAATCTGGAAGGGAAGGTCGAGTTTGCGTCGTCTTTGGATCAGTGTGTGGGCGGCCGTGGCACGCAGACGTTGCTCGTGCGCTGCAAGCGGACCTATCCCTACGGCGGCGAGCCCGATTACAAGTACTGAGGTGGGTGCGGAAATTATCTGGCATGAGACGGCGTCGTCCATCATGATCGTGCGACGGCCGGGAAGTTTCATGCGAAACGGACCGTGCCCCGTTCCTGTCGAACAGAGGAAATCGTCATGGCCCAGACATTAGAACGGCTCTTGGATGCACTCGAGGACGTCGACGATGCCACGCGCGAGGAAGCGGCGAAGGCGTTGGCGGAGTTGGCCGATCCCAAAGGCCTTGAGGCGCTGATCAGCGCGTGCAGCGACGAATACTGGTCCGTGCGCGCCCACGCCGCCTCGGGGATCGCGAAGATCGGCGGTCAAAAGGCCGTCGAGGCGCTCGTAGAGCTCTTCGACGATCCCATCATGGAAGTGCGCAACCAAGCGGTGGAATCTGCCGCCCGCATCGGCGCGGCCGTACTGGACCGGATGCTTGCGGGGTTAAAGGACCAGCGGTGGCGGGTGCGCGAGCATGCAGCCAAGACCTGCGGCGAGATCCGGGACCCAAGAGTTGTCGATGCCTTGGTGGTTGCCTGCCGTGACCGCGACGGAGCCGTGAAGAGCGCGGCAGCGGAGGCTTTGGGAAAAATCGGCGATCCCAAAGCCGTTCCGGTCCTGATCAAACTGTTCCGCGATACCTCCAAGATCGTCCGGGAGACGGCGGGAACAGCGCTCGTGTATATCGGGCCGCCGTCCGTCGATCCACTCATCTCCTGTTTCGCCGATAAGGATTTTGTCGTCCGATGTCATGCGGCCCGCGCGTTGGGCGGCATGACGACCGACTATCAAATCGGAAGGACCTGGGTCCGGGAGCCCAAGGTCGTCGACGCCCTCGTCGCCGCGCTCAAGGATCCCGACCGCGCCGTGCGTGAGGATGCGACGATCGCGCTCGGTATGATCGGCGATGCTCGCGCCATCGACGCGTTGATCGAGGCGATGAAGGACGGAGCGGTCAAACGGCATGCGATCGCTTCACTCGGCATGATCGGGGATCCGAGGGCGCTCCCGCCCGTGCTCGATGCCTTGAAAGGAAAGGGCATCCGGCAAGACGGCACGCCGACTCCCGGGTGCATCGTCAGCGAGGATGCCTTCATCAAGGAAGCGGCGGCCACGGCGTTGGGTCAGTTCCGCGACCCCCGGGTCATTCCTGATTTGATCATGCTGCTGAAAGACGGTGTGCTGCGCGAGAAAGCCAGCGCGGCGTTGGCGGCGATCGGCGACACGGCCATCGAACCCTTGATCGCGTTCTTATACGATCCAAAGGCTTCCGAAGTCGCTTCGGAGGGCGAACGGGTCCTTTCGTACGCCTCTGTCCGCCTGAGCGCCAAGGATGCGCTGCGGCAACTGGTAATGGAGACGCTTGAGAAGCTCGGATGGATCCTGCCCCAGGAGGATTCAACGGTTGATTCCAGCAACGTGGACAATGCTCGGGTCGATCTTCCCCTCGGCGCCGGCGGTCGATTCGGGCCGTCCGGAGATTTTGCCAAAGGCAGCAGCTGAAGTTTCCTCTCAGCGGCGCTTCGCGATCTGGCCGACAAAGGCATGTCGGGTTCGCCCAAGTCACGCGGGGTTCTTCCGCTTTGGATTTCCGTCGTCATCCGGCGGCATGGCCCTCCCGGTTCTCCGCGAAGCCATGCACGTCTATCGCCTCACGGTGATCAAGGCGTCAGTCGGTTCTTTCCCGTCGGTCACGTTGATGATCGTCGCTGCCTTTGTCCTGGCGACTATGCTTCCCGCGACGGCGTAATTGTTCAGCCACGTTCCGTTGACCCTGCGAAAATGGCTGTGTTACGCTCACGAATTCGCAATAGGAACGACCATGGCCGATGCCGTCGCGGAGCAAATTGCAGCGCTCAAAGACGAAGATTGGGCTATCCGCGAGGAGGCCGCCGCCATGCTGGGGACATTACGAGACCCGCGCGCCGTGGCGCCGCTGGTTTTGATGCTGCAGGATTCGGACCGCGCGGTGCGCGAGGCGGCGATCGGATCGTTGACGGCCATCGGAGCTCCCTCGGTTCCGGCTCTCGGGCTGTGTCTCTCAGATTCCCATCTAGCGGTCCAGGAAGCTGCCTCCGCGGTGCTGGCCTGCATCGCCGATGAACGGGTGCTGGCCCAGCTCCTGGCCGCGCTCGGTAACAAAGATTGGATCGTCCGGATGCACGCGGCCAAAGCCTTGGGCCGCATCAAGAATTCTGAAGCCGTCGAACCCTTGATTCCATTGTTGCAGGACAAGGTGAAGGCGGTTCGCGAGGAAACGACGGCAGCGCTGGTCGCCATCGGGGACGCGGCCATTCCCTCACTGCTAACGGCACTGGCCGATGCCGATTGGCTCGTCCGCCTCCATGCGGTGGAAGCGCTGGGGAAAATGAAGTCGTCGGCCGCGGTCGAGCCGTTATTATCGGCGCTGTTCAACGATCGTGATGCCGCTGTTCGGGAGGATATCGTGCGGGCCCTCGGCCAGATCGGAGACGGCCGGGCCGTCGAATTCCTGATGCTGGCCATGAAGGAGCCGGGTTTGCGCCTGCTGGCCGTGGAAGCCCTGGGTCAGATCGGTGATCAGCGCGCGGTGCCGGTACTGATCAAGGTTCTGGAAGGATCGGATCAGCCGCCGGACTCACGCGTCATCGCCGGCTGCGGAGACAATTGGAGCGAGGAAATGGTGACGATGGCGGCTGCGGCGCGGGCCCTCGGAGCTCTCGGAGATGAGGCGGCGATTCCTTCTTTGATCAGGGCCTTGCGCCATACGATTACGAGGGCCGATGCCGCCGGTTCATTGGCGTACTTCGGAAGCAAGGTCATCGCTCCGTTGCTGACGATGTTGTCGCAGGAGACGGACGAGAATCTCCGGTTTCACGTGAATGAAACGCTGACCAAGGTCGGCTGGCGCCCGGGTCGAGTGTAGCGCGCCCCGCACGGCTCCACGCTGGCCGTCATTCGCCATGTTGTGCTATGTCGAAGGAAAGTATTGAAACGCTCGTCGCCGAGCTGGTCCACGAGGAAGATTGGCGACGCATGAGAGCCACAGCGGCCTGCTTGGCCGGAGGCCCCAAGGCGGTACAGGCCTTGATCGACGCCATGCATTCGGGACCGCCCGTGCTGAAACAGGAAGCGGCGGCCATGTTGGCTCGAATCAAAGACCCGCATGCCGGTGTGGCCTTGGTCGGATTGCTGGAAGACGGAGAAGCGGCCGTGCGAAAGTCCGGTGCCACCGCATTGGAACAAATGGCCGGTGTGCTCGATACGGAAACCGCGGCTGCGTTGGTTGCATTGCTCCCGAAGACCGAGGAAGGTGAAACCAAGCGGCTCGTCACGCATCTGGTCGGAGCAATTCCTACCGCCGTCGTGCCTCTGTGTCAGATGATGAAGCATCCGGATCCCGACGCGCAGGTGACTGCCGCGCTGATGTTGGATCAATTGTTGGATCCTCGATCCGTCGATGCGTTCATCGACGCAATGGGCCAGCCCGCCGTACGGGACATCGCGGTCGGCACGCTGAGAAAACTTGGCGCCATCCGAGAGCGGATCGACGGCACCTTCGACGCATTGCGCGACGTCGAAGGCGCCAGCGAGCGCGAGGAGGCTCGAATGGCGACGGTGGTGGATCTGCTCGGGATCGGCCGTCCAGCGGTGGAAATCTTGATCGAATACCTGGAAGACGAGGATTGGCTCGTACGTGAAGCCGCGGCGGACTTACTCGGGAAGATCGCGGACGTGCGGGCGGTTGAGCCACTCATGCGGCGGCTTCAACACGACAAGGATACCGGGGTGAAGGAGCTGGCCATCAAGGCGCTCGGACTTATCGGTGACGCCCGTCCTACGGCCCTGTATTTGGAGGCCATTCCGATCCGACCTCTCCGCGTCTATGCGATGGAAGCGCTGGCAAAAATCAAAGACGTCGAAGTCTTGCGGCCTCACAAGGAGCTCTTCGACCGCCTGCGGACGGATCGTGACGGATTGGTAGCCTACAATGCCGGGTTGATTGCCGACAAGCTCGAGGCATTGACCGCAGAACCTGCCGGAGATCAGATAGGAGACCAGGAAGGACAGAGTCATGAGTGACGGGGAAATGCCGGATCGGATCGACCAGTTGATCAGCGCGTTGCGCGATGACAACGAAGCGCTGAGGGACCATGCGATCGCAAGTTTGAGCCAGGTGGGAGAAGAAGCGATCGGTCCGTTGATCGGCCTCATGGCCGACGAAGACGTATTGATTCGGGAGGCCGCCACGACTGCCGTGGTCCGAATCGGGCCTGCCGCCGTCGATCGATTGATCGATGCGGTAGAGGACGACGAATGGGCAATTCGAGAGCAGGCGGCTTCGGGGTTGGGCAAGCTGAAAGATCCTCGCGGCGTCGAGCCGCTGGTAAAGGCGCTAAAGGACAAAGACGGTGCGGTCCGAACGGCCGCGGTCTGGGCGCTTGAGCGTATTGGCGATTCGCGCGCCGTTCCGGGCCTCGTGGATGCGCTCACCGACAGTACGTTGCGGGAAGACGTCGCGCGTGTCCTGAAGAAGATCGGCGATTCGCGTGCGGTGGACGCGCTCATCGAGGGATTGCTCGGCAACAATTGGATGGTGCGGCGTCATGCGGCCGAAGCACTGGGGAAAATCGGTGATCATCGCGGAGTCGGCCCCTTGATCGAATCACTGAAGGATGAAGATTGGCTCGTGCGGAGGAACGCGGCGGAATCACTGGCGCGGCTGGGGGCGAAACAGGCGATCGATCCGTTGCTCCCTCTGCTCGAAGACGAAAACACGATGGTGCAAGAAACCGTCGAAGGGGTGCTGGCGAGCTTGGGGTGGAAATCGGCACCCTAGCCGTGCCGGGCCTCTTGTACGGCGCAGATGTGCGGGACAATTTGTGAACCTCCACTCCCGAGTAAAGAAGGATGTACATCATGGCGGATGAAGCTCCGGCGAAATTGATTCAGATCGGTCCCAAAGGCGGGGCCAAGAAGGACGGGTTCAATCTCGTCACGGAACGGGTCGTGGCGGTCAATCCCGAGGCCAAGCAGGTCGAAGTGGAGCTCTTGGCCTATGACGGCAAGACCGTGCTCCTGGACGTCGACGAAGAAGCGCTCGAGGAACTCAAACAGCTCAAGGTCGGCGACGGCGCGACGATCCGCGTCATCGAAGAAGGCGGCCGACGCGTTGCGAAGAGCTTTCGTATCCGTCCGAAGGATCCCACGGCGGCCCGCGCCGACGCCATGCTGCTCGATTTGAAGGATACCCATTGGCTTAACAGAAAGTATGCGGCGGAGATCTTGGGAGAGTTGAAGGAAGGCCGGGCGGTCAAGCCTCTGGTGGAAGCGTTGACCGACGAGGTCGGGGATGTCCGGCAGCGCGCTTATGATTCGCTGATCAAGATCGGGGGGGCAGCGGTATCTTCGCTCGTGCCGCTGCTGGTCTCCGAGGAAGATGAACTGCGCCAGTCCGTGACGGAGATCATCCGCAAAATCGGCAAACCGGCGGTTGAGCCGCTGGCCACCGCATTGGCAGAAGCCGACGATCGGTTGAAAACGCGCATTCTGAAAGTATTGGATCGAATGGGCTACAAGCCGAAGGCGAAAGACGAAGAGAAGGCTGAGGTGCCCCGCCTCACCTAGCCGTTCTTTGCCCGGACGACAGGGTCCTGGGGCGCCCGTCCGACCGAGACGTGGTGAAACCCGAGGCTCGTGACCCGGCTCGATTCATAGACATTGCGGAGGTCGACGAGCACCGGTTTCCGCATGATGGTCTTGAGCTTCGCGAAGTCGAGATTTCTGAACTCATTCCATTCGGTCATCAAGACCAACGCATCTGCTCCGGTCGCCGCATCGTAAGGATCCTTGCAGGCAATCATGCCCGGAAGGATTTGCGCCGCTTCTTCAAGGGCGGCCGGGTCATAGCCGCGAAGACCGGCTCCGGACTGCATCAGGGCCTGTGCGATCGCCAGCGCCGGAGCCTCACGCAGGTCGTTGGTATTCGGCTTGAAGGAAAGCCCGAGCATGGCGATGGTCGAACCCTTGATTGTGCCCAATACCGCGGAGATTTTGTCGATCATGCGGTCGCGCTGCTGTGAATTGACTGTCGCGGCGGCTTGGGCGATTTGCATCGGATAGCCGGCTCGGTCTCCCATCTGCACCAGCGCGGCCAGGTCTTTGGGAAAACAAGATCCTCCGAATCCCGGGCCGGCGTGCAGGAACTTTGAACCGATGCGGTGATCCAACCCCATTCCTTTCGACACCATCTGAACGTCGGCTCCGACCCGCTCGCACAGCGTGGCGATTTCATTGATGAACGAAATTTTTGTCGCCAGAAAGGCGTTCGAAGCATATTTGATCATTTCCGCAGTCGGTACATCGGTAACGACGAACGGGGTCTCGAGCAGATAGAGGGGCCGATAGAGATCCTTCATGATGCTCGCGGCTTGCTCGCTTTCGGAGCCGATGACGACCCGATTGGGGCGCATGAAATCTTCGATCGCTGAACCTTCGCGGAGGAATTCAGGGTTGGAGGCGACGTCGAACAAGACCTTCTTGGGCTGGTTGGCGCTGATGACCTTCTTGAGCAACTCTCCGGTACCGACGGGGACGGTCGATTTCGTCACGATGACTTTATATGACGTCATCGTTCGCGCGATGCCTCGGCCGACCTCTTCGACATACGACAGATCAGCCGACCCGTCCTTTTTCGGAGGAGTGCCCACGGCGATAAAGATGACCTGCCCGTGGTCGACGGCGCGCGTCAGATCGGTGGTAAAACTCAATCGGCTCTGGCTGATTCCCTTGGCGACGAGTTCGGTGATGCCAGGCTCATAGAACGGTACGTCGCCCTTCTCAAGCCGAGCGATGCGTTTCGCGTCCGTGTCCATGCACAGGACATTGACGCCGAATTCGGCGAAGCACGCTCCGCTCACCAATCCGACGTATCCTGTTCCGATCACGCTAATCTGCATCTTCTCTCCTCCTTCAGCGGTGATTCGACGACGAGGCAGAGTATATCTTTACTTCCTGCGAGCGGGCAACGGATGCCGGAAAGTCAGCTGCCCGTCGGTAGGCAGGCGATTCATTGACAGCTTTGGGCGGCTCTGCGTACTATGAGCGCCCTCCATTCGAAAGGCCTAGAAGATCGATGTCATTCTCCTGTCGTCCGTTGAATATCTGGCATGAACTCGTCGCGTAACTCCTCTCACACCCCTCGCTGGTATCTATTAGTCACTGCCTTCATCACCGGTGCTGTCGTTATGGCGCTGGAAATACTCGGCAGCCGTTTGCTGGCACCGGTGTTCGGCAATTCGCTGTTCGTCTGGGGAGCGCTGATTGGAGTTATTCTGGCCGCCATGAGCAGCGGATATGCTTTCGGAGGCTGGATGTCCGACCGATACCCCGGCGCTAGAGTGCTGGCCTGCCTGCTGTTGTTTTCCGGTTCATGGACCTTTCTGATCGCCTGGCTGAGCCAGCCAGTGTTGTTCAGGGTGGCCGCAGCGATTGAGGATCCCCGCTGGGGACCCTGTGCTGCAGCAGGACTGCTGCTTGCGCCCCCTGCGTTCGGCCTCAGTGGGGTGCTGCCGGCAATGTTGCGATTGGCGGTGTCCGATCTCAACCATCTTGGTCGTCACACGGGCCGCATGATCGCGTTGTCGACCGTAGGAAGTTTGGCGGGAACTTGGGGAACCGCCTTTTTTTTCCTGTCCTGGATCGGGAGTCATGCGCTTGTCGGGTGGCTGGGCGCCATTCAGGTCGGCCTTGGATTCTGGTGGTTGTTGAAGGGCACGGCTCCGAGGGCGCTCGTTGTCGCGGCGTTAGTGCTGGGTATGAGCGGACTGGGAGTCGGCGCGATCAATCCTGTCGAAATGCTCAAGGCCCCGGTCTACCAGGAAGACAGCCCCTACCAACAGGTCCGCATTCGGGACGACGAGCTCTTCCGCTACCTGATACTCGATCGGACGTTTCACGCGGTCATGTGGAAGGCTGAGCCGATCACGCTGTTCCTTCCGTATAGTCAGTTGATGGTATCCTCCTTGGCCTGGGTGCCCGAACCAAAGCGAGGCTTGATTTTCGGCCATGGCGGCGGGTCCTTCGCCAAATGGCTGGCTCATCGATGGCCCGAATTAGAACTGGATGTGGTGGAGTTCGACCCCGTTGTGGTGAGGATAGCCGAGGAGTTTTTCTCGTATCAGGCGCCGTCTCACCATCATGTCTATGCCCGCGACGCTCGGGTGTTTCTGAACGGTACGAAGGAGTCCTACGATCTGATATGGGTGGATGCGTTCGCTCGCCACATGATCCCCTTCCACCTGACCACCAAGGAATTTTTCTCGGAGCTGCGCGCACACCTGAAACCAGACGGAGTATTGGCAGTAAATCTGGCCTCCTCAGGAGAGGGTGGGGATCTTCTCAGGGCCAGCGCGGTGGTGCAGACTATGAAAGAGTCCTTTTCGACTATCCAGACTTATGCGGTCAAAGGTCCATGGCCATCACTGAAGAAGGCTGAGAATCTGATTTTTTTTGCCGGTCTGGCAATTGAGAGTCAGCCTCCGGAAGATTTGGCGATCAAAGTCACAGCCATGGTCGAACACCAACGCCTTCCTCCGGAATCGATCGCCCTACTGAGTACCCGCCGGACCGAACCCTGGAAGCCGGGAGAAATACTCACTGACGATTATGCACCGTATGACCTTCTAATCGGTTCGAATGTTCGAGAAAGTCGCTCTGAGTAGACAGCTAATAAGATATTGAATCTATAGCATTGTTCTGTTGGAAATCGCTCAACCTAGCAAGGAGTGGTTCTGTCAGACGGCTTGATTAACGTTCTTGCTTCCGTTTTCCCCGCTATGATATAAGGAGCCCTCCTTGAGAGCGATATGACAATAAGATTCAATCAAAGTACGCAGTTGAGTGGTCGTCGGAGCGGTCAAGGCTACCTGGTCCGAGCGGTAGTTATTTACCAATCTAATCACATCTCTTCTTCTTTTTAAGGAGGTAGGTCATGGGCAAGACGACGATGTTGGGAGTCTTCTTCGGCCTCGTGATGGTCATTGCTGGGGCATCGGCGGTGTTGGCGCACCAGGCTGGCGGAGTCGAAGTCGGTGACTGGGAAACCGGTTCTGTGGTCGGCCAGCCATTCAAAGAATTGGATGTGGACGCAGAGCTCTATTCGGTCGAGATCGGGAACATGAAGACCTGGTATCCTCCCACGACGGTAATTGACTTCAAAGTCCGTCCCGGACGTCCAGTTCTTCTGAAGGTCACCAATAACGGCACAACCGAACATGGATTCCAACTGACCGACGCGACGACTCAGGCGGCTCCGACCGCAGTGAATGCCAAGTTGGTCCTCAAGCCCGGTGAAACGAAATACGTGGGTATTCCTACCAGCGATCTGTTCTACGCGACGATGGGAAATACTCTCAACTATCGCTGCCACCTCCATCCGGCTCACGTCGGTGGTAAGTTGGTAATGATCAAGTAGTCGTTTGACCGAGATTTGGTGATGACGACAACGCCCCCCGTCGCATGACGCGGCGGGGGGCGTTACGTTTTATACCTGTTCTTCCCTTCAGGCAGACTGTTCCGGCCGGCATTCCGCGCCTGGCTCCAAGGGAATATTTTGCGATCCCTTGAGTTCCCCCGCCACGATCAACAGTAGAAATCGGTTCAGCGTCGGTTCGGGATCTCGACGGTCCTGTACTATTGTATGGACATCGATGATGATCTCGTCGCCGTCCCATTGCGTTTCATTGATAATCCAGTAGTGCGTAGCGGCTTCCGGAAACCGTTGCGTGACAAATTGCTCAATGATCGTTCCCACGTCACTGGCGACAGCCGATGAAGGGATAGGCGGAAAATGAGGTTCGAACAACAACGCAACCGCACTGAGCAGCACAGGAAAGGCCCATCGGTTTGCCATAAGGAACCTCCATGGCAGCGGTAAAGGCGGGAACGATATATCCTACCTGGAATTCTACTGCCGAGGTGGTCTGAAGTCTATCAAGTCACGCGAGACAATGGGCCAGACGAGGGCTAGACAAGGAGGCCCCGTCGCCCTGATGCAGGCGACGGGGCCTTCTGAATCAAAATTCAAATGACGGAATAAAATAAACTTGAGGTTCCAGCCGTCAGTTGCGGACTCCGCTCCAGATTTTTGCGGGATCAATGGTCTTATCCGGATTTAGAGACTTCGCCTTTTCGAGCAATACGTCCGTCGTTTCGGGATAGGCGGGGTCGGAGATACAGCAATTGTCGACCGGACAGACGGCAGCACATTGAGGTTCATCGAAGTGTCCGACACATTCTGTGCATCGGTCGTGGGTGATCACGTAAATATTGTCGCCGACTCCCTGGCCGTCTCCTACATGGTTTCCCTTCGTTTCCGCATCGCTACGGGTTTCGAAGATTGCCTCGTTCGGACATTCAGGAAGGCAGGCTCCACAGGAGATACATTCATCGGTAATCAACAGTGCCATGACCCTCGCCTCCTTCTCGCCTCGGTGAAACAGCAAACAAACACAATTGACAAGCCCGCCACAGCACGACATAGTGGCGCGACAGCTGTGCGCATTCTATTCTGCCGCTCTTTTCCAAGTCAACAGAACGGAGTCGGTCAGAAGGCCTAGATGCCCTGATATTGTTGGGCCTTTGGGCCCAGCGGCTTCTCAAAGGCCGATGCAGGGAGACGGTATAACGCATTACTATGTCCACACCCCAGCCCATCGATCGACAGCAACGGAAATCACGGATCATCACGCTTGTGCTTCTGGCGATCTTGCTCATGAGTCTCTCGACATTTCTGGTGCAACGGGAAGACGCGAAGACGATCATCGTGACGTTTCCCACGGGAACGGAATTGGAGGCGGAAGTGGCGGACACGCCGGAAAAGCTGCTCTTCGGCTTGGCCTTCCAAGAGGCATTGCCCCCGAACGGAGGAATGATCTATATCTTTGAGCAGGCTGGGGCTCACCGGGTTACCACCAAGGAATACCGATTTGCGGTGGACTTGATCTGGATTGACGAACAGCACCAGGTTGTTCAGCTGCTGGAGAAGGTCGAGCCCTGTCGAAAGGATCCGTGCCCGTGGTACGGCCCTCCGCCCGTGGCGGTCCGCTATTTGATCGAAGCCGCGGCCGGTTTCATCAAAGAGAAGGGCGTCGGGGTCGGCGACGAATTGAAGTACACGCTGCGAATGTAATGTCAGCGTACAGAATGGGCGGGCAGAGAAGGTTGCGATGGCCTTCAGCGCACCCGTTCAACCGCCGGGGAGAATACGTGGTGACAATGGAAGGGTTTCAATTGGTCGGTTCCGTCGAGGATATTCCGCCGGGACAGTCCAAGGTCGTGACTATCAACAATCGTGCGATCGTTCTGTTCAATATCGAAGGCCAGTACTTTGCCATCTATAACATTTGTCCTCATGAGGGCGGGCCATTGAATGAGGGGCGTTTGAAAGGATTCGTTGTCTCCTGTCCTTGGCACGACCTGGCTTTCGACATTCGAAATGGACGGGGAACTGACGGGGGTGGCTATTGTGTCGGAAGCTATGAAGTCCGAGTGTTGGACGGGGAGATTTTCGTCGGCCCGCGTCGCAAAACATGACCGGCGCGGTAGAGGCCACCGGTAGAAGGCAGGACCACCCATGACGACCAGCCCGGATGAAGGGAGCCACTCGTCGAATGCGGATGTCAAGGCCATTCAGGCCGTCGTCGGCCGGCCGATCACCATACATTTATGGGAGGATCGGACGCGAGGAGAGCAGTGGGTTCCGAGCTATGATGCCGCGTCGCTCGCGTTGCTCGGAGATGAGTATCTCCGCGTCGCCGGCAACAACGCAGTGGACAATGGCACAAGAACGTTCGAGTTTCAGCCGATCAAGCCGGGCAACGTCCACATCATCTTTGAGAAGCGCATGGGGTGGAAATTTACGGCCGAGGACCGGCGCGTATTCTCCATCTCGGTTTCCGGTTCCGGCTTACAGGGAGGTCTCTGACGTGCCGGAAGTGGCCTTCCTTAACGGACGATTTCTCCCGCTAGCCGACGCAACGGTCTCAATCGAGGACCGAGGATTTCAGTTCGGCGACGGAGTGTACGAAGTCATTCGCACCTACCGCGGCCGGCCCTTCGAAGTCGCGGCGCATCTCGCGCGCCTTGATCGGAGCGCGCGAGCGATCCAGTTGCATCAGCCCTATCCCGAGGCCAGATGGTCACAACTGATTCTGGAGGGGATCGAACGAGCAGCCTATCCGGAAAGCAAGATCTATCTTCAGGTCACACGAGGGGCTGCTCCCCGTGACCACAGCTACGCCGCCGACCTCGTTCCGACAGTGGTGATGACTGTTCGTGAGTTGCAGCCGATTGCCGCTGCAGTAAAGAGTCGCGGCGTGGCGGCCATGACGACGGAAGACATTCGGTGGGGGCGCTGTGATGTGAAGAGCATCAACCTTCTGGCCAACGTGCTCGCGCGCCAGCAGGCCAAGCAGACCGGTGTGTACGAAACGATTCTGGTCAAGGACGGCAGCGTAACAGAAGGATCCGTCAGTAACGTCGTTGTCGTTCGAGACGGATCGCTGATCACGGCTCCGGAAGGGCCAAGGATCCTTTCGGGGGTAACCCGGGCCGTGGTGCTGCGACTTGCGCGCGACCATGGTGTGGCCGTCCATGAGCGCTATCCCTCGCAAGGGGACCTATTCGCTGCGGAAGAAGTCTTTCTGACCGGTACGACAGTGGAGGTTCTGGGAGTCGTTGAGATCGACGGCAAAACCGTTGGCTCCGGCCAGCCGGGCCGTTTGACCAACCGAATTGCCGAGTGGTTTTCAGCGCAAACCGTCTGACGGTCCCCTTGCTTTGGCAGGGGTGGCATGGTATGGTGCTGCCGCGTAAAGTGGGCTCAGGCCCACTTTTTTGTTTGATCAGGTAATAACCAGCGAGAGAACGGGGCTGAAGGAGTCGGTGAAAGAGTCCCGACCTGTCGTCGAACGCATCACGGAAGCGATCTCTCCCATCCTCTGGACGTTAGGACTCGAACTCGTCGATGTCCTATGTGTGGGACAGGGGTCGCGGTCGGTGATCCGGGTGTTTATCGATAAGCCGGGGGGCGTGACCCTGGACGACTGCGAGCGGGCCCATGTTGCCCTGGGACCGGCGCTTGATGTCGCAGATCCGTTCCCTCATGCCTACACGCTCGAGGTGTCCTCTCCGGGCCTGGACAGACCGTTCAAGCGGATTCAGGATTATCGGCGAGCTATCGGGAAGCGGATTAGCCTCAAACTCAAGGAGCCTCGTGCCGGGCAGTGGCGCATCGTCGGCCGGCTGAACGATGTGACCGAACAGGCGGTGACGATTGCGGTCGCCGATCCGTCTCCTGAGCGGGTCATGAACCTTGATTTCGAATCAATTGCAGAGGCCAGGCTCGTAGTCACATGGTGAGCGTCGGCGGACACAGCGGGGAGAGCGAGCGATGAATCGAGAACTCATTTCGGTGATCGACGAGATCGGGCGTCAGAAGGGCATCGACAAGACGAAAGTCATCGGCGCCATTGAGGCCGCATTGCAGACGGCCGCCAAAAAGCGTTTCGGGCAGGCCGAGAATATTCAAGTTGAGATCGATGCCAAGACCGGCGAAATCTCGGTTGTCTCCAAGAAGATCATCGTCGATGCAGTGACGAATCCCAAAGCCGAAATTTCGCTGAAGGAAGCTAGGCAATACGACAGCGAAGCGGAGGTCGGAGACGAAATCGGTTCGTTGATCGAGATGGACGAATTGGGACGCATTGCCGCGCAGACTGCGAAGCAGGTCATCTTCCAGAAGGTCCGTGAAGCGGAGTGGGAGGCGGTCCAAAAAGAATACTCGACCCGGCAGGGTGATCTGGTCAACGGCATCATCCTGGGAATGGAGCGCCGCAACTATCTGGTCGATCTCGGTAAGACCGAGGCGGTCCTTCCTATTCAGGAGCAGATTCCCCGGGAGACCTATCGCCGGGGCGACCGGGTCAAAGCCATGTTGCTGGAAGTGCGGCGGACCCCGAAAGACGTTCAAGTCATCCTCACTCGAAGCCACCCGCAGTTCGTCTCGAAGCTGTTTGAATTGGAAGTGCCCGAGGTCATGGAAAAGATCGTGGAGATCAAGGCGGTGGTGCGCGAGCCGGGCGACCGGACCAAAATCGCCGTAACCTCGCGGGAGAAAGCCGTCGATCCGGTCGGGGCCTGTGTCGGCATCAAAGGCTCGCGGGTCCAAGCCGTGGTGAGGGAATTGAGGGGCGAGAAAATCGACATCATTACCTGGACCACGGATCCGCGGGTGTTCATCGCCGAGGCACTGAATCCGGCCACTATCGAAAAGGTGGGTGTGGATGAGGAGAAGAAATCCGCCCTGGTCGTCGTGGCCGATTCTCAATTGTCTCTGGCAATCGGCAAGAACGGGCAGAACGTTCGGCTGGCCGCCCGATTGACTGGGTGGAAAATCGATATCATCAGCGCCACGGAGTACGAAAAAGAAAAGGCGGAACGGGATCGGGAAATCAAGGCCGCGCTGGCCGAAGAGGCCGAAGCGCAGCGGCAGCAGGAAGAAGCTCGACAACAGGAGAAAGCCCAGGCCGAGGCAGGAGAATAGAGCCCGTCGAATCGGGCTGGGTACAAGATTGTTATGCGCGTCTATGAATTGGCGAAACAGCTTGGGATGGAGAATCGAGACCTGATTCCCGAACTCAAGCGAATGGGTATTGCGGTGGCTTCGCACAGCAGCGCGCTGGAAGAGGACGCTGTCAACAAGGCACTGGAGAAACTGGGTCCCAAACACAAACTCTCCACGAAGGAAGCGGATGGAGGCCGTGGCGGCCATCGCGACGCCGATCATCAACCGGCGGTCGGGAAGACCGTCGCTGCGTCCGTCGAAGAAGCCGCCAAACCGGATAAACGCCGCATCCTCATCAAGCGAAAAAAAGCCGATGAAAGTCCGGCCGAGGAAGCGGTCGCACCGGTCATTGCCGGTCCTTCTTCCGGGACCGCACCCGAGTTGACGGCCCCGTCGCCCGCTGCGCCTTCCCATTCGGAAAGTGTTGTTGCACCCTTTCCAGAACCGCAATCCTTGAGCGGAGCAACTCCGTCGGCGCCTCCACCGGTATCGGTTCAGACGCAGACCCCTCCGGTCAAACCTCCGATTCCAGGTGGCGATGCGGCTGCCGGCAAGAAGAAGACCTTGGAGGAACTCCAGGCCGAAGGCCTGAAGGAGAAGTTGAAGAAAGCGCGGAAGCCCGGGCGCTCGCGAGAAGAAGACGACGCACGGGTACGGGAGGATGCTGCACGGTGGCAGGATCTCCGCGCCATTCCCGTTCAGCGGCGTGAGGATCGGGCTCGGCATGTTCACCATAGCACGCCGGGGGAAATTACGAAGCCTCGCAAGAAGGGCGTGAAGCTCTCGCCGGGGACCACGGTCAAGGAGTTCGCCGAACTGATCGGGCAACGACCGGCGGACATCGTGCGCAAGCTCATGGACATGGGTCAGATGTTGACCTTCAATCAGCCGATGAATACCGAGGTCGCGCTTATGATCGCCGAGGAAAGCGGCATCAGAGTGGATATTTCGGTCGAAAAGGCGGGAGAAGAATTGCTGGAAGATCTCGTTTCAACCGAAGGAGAGGGCCGTCCGGAGCCGAGGCCCCCCGTGGTGACCATCATGGGCCACGTGGATCATGGAAAGACCTCGCTGCTGGATGCGATTCGTGAAACCAAGGTAGCGGAAGGTGAAGCCGGCGGCATCACGCAGCATATCGGGGCCTACACCGTGACCGTCCGCGGGAAGCAGGTCACGTTTCTGGATACGCCGGGCCACGAAGCGTTTACCGCCATGCGAGCACGCGGCGCTAAAGTCACTGACATTGTCATTCTCGTCGTGGCAGCCGACGACGGGGTGATGCCGCAGACCATCGAGGCCATCCACCATGCCAAGGCGGCGGGCGTCCCGCTTATCGTGGCCATGAACAAGATCGACAAGCCGACTGCCAATCCCGATCGTGTCAGAAATGCGCTGTCGGAGCACGGTCTGATCTCCGAAGCGTGGGGTGGAGACACCATTATGGTGGAGGTGTCCGCCAAACAAAAGACGGGCCTCGATCAGTTGCTCGAAATGATTCTACTGCAGGCCGAAATTCTGGAGCTAAAGGCGGATCCGCACGTCTTAGCCAAAGGCGCCGTGGTCGAAGCAAAGCTCGAGCGGGGTCGCGGGCCGGTTGCCACCGTGTTGATACAGAGCGGCACGCTGCATGTCGGAGATGTCTTCGTCGTAGGGTCCTTTAGCGGCAAGGTCCGGGCGCTCATCAGCCATACCGGTGTCAAGGTCGAGAAGGCAGGTCCGTCCATTCCGGTCGAGGTGATCGGCTTGCCCGGGGTTCCCTCCGCCGGCGATGTCTTTCAAGCCGTCAAGGATGAGCGGGCGGCGCGGGAGATCGCCGAGGACCGAGCGCGTAAGCAACGAGCCGCTGAATTGGCTGGTTCGGGGAAGGTATCGCTAACCGATCTCTTTGCGAAGATTCAAGAAGGATCGGTCAAAGAATTGGCCCTGGTCATCAAGGCGGACGTCCAAGGGTCGTCCGAAGCGCTGGCTGCGGCGATCGAAAAACTTCCCACTGAACTCGTGAAGCTGCGTGTCATCCACAACGGTGTCGGCGGCGTCACCGAGTCTGACGTTCTATTGGCAGCGGCCTCAAACGCCATCATCATCGGATTCAACATCAGGCCGGAAACCAAGGCGTCCGCGTTGGCCGAAAAGGAAGGTGTCGACGTCCGGCTCTACACCATCATTTACGAGGCATTGGCCGACATCAAGGCGGCGATGGAAGGTCTATTGGAGCCGACGCTCAAAGAGCGTGTTCTGGGTCGTGCCGAAGTGCGGCAGGTCTTCTCGGTTTCCAAAGCCGGCACGATCGGCGGATCGTACGTGCTGGACGGCGCGATCACGCGGGCCAGCGCCGGCGTGCGGGTCATTCGTGACAATGTGGTGGTGTACCAGGGTAAGCTGGGATCGCTCCGTCGGTTCAAGGACGATGTGCGTGAAGTGCAGCAGGGGTATGAGTGCGGCATCGGAGTCGAGAATTTCAACGATATCAAGGCCGGAGACATTATCGAGGCCTATGCGATCGATAAGATCGCGGTCAAGCTGTGATGCGTAGGCTGTCGCCGCCGCAATGATCGTCGGTGTCTGCACGGTTGAGTTGCTCCTTTCAGATTCCCGGTCCTTGAAAGACAAGCGCCGGGTGCTTCTCCGCCTAAAAGATCGGCTGCACGGACAGTTTAACCTGTCCGTGGCGGAGGTCGACGGACAGGATCTCTGGCAGAAGGCGGTCTTGGGCCTTGCCTGTGTCTCGAACGAGGGACGGCATGCCAATCAGGTCTTGGATCAAGCGCTGAATCTGATTCGAAGCGATCCGACGGTGGAACTCATCCAGGTCAAGATGGAATTGCTGTAGGGACGCTGGAAATAGATGACGAGGTCCAAGACCGAATACAGCCGGGCTAATCGTGTAGCTGACCAGATTCGCATGGAGGTGGCCGACATTCTCATGCGGAAGATCAAAGATCCGCGCGTGAAGTCCGTGACGGTGACTGATGCCGAACTCACGAGTGATCTCCGCATCGCCCGGGTGTTCGTGACGGTGCTTGGGTCCGAGGAAGAGACCACTGAGGTCTTCACGGGCCTGGCCAGAGTAGCCGGTTTTGTACGGGGCGAATTGGGGCGCAGGCTGACGTTGCGATATCTCCCGGAGATCATTTTTGTGAAAGATGTGAGCGGACCCCGCGGCGATCGTGTATTGCGGTTGCTTGACGAATTGCACGGGGGCACTCAGCTGGAACACGATTCCCCGACGACGGGCAATTCCTAGATGATGACGAACGTGGCGCAGAGTACCTTGGACGGTGTCCTGACGGTGTGCAAGGAAGTCGGGTGGACGTCGCATGACGTGGTGGCCAAGATCCGGCACGTCCTCGGAGGAGCCAAGGTTGGACATGCGGGGACACTGGATCCCGCAGCGACCGGCGTGTTGCCCGTCCTGATCGGACGGGGAACGCGTATCGCCGAGTATCTCGTCGAGTGGGACAAGGAATATCGCGCGGTGCTTCGCCTCGGTGAAACCACCGATACGCAGGATGCGACCGGGACTTTGGTTGATCGGCAGTTCACGGGTCACATAACGCCGGCAGCGATCCGAGAGGTCGCCAGTCGATTTCAAGGCGCTATTGAGCAGGTCCCTCCGATGTATTCGGCCGTCAAAGTCGCAGGAGTACCTTTATACAAGTCCGCTCGGGCGGGAAAGACAGTCGCGAGGCAGGCAAGAACCGTCACGGTTCACTCGCTCGACATTCTCGAGATTGACGGACAGAATGTGACCCTTCGTGTCGTGTGTTCCAAGGGCACGTACGTCAGAACATTGTGCGCGGACCTCGGCGCGGCATTGGGCGTCGGCGGTCATCTGCTGTCACTGGAGCGCAGTCGCGTCGGGCCGCTCATGCTGGATCAGGCATCGACCGTGGATGAAGTGGTCGCGCGTTATGCCATCGGCGATCTCGGAACAGCCGTCATTTCGCTTGACCAGGCGCTCAAAGCATTTCCGGTCGTCGTCGTGGACGACCTTGCGACCGAACGGATACGTCACGGCGCTCCGGTTCAGATGAGCCACGTTCGGGATATCCCCGAGGATCGGCACGCAGTTGCGGAATCCGATCAACCGGTTCGCGTTCATGACGGGGAAGGGCGACTTCTGGCGATCGGGAAGTATCGCGTTTCGAACGAGATGGTATTGGCGGTCGAAAAATTATTGGTTGAGCCACGCTGAAGCAGACGAAGGAGAGAGGAGAATTATCCATGGCATTGTTGAAGGAAGCCAAGACCGAGTTGATCAAACAATACCGTCAACATGACGGAGATTCGGGCTCGCCGGAGGTGCAAATTGCCGTGCTGACGAATCGGATCAGCTACCTAACTGAGCATTTCAAGCTGCACAAGAAGGACCATCATTCTCGGCGCGGCCTGCTCCAGCTCGTCGGGCGCCGTCGCCGGCTGTTGGACTATCTCAGGGATGTGGATGAAGCCCGGTACCGGGCCGTCATCGACCGGCTGGGCATCAGGAAGTAGTCGGCACCAGCTTCAGACCAGTCGCACAGGTGAACACTGACATGGGCTCGGGTCGGGCGGTGTTCAAGATGCTGCGCGCAACGGAGGGTAGTGACCACTGCTCACGTCGATGTTGCGCCTTCGAACAACCCGCATCGATTCGGAGCCCATCTCTGTGGGCATCTGTGGGGCACAACCAGAAGGAGACCATAGATGGTACACGCAGTTGAACTCGATATTGCCGGCCGGACGTTGCGGCTCGAGACCGGACGGGTCGCCAAGCAGGCTGATGGCTCGATCTGGGCCTCGTACGGAGATACCGTAGTCTTGGCGACGGCGGTCGCTTCGCAGAATGCGAAGCCGGGTGTGGATTTTCTTCCCCTCACCGTCGACTATCAGGAGAAGGCTTATGCGGCCGGAAAGATCCCGGGAGGGTACTTCAAACGGGAAGGGCGGCCGTCGGAGAAGGAAGTGCTCACAAGTCGATTAATCGATCGGCCACTGCGTCCGCTGTTTCCGGAAGGATATTATTTTGAGACACAGGTGATTGCCTCCGTGTTGTCGGCGGACAAGACCGGCTCATCCGACGTCATTGGCATTACGGCTGCTTCTGCCGCATTGGCCGTGTCTAACATCCCCTTCCTGGGTCCGATCGCCGGCGTCAAGATCGGCCGCGTCAACGGGCAATTTGTGGTCAATCCCGATTTGGAAACACTGGAGCAAAGCGAGCTGCATCTGGTAGTGGCAGGCACGGCCGATGCGGTGATGATGGTTGAGGCCGGTGCCAACGAATTGCCGGAAACGACGATGCTCGCCGCAATCGAATTGGCTCATGCCGAGATAAAAAAAATCGTGGCGAAGATCAATGAGCTTCGAAGGCTGTCTGGCGACAAGCCCAAGCGGCCGGTGGTGGCGGAGACAATCGATCCGGGTCTTGCCGGACAAGTCAAGACATTGGTCGCGCAAGGGATTCGAGACGCGATCATGATTCCGAACAAGACGGCGCGGCAGGAGCGGTTGGATTTGATCTTGAAGGACGCGGTTGAGAAGCTGAAAAGTCCGGATGACCCCCATCGCGAACGACATGTGAAGATCGTGTTCCATGGGCTGGAGTATACGGAAGTGCGGAACATGATCCTCGAAAAGGGATCACGAGCCGATGGCCGCGGCCCCGGCGATATCCGCCCGATCACCTGTGAAGTGGGAGTTCTGCCCAGGACTCACGGATCGGCGTTGTTTACCAGGGGAGAGACGCAAAGTTTGGCCGTCATCACGTTGGGTACGACGGACGATGAGCAGCGGATTGACGCACTGGAAGGCGAATATACCAGGACGTTCATGCTTCATTACAATTTCCCGCCGTTTAGCGTCGGGGAAGCGAGGCCGTTGCGATCCCCAGGTAGGCGGGAGGTGGGGCACGGAGCTCTGGCCGAGAGAGCCCTTAAGCCGGTCATTCCTGGCAAGGATGTGTTTCCCTATACGCTGCGAATTGTTTCCGACATTCTTGAATCAAACGGCTCTTCCTCTATGGCGACGGTATGCGGCGGGACGCTCGGCATGATGGATGCCGGGGTACCGATCAAAGAACCGGTGGCCGGTATCGCCATGGGACTCATCAAGGAAGACGATCGAGTGATGATCCTATCCGACATTCTCGGGTTGGAAGATCACTTGGGCGACATGGATTTCAAGGTGTGCGGGACAAGGCACGGAGTAACTGCGCTTCAAATGGACATCAAGATTGGAGGCATTACCCCGGCCTTGATGCATCAAGCACTGGAGCAGGCCAAGGCGGGACGATTGCATATCCTGAACTGTATGCTGAAGGCCATCGGATCTCCGCGCCAAAATATGTCTGCATTTGCCCCACGCATCTTCACGATAAAGGTCAAGCAGGACAAGATTCGGGAAGTCATCGGGCCGGGCGGGAAAACCATCCGCGGGATCCAGGCCGATTGCGGAGTCAAGATCAATATCGAGGATACCGGCATAGTCACCATCGCGTCTGTCGACGAGGCGTCGCTCGAGAAAGCAAAGGAGATGATCGGTCGGATCGTCGAAGAAGTGGAGGTCGGCAAGACCTACTTGGGAACGGTTCGAAAGATCATGGACTTCGGCGCGTTTGTCGAGGTGCTTCCCGGGACGGACGGCTTGGTGCATATCTCACAACTCGCGCATCACCGGGTGAAATCCGTAGCCGATGAGGTGGCCGAAGGCGATCAAATTCTCGTCAAGGTTCTAGAGGTCGATCGCCAAGGTAAGATTCGCCTCAGTCGCAAGGACACCATGCCGGCTCCGACCGGAGCTGGTACGAAGGACCAGTCCGACGGGTAGCGCGTTGTACCGCAAGCTGGTTCTCGACAACGGGATACGGGTGGTGACCGAGCGGATCCCGACGCTCAAATCGGTCACGGTCGGGATCTGGGTCAACACCGGATCCCGCGACGAGCAGCCCTCGCAAGCCGGTTATTCTCACTTCATCGAACACATGTTCTTCAAAGGAACGCGTTCGCGTTCCGCCGCCGAGATCTCGCGTGAGATTGACGGTCTGGGCGGCGAAATGAACGCGTTCACGACCCGAGAGACGACGACCTTCTACGTCAAGGTTCTGGATCAACAACTGGAGCGCGCACTCGAACTCCTCTCCGACTTGTTTTACCGCTCGCAGTTTAACGCCAAAGAGCTGGAGAAGGAAAAGCAGGTCGTTCTCGAGGAGATCCGCATGGTCCAGGATGATCCCGAGGATTACGTTCAAGAATTGCACATGATGCAGATTCTGGGGCACCATCCGTTAGGGCAGTCGATTCTGGGTCAGGAAAAAACCATCCGAGGACTCAAACGGGAGAACATCCTGGCCTACATCAAAGCTCGGTATGATCCTGCTCGGATCGTCATCGCGATCGCCGGGAATTTCGAGCAGCATTCCCTCGAGAAACTGGTGTCGCGTTATTTCCGATTTGCGCGCACAGGTGAATCCTCGTCGTCGTCGTCTCCTGTTCGCCGGCCGCCGGAAGTGAAGGGAGGCCTGCTCGTCAGGCAGAAAGCACTGGAGCAGGTTCATCTTTGCTTGGGATTAAGAGGTGTGGCAGCGGGACATCAAGATCGGTACGCCGCATATGCTCTTAACAGTATTTTGGGAGGGAGCGTGAGCTCCAGACTCTTTCAAGAAGTGAGAGAGAAGCGGGGTTTGGCCTATTCGATCTATTCGTTTCTCTCCGGCTATTCCGATGGCGGCACGATCACCGTATACGCCGGTACAAGAGCCAAGGAGGCGGCCCGTGTCGTTGATTTGATTTGCCGTGAAATCAGACGTCTGAGAAACACGGGTGTTGAGAAGCGCGAACTGGAACGAGCCAAGAATCAGATGAAGGGCAGTCTGATGCTGAGTTTGGAGAGTTCTCATAGCCGTATGAGCAAATTGGCGAAGGACGAGTTGATCCACGGCTCACGCGTTTCGCTTGAAGAAATTTTGCGTCAGATAGATCGGATCAAGCCAGAGCAGATCGACAGAGTCGGACGGGAACTCTTCGGATTGGACCGGTTGTCGATCACCGGCCTCGGTCCTATTTCCCAGCGCGCGCTTCAATCATTCGGATGAGAATTCTCTAATAGACGCCGGTTTCTTCCGTGAAAATGACTGTTTGATCGACGCCGAATTACTCATGTAAGTATTTGTTGTGAAAGTACTTTTTTGCATATACCTCCTGTCATCTTCAGCGAATAACATTTCCTTGACTCCCTTCCGTGTTTTCAGTACCATGAGCCCCTCTTAATAATGCTATCTATAAATTGAAGTAATGCACCACGAGGGAAAGCAAAGGAGGTGGCTCTCGATCCTGCTCTCGTGAGGGCGCGGTTCTCAATTTCGGTTCTATTATTATCGTACTTTAAATCGAGCGTTCATCAGTCTTGTGGTTGTACTTTTATGAAGGAGGGACTGGGTATGAAAAGGGTCGTACTTCTAGCCGCAGTTGCAGTGTGGTCAGTGCTCGGCTTGCTGACGGCTGAGTTTGCTGTCGCCGCCGATGCTGCTGGCGGGCCGACTGGCCCGACCGACAACATTGTCGGGGGGAAGCCCATGAAAGGGGAAGCGACGAAGACTCTCAAGGGTCGGGTATGGTCGCAGTGGGCAGATAATCCCGATGGAGAATTGTTGTTCGGCATTCAGTACTGGAATACCGGCGAACCGGCTTCCGGTACGCCCGCAGGTCGTTCGTCAACGGATCTCGATGTCAAGCCGCCGGACCCATTGTTCACCTGCTGCTCGTGGGGTTTTGTTGGTGGAGCGGATCGCAATAATCCCTATTCCGGCTGGTATCACGCGGCCACGACCGTTCGCTTGGCGGTCAAAGACAAGGCGCTGATGGATCAGATCATCAAGGCTTCCCAAGAATTGGTCGCCATGGAAGTGAGCCTCGATGGTCGGACGATCACCGGCTTCAAAGTCATCAAGGGTGACTAACGGCCGTTGGATCATTTGTTGAATAGTCGACTTCGACAAGACTTCATTCTTTCATACTGTTGAAGGAGGACGCGATTATGAAGTTTCATACGAAAGGCTGGGCCGCCGCGGCTGCAGTTGCATCGGTGGTCTCAATGGCCTCAGCCGCCTTGGCTATTGAGTCCTTCCAGGAGCGGTTCGAATGGGGAGATATGAGTAAGCCCACCACGCTTCAAGGGCGAGTGATTATCCTCGACCCCTATGATGAAGCGGTCTGGATCAATATTGCCGTGTTCGGAGGCAATGCCGAAAGCGGCCTGTTCTGGCAAAAGATTCATCCGGGCAAGAATCTGAAGTTTTACGCGGACAAGGGCGCCTGGGAGGAACTTAAGAAGATGGGCAGGCCTCATGCTGGTCCTGCTGCTGCCAAGGAAGTACCGCCTGGCAGCACGACCGACCTGATCGAATTCACGGTTACTGAAACAGAACAGAATCATCGCGTGATTTCCGCCGTCAAGAAGCTCCAGGAAACGGCCGGCGCACCGGGGAAGCCGGTCAGTATTTCGGCATTGCGCTTGAAGGATTGCGTGGGAAAGAACGAAATGGACGCGTCTTGCTATGCGGCCAAACAGGGATTGAATACCTCGCCGAAGACCCCGGATGGGGCCACGTTGCCCATGCAATACGATGTATTGCTGCCCGGTGGCAAGCCGGTGGGTGGTTTGATTCCATGGACGGCCAAATACAATCTGCCTGGCAGCGGAGGAGGCAGCGCGCACTAAGCGATTG
Source organism: Nitrospira japonica (assembly GCF_900169565.1). NCBI lineage: Bacteria > Pseudomonadati > Nitrospirota > Nitrospiria > Nitrospirales > Nitrospiraceae > Nitrospira > Nitrospira japonica. The sequence continues at coordinate 703,637 of NZ_LT828648.1, read as the reverse complement.
GGTCTGATCGACTAAAGAGGGCGACAGTTCTTTCGTGGAACTGCCGCCCTCTTACTTTTTGTGAGAATGTTACTGGGAATCGGTTGCGCGCTTTTGGAGATCAGCGAGACGATTCAATGCATCGAGCGGGGTTAAGGAGAAGAGGTCGATCTGTCTCACCTCTTCGATGAGCGGATGTGGTTGGGGATCGGATCGGGCGGTATCGGATCGGCCCTCACGTATGTGGACTCCCTCTGTACGAGATCCGGGTTCTTCCAATTTCGCCAACACTTCCTGTGCACGGATAATGACAGAGTCGGGAAGGCCGGCCAACTTGGCGACATGGATGCCATAACTTTTGTCAGCTCCACCCGGCTGGATTTTTCGAAGAAAGAGGACATCCCCGTTCCGCTCTTGCACAGCGACTCGATAATTACGGATGCCGTCGCGCAAGGTCTCCATCTGCGTCATTTCATGGTAATGGGTGGCGAAGAGGGTTCGAGCACCTAAGAACCGACGGTCATGAATATATTCTGCAATAGCCCAGGCAATACTCAGCCCGTCATATGTGCTGGTACCCCGACCGATCTCGTCGAGCAGGATTAAACTCTTTTGAGTGGCGGAATTGAGAATCTGCGCGCTCTCGATCATTTCGACCATGAACGTACTCTGGCCCGCAGCGAGGTTGTCCGAGGCCCCGACACGGGTAAAAATACGGTCGACCAATCCGATATGAGCTTCTGCAGCCGGTACGAAACTGCCGATCTGCGCGAGTAGGACGATTAGAGCGACCTGGCGCAAGTACGTACTTTTCCCGGCCATATTGGGTCCTGTAAGAAGAATGACCCGATGTGATTCGCCGTCAAGAAAGGTATCATTCGGAACAAACGGCGCATCCGTGCTCAATTGTTCAACGACCGGATGGCGGCCTTCCACGATCCTGATTTCATCCGCCTCATCGATGGTCGGTTGGACGTACCGGTGCAACGCGGCTGTTTCCGACAATCCGGCAAGCACGTCGAGGTGAGAGAGAGCTTGAGCCATCGATTGTAAACGCGGTAGGTCTTTGGCGACCCGTTCACGAACTTGAATAAACAGCTCCTCCTCCAGTGCGTACAATTGTGATTCCGCTCCGGTGACCTGCTCCTCCAGGTCTTTCAACCCAGGCGTCATATATCGTTCCGCATTGGCCAGAGTCTGCTTTCGGATAAAGTCGGCGGGTACCTTCGAAAGGTTGGCCTTGGTTACTTCAATGTAATAACCGAATACCTGGTTGAACCGGACCTTCAGAGAGTCGATCCCGGTCCGCGCACGTTCCTGGCTTTCCAGCGCGGTGATCCAATCTTTGCCCTCGAGTTTCCGCTTTCGAAGCGCGTCGACCTGCGGGTGAAATCCTTCACGGATGACGTTGCCGTCTCGAACCGACATTGGCGCATCGGTCGCGATCGCGCGCTCGATCGTCTCATAAATGTCCCGGCAATCGTCCCAGCTGTTCCGGATGTCGGCGAGCAGGGTTGCGGTGAATACGGACAAATTGGATCGCAGCTCGGGAAGGGCACGAAGCGAGTTTTTTAGTGCAAGGCATTCTTGAGGGCCAGCCAGGCCCAGTGCAATTCGGCTGCTCAGACGGGCCAGGTCCTGGACCGTCCGCAGAACGGACCTGAGCGCAACACGTTGAGAGAGGTACTGCGTCAACTCACCGACCGCGTCCAACCGGCTTTGAATAGCCTTGCGATCGAGAAGCGGACGAGTCAGCCATTCCCTCAATAGTCGGCTGCCCATGGAAGTGGACGTCCGGTCCAGCATCGACAGCACCGTCGCATGGCGGGAGCCTAGCCGTCCGTCTCCTCCGGTCAATGGACGAATGAGTTCAAGGTTGCGAATGGTGGTTTCGTCCAGATGCATGGACTCTTCGTGCCATCGCCGCTGTAAGCGCCTGACATGACTCAATGAAGCGGTTGGCTGGGTCTCACGGAAATATCGCCATACGGCGCCGGAAGCTGCGAGACCGACCGTGAGACCGGCGCAGCCGAATCCGTCAAGCGAGTGCACGCCGAAGTGGTCCGTCAAAAGCACCGTCGCCTCTTGCGCGGAAAATGCAGCGAGGGGTTTGGCGCATAACCTTGTCTGATCGAGACGGCCCAATAGCGGCGCGAGGGACCGATCCGATTCAGCGTAGAGTAATTCTTTCGGTTCAATTCTCACCAATTCGTCGATCAAGGCGGATTCGACAGTTCCCTGATCACCGTGAAATTCCGTGACCCAAAATTCACCTGTCGACACATCCAGATTGGCCAGGCCGATGACCGGTCCATTCTTGACTCCGCCCTGTTGAGCGTAAGAGACGGCCGTCAGGAAGCTGGATTCACCAGCTGGGAGAAATTCAGTATCGACGAGGGTGCCGGGGGTATACAGGCGCACAACTTCGCGGCGCACGAGCCCTTTAGCCAATCGCGGATCCTCGACCTGTTCGCATAGGGCGACCGTGCGACCGACTTTTAGGAGTTTGGCGATGTAGGTTTGTGCTGCGTGATGAGGTACTCCGCAGAGGGGGATCGGGGCTGCGCTGCTCTTATCGCGCGAGGTGAGAGCAATGCTCAACAGGCCGGAGGCTTCTTTGGCATCCTCGCCGAACATTTCATAGAAGTCGCCAACGCGAAAAAAAAGGATCGCTTCGGGATAGCCGCGCTTGATTTCATGGTATTGCCGCATGAGCGGCGTGACATCCGCGTCACTCATCGGTTTGTGCTCGAAGTGACGAGTCTCCAACCCCAGTGGACGACGGTTTTGTCGTCAACTTCTCCAAGGACTTCCGCAGCCGTTCAAGATCGACCTCTGCTTCCTGCAACGCCTTGGTCTTCCGGCGGAGCTCGATGCGGCCTCGGACCCAGGGGGGGAACAACAGGATTCCAGACACCAGCAGTCCGACGGCAAATCCCGCCAGAATCGGCTTGTAAATGGGCGTGGAAGCGGAAAAGAGTCCGAAGAAATAGCGAAGCGTGACTTCTTGTTCCTGATTCTGCAGGAAAAACGCCAGGCACAAGAGGAGAAGCGTGCCTACGAGAATGAGTCGAATCATGCCGGCGATACCTTCCTGCGGGCCGTTGCGAGTTGGGAGAATTTCGTCCGTGCCCGCGCCAGCAGTCCGGTTGAAAGCGGTCCTTGGGCAGTCAGTCGAATCGTTCTACTCCCAACGGTCAGGTGGCGCAACTCAATTTCGAGCCGGTCGTCCGGCCACCAGCCTGGCGCCTTATCGGCCCATTCGACGGCTGCGACGGTAGCACCTGACAGATACTCCGTCAGTCCTGTCGATTCCGGTTCATGTGGCGACCGTATACGGTACAAGTCCGCGTGTATCAATACCAGCCTCCCGCGGTACTCATGAGCAAGGACGAAGGTAGGACTGCTTACGGAGGACGGACTTGCGTCCAATCCCTTTGCAATTCCCCGTACCAGCGTCGTTTTCCCTGCTCCCAATGTTCCGAGGAGGGCCAGAAATTCTCCGCCCCGCAGCGTGTGCCCCAACGCTTGGCCGAGCCGGTCCGTTTCGCCTGCCGATCGGGTCGTCATATTCCACCTCGGGTTGGAACGTCCGGTGACGGAACGTTGCCGGACGGGTCGAGATGCCTTTGCAGACTTATGTTTAGCGACTGAAGATTTGGAGGGCATAGGGAATCTGCTCAATCACGTCTCGGGCCAGCAGGCCGGCTTCTCCAAGACGCTGCCCGGCCAGATCACCTGCCATCCCATGAATATAGGTGGCCGCACAGGCGGCTTCCCACGGTGGCAGTCCTTGTGCCAGAAGACCGACCGTCATGCCGGTCAGGACGTCGCCGGTTCCCGCCGTCGCCATTCCTGGATTTCCCGTAGGGCAGATGGCGACCGATCCATCCGGTTTCGCAATCACCGAGCGGGCGCCTTTCAACACCAGAACGACGCCGACCCGGCGAGCGAATCGGCCGGCTATGCCGATCCGGTCGGCATTGACCGACTGAGTAGTCGCATCTGACTCAAGCCGAGCCATTTCTCCAGGATGAGGCGTGAGGATCGGAGTGACGGTACACTCAGCCAGGAGGGACGTCTGACCGGCCAACGCGGTCAGGGCGTCTGCATCTATGACCGAGGGGCGGTCCAGATGCTCCACGAGAGCCCGAATCAACCCGACGGTCTCACTGTGAGTTGAGATGCCCGGGCCGACGGCCACGGCGGTCTTTGATTGCATGAAGGGGATGAGTAGTCCAAGACTGTCCCGGCTGAGTGTCCTCGCGTCGGTTTCCGGGCACGGTACTGTCATGACTTCAAGGAGCTTGGCCTCCAGAACGTCGTTCACGCTGGCCGGGGTGGCCACCGTCACGAGCCCCGTTCCCGTTCGCAACGCAGCCTGCGCGGCCAGCGCCGCGGCTCCGGTCTTGCCTACGGAGCCGGCAATGATGCCGGCATGACCAAACGTACCTTTATGCGCGGAGGCGTGGCGGCGAGGCAGGCTGTGGCGGACGGTTTCCTTGTCGAGCAGGGTTACGTGACTGTCGACGTCCGCAACAAAGGATGGCGGGATCCCGATATCGACGACCTGGACGATTCCGGCATGGTCGATGCCCTGGCCGACGTATAAACCGACCTTGGGAAGGCCAAGGGTGACGGTGAGAGAGGCGTCTATGGCCGTCCCAAGTACCGAACCACTATCTGCATGGATGCCCGAGGGAATGTCGACGGCCACCGCCGGCCGCCCGCATTGATTGATCAGGTTGATGGCATCTCGGTAGGTCCCCGTCACGTCCGTGGATAGACCTGTACCCAGGATGGCGTCGATCGCCAGATCGCTGGCAGCCAAGAGACTTCGGATTCGGTCCTCGACGCGAAAAGGAATGATGGAAGACTTGCCGGCTGCTCGCATGAACCGTCGGTACATGACGGCGGCGTCCCGGGTAAGTGCCGAAACCGGTTCAAGCAGAAGCGCGCGAATTTTGGCACCACTGCGGTGGAGCAGCCGGGCGACGACCAGTCCGTCCCCTCCGTTGTTCCCTTTGCCGCAGACGACCGTGACTGTTTTGCCGCGCGAAGACCCGAATTGAGCCTCTAGATGTTTGACCACCCCCTGGCCAGCTCGTTCCATTAACACGATACCGGGGATACGGCCTTCGACAATTGTCCGACGGTCCAACGCCTGCATCTGGGCGGCGGTGACAACCTTCATAGGAGGCCTCGATGGATCGCGACGCGACGAAACTGCTTAGTCTGAATCTCAACCGATGAGCGCTTTCATCTCCTTCACGGCGCGATCAAGACCGACTAGCATCGCTCGGGCCATAATGCTATGGCCGATGTTATATTCTACGATCTCCGGCACATGCGTCAGGCGTTTGACGTTCTGGTAATTCAGTCCATGACCGGCGTTGACGCCTAGGCCAAGTTTATAAGCCAATTTTGCCGACTGCGTAATAGCTTCCACCGCGGCATCGGCCTCCTTGGCCCGTTGTGCATTGGCATAGCGCCCGGTGTGAAGTTCGATAAAATCTGCTGAGAGTTTATGGGCTGCCTTGACCTGGGAGAGGTCGGGTTCGATGAACAGGCTGACGGAGATGCCGCCGTTGTGCAGAAGGTCCACGATCTGATGGAGACGGTCCTTGTGTCCGACCGCATCGAGCCCGCCCTCGGTCGTCAATTCCTGACGCCGTTCTGGAACCAGCGTGACCATGTCTGGCCTGATCCCCAGGGCGATCTTCGCCATTTCCTCATCGGCGGCGATTTCAAGGTCGAGTTTCGTGTGGATCATGTCGCGAAGCAACCGAACGTCGCGATCCTGAATGTGGCGGCGATCCTCGCGAAGATGAACGACAATCCCGTCCGCCCCCGCCAGTTCCACCAGTACCGTGGCGGCGATTGGATCGGGATCGGACCCGCCCCGTGCCTGACGAAGAGTCGCGATGTGATCAACATTGACACCCAATCTAGGCACTGTCACCTCCGTCTTGAAGTCAGATCGACGAAAAGAGCCGAAGTCGGGCAATGGGTTGGGAGAGCCGTCGGCTGTTGTAGCAGAAATCCCCGGAATGGGGCAATAAATGGTGGACGCGTCCGGGACCTTAAAACCTTCAAAGGATTCGTTTGCAGAACCCCACAGAAACACGTGACAATTTGACTCCACAGCCCTGCCACAATTAGAATACGCGTTCGCCGGGCTGACGAAGACATGTCGGGCGCGAGCCTGCATCCACTCATCTGAATACGACGACGTTCGCGTTATGGGATTGGCTGATCACTTCTATCGGTTGAAACGGCTTCCTCCTTATGTGTTCGCTCAGGTGCAGAGCCTGAAACTGGACGCCCGCCACCGCGGGGAGGATATCATCGATTTCGGGATGGGCAACCCGGACCAGCCGACGCCTCCGCACATCGTGGACAAGATGATCGAGGCGGCACGGAAAGGACGGAATCATCGCTACTCCGCATCCCGAGGCATCACCAAGCTTCGCCATGCCATTGCCGGATGGTATCGCCGCAATTACGATGTCGATTTGGATCCGGAAACGGAAGCGATCGTCACGATCGGCTCGAAAGAGGGATTGGCGCATTTGTCTCTCGCCATGATCGGTCCGGGCGACGTGGTACTGACCCCGACTCCGACCTATCCCATCCACATGTACAGTTTCATCATTGCGGGCGGAGAAGTCCGCGGGATCGAATTGCGGCCCGACAGCGACTTTTTCGACGACCTTCAGCGGGTCTACCGGCAGACGTTTCCTCGACCGAGGATTCTCGTCATCAATTTTCCCCACAATCCCACCACGGCCGTCGCCGATCTGGAGTTCTTTAAAAAGATTGTGGCCTTTGCCAAGGAACACAACGTCATCGTCATTCATGATCTCGCGTACGCCGACCTCGTGTTCGACGGGTACAAGGCTCCCAGCTTTCTTCAGGTCCAAGGCGCCAAGGATGTCGGGGTCGAGTTCTATACGCTGTCCAAGGCCTACAACATGCCGGGATGGCGGGTCGGGTTTTGTGTCGGCAACCGCGAAGTGGTTGGGGCATTGGCCAAGATTAAAAGCTACTTGGATTACGGAATCTTTCAACCGCTGCAGATTGCCAGCGTGATTGCGCTGAACGGGCCTCAGGATTGCGTCAAGGAAACGGTGTTGCGCTATCAGAAACGGCGCGATGTCCTGGTGAGCGGCTTGAATCGCATCGGCTGGAACGTGGCCAAGCCTCGGGCAACGATGTTCGTTTGGGCCCGGATCCCACTCCCGTACCGTCACATGGGGTCGTTGGAGTTTTCCAAGCTGCTCTTGCGAGAGGCGAAAGTCGCCGTTTCCCCGGGAATTGGCTTCGGCGAGGGGGGCGACGAATATATCCGGTTTGCCTTGGTTGAGAACGAACATCGAACCAGGCAAGCGGTGAGGGGGATTCGCAAGGCCTTGAAGCTCGAGGGAACGGAAGAATGAGATCGCGCGTGGGCGTAGGAATCATCGGGTTCGGGACGGTCGGATCCGGGGTTGCCAGAATCTTGCAGAACAATGCGGCGATCATCCGTCGGCGGGTGGGGGTTCCGCTTGAGGTCGTCAGGATCGCCGATCTCGACGTGACGCGCAGTCGCGGGATCGATTTGGCGCCGGGTGTCCTTGTCAACGATGTCAAACAGGTCGTGGCCGATCCCCATGTCGACATCGTCGTCGAGCTGATCGGCGGCTGTGACTTCGCCAAGCGGATCCTCCTGGACGCGATGGAATCCGGAAAGCACGTGGTTACCGCCAACAAGGCGTTGCTTGCCCTTCACGGCGAAGAATTGTTTGCGGCTGCGGCACGCAAGGGAGTCGATCTCGGGTTTGAAGCCAGTGTCGGCGGTGGGATTCCGGTCATCCGCGCCGTGACGGAAGGGTTGGCCGCCAATGCGATTCAGTCGATCTATGGCATCATCAACGGCACCTCCAACTATATTCTGTCCCGGATGACGAATGAAGGGCAGGGATTCGCGGAGAATTTGGCCGAAGCCCAGCGGGCGGGGTATGCGGAAGCCGATCCGACGTTCGACGTGGCGGGGACGGATTCGGCGCACAAGTTGGCGATTCTGGCGAACTTGGCCTTCGGTTCACCGATCAACTTCAAGGAACTCTATACCGAGGGCATCACGCACATCACGCCGCATGATATTGCCTACGCCCGGGAGTTCGGATTCACGATCAAATTGCTGGGGATCGCAAAATTGGTCGACGGCGAAGTGGAGGCAAGGGTGCATCCCACCATGCTTCCGGCTGATTCTCCCTTGGCCAAGATCGAAGGAGTCTACAACGCGATTCAGTTGGTGGGCGATGCGGTGGGGGATGTCGTGCTTGTCGGTCGGGGGGCCGGCGACATGGCTGCCGGAAGCGCCGTGGTGAGTGACATCATTGCCAGCGCCCGCCATCTGCTGAAGGGCGGCGCCGGCCGTGTTCCGCCCGCCTCGTTCCAGCAGGACCAACGGCGTCCGTTGCGCATGCGGCCGATGGAAGAGATCAGTTCCCTCTACTATTTGCGATTCATGGTGTTGGACCGCCCCGGCGTGCTGGCACAGATAGCCGGCGAACTCGGCCGTTTTGGGATCAGCATTTCATCGATGCTGCAAAAGGGGCGTCGAGCGGGACAAACCGTGCCGATCGTCATCAAGACGCACACGGCACAGGAGCGATCCGTTCAGATGGCGTTGCGAGAGATCAACCGGATGGACTTCATGTCCGAGCCGGCCACCCTGGTGCGGGTGGAGGGCAAGGACGAGTGATGCCATGAAGCCCTGGCGTGGGTTGATCGAAGAATACCGCAAGTTTCTGCCCGTGACGGAACACACACCCGTCGTGTCCCTGGGAGAAGGTCATACGCCTTTGATCCGGGCGGCCAAGCTCGCCAAGAAAATTGCGCCCGGGATCGATCTCTACTTGAAAGTCGAAGGGGCCAATCCGACCGGATCCTTCAAGGATCGTGGCATGACCATGGCCATTTCCAAAGCGCTGGAAGGCGGCGCGCAGGCGGTAATCTGTGCCTCAACCGGCAATACGTCCGCGTCGGCGGCCGCCTACGGCGCCCGCGCTGGGCTGGCGGTCTATGTCTTGATCCCGGCGGGGAAGATTGCGATGGGCAAGCTGTCGCAAGCCATGATGCATCAGGCCACGGTGATTCAGATCGACGGGAATTTTGATCAGGCGCTGTCGATCGTCAAAGAGGTATCGGCGCTGCATCATATCGAGCTCGTCAACTCGCTGAACCCCTATCGGATCGAAGGGCAAAAGACGGCCGCCATGGAAGTGTGCGATCAGTTGGGCGATGCGCCGACCCTGCATGTATTGCCGGTTGGAAACGCCGGAAATATCACCGCATATTGGAAGGGATATCAGGAATACCGCGCAGCTAATCAGACGACGCGGTCTCCGCGCATGATGGGTTTTCAGGCAGCCGGAGCGGCTCCGATGGTGCTCGGCCATATCGTTGAAAACCCGCAGACCGTGGCAACGGCCATCCGAATCGGGAATCCCGCGAGTTGGCAAGCCGCATCGGATGTGATCAGGGATTCCTCTGGATTCATTGACTCGGTGCTGGACGAGGAGATCCTCCAGGCGTATACCATGGTCGCCGGAACAGAAGGGGTGTTCTGTGAGCCGGCATCGGCGGCTTCCGTTGCTGGGGTGATCAAGCTTAGTCGACAGGGCGCATTGCGCGAGGGGGATACCGTCGTCTGTACCTTGACCGGCCACGGTTTGAAGGATGCCGATACCGCCATCAGCGTGTCGGTTCAACCGAAAACCGTTCAGGCGACCAAGGAGGATGTGGCGCGGTTTCTCAAGGTCTAGACGATGAGGTTACGGGACGGCATGTCATCAACAATCTGGGTGTGGTTTCGGTCATGAAGTACGTGATTTTGCACGTTGATGGAATAGCGGACCAGCCACGCACGGAGCTGGGCGGCAAGACTCCTCTTCAGGCCGCGTCAATTTCCCACCTCGACGACATCGCACAAGGTGGTGAATTTGGAGTGTTGACCGTCCCACAGGAGAACGGCCGACACGGCAGCGGACTGGCCGGTACCTGTATCCTCGGCTATGAGCCGCGAAAGTATTATCAAGGCCCCGGCCCGCTGGAGGCGGCCAGTCTCGGCGTCACCGTCGGCGAGCATGACGTGGTCTACCGATGCACGATGGTCACGCTCAAGGCCGAGCCGCAACCCGGAGCCAAAGGAGGGGCTGCTGAGATCAAGAAGCTCGGCCCTCACGTCATGATGGAGGACGCGACGGCCGGCCTGATCACCGGCGAAGAAGCGAGAGAGTTGATCGATGCCGTCAATGAGCAACTGGGATCGGAGATCATTCAGTTTTATCCGGGTTCGGGACATCGACATCTGATGGTATGGGTCAACGGGAAATCCAGGGCCCTTTGTACCGATCCCCAGTCTCTGGTTGGAAAGCCCATCGGTGATGCGCTTCCCGCGGGGGACGGAGCGGACATGCTTCGAAAACTCATGGATGCCTCCTTGACCATCCTACGGGATCATCCCGTGAACGACGAACGCCGAGAGGCGGGTCTCGCGCCGGCCAATTGCCTTTGGCTGTGGGGAGAGGGACGAGCCGTGACCTGGCCGAGCCTGATTGAGCGGTTTCACGTCTCCGGGGCCGTGGTGTCATCGAGTGATGTTCATCGAGGGCTTGGCCTCCTTGCGGGGCTTGACGCGGTGGATCCCGAGCGGTTGTCAGAAACGGATTTGGCCACGCGAGCCGCGGTCGCGCTGGAAGAACTGAGAAAAAGGGAGTTTGCCTATGTGCACGTCGAATTGCCGGACACCGTCGTCTATGGCACCGACGTCAAGGCCAAGGTGACCGGCATCGAGGATATCGACCGGGAATTGGTCCGCCCGCTTCTCCAAGGAATGGCCCAATTGGGTCCGTACCGTCTCATGGTTCTCTGCGACTCCGGCGGCGTGCAACAGGGAAAACCGACTGACGGGCAATGGTTTTATGCGTTTCGAGACAGCTCGATACAGCAGGCTGCAAACCCCACGCGCCGCTTCACGGAGGTCGATGCTCAGGCCTCCGGACTCTCGCCTCGGGACGCCACGAAATTCGTCATACGGCTGTTCTCCAAGCCTTCCTGATGCCATGTCCCTGATCGTTCAGAAATACGGCGGAACCTCCGTGGGGACGGTCGAGCGGATTCATCGGGTTGCCGACAACGTCGAACGTGCCTGTAAGGATGGGCATCAAGTCGTCGTGGTGTTATCGGCAATGAGCGGGGAGACGGATCGCTTGTTGCGTCTTGCGCACGAAATGGCTCCTCTGCCGGATGAACGAGAACTCGACATGCTGCTTTCTACCGGTGAACGAGTGACCATCGCCCTTCTGGCGATGGCGCTGCGAAGCCGTCATCTCGATGCCCGGTCGTTCACCGGTCGTCAGGTCGGCATCCTGACGGATAGTGCGCATACCAAGGCCCGCATCACCAAGGTGACGGCGGAGCGTATCCGCGAATCGCTGACAAGGGGCGTCATTCCAGTTGTGGCCGGCTTCCAGGGGATCAACCAGCAATCGGATGTCACGACCTTGGGACGCGGGGGGTCTGACCTGACGGCGGTCGCGTTGGCGGCGTCGCTCAAGGCCGATCGATGCGTGATCTTCACGGACGTGGACGGCGTGTATACTACGGATCCCAATATCGTGCCGTCAGCGCGGCGGATCGACAAGATCTCATATGAAGAAATGTTGGAGATGGCCAGTCTCGGAGCAAAAGTCCTACAGAGCCGCTCCGTCGAATTTGCGGCGAAGTTCAATGTGCCGCTGGAGGTCAATTCGAGTTTCAAGGAAGGAAAGGGGACGCTTGTGACACGCGAAGACAGAGACATGGAGGCCGTCGCGGTTTCAGGAGTCACGGGCGACCGGAATCAGGCCAAGGTCACCATCGTCGGAGTACCGGACAAGCCGGGCATAGCGGCCGGTCTCTTCGGGCCGGTGGCCAAGGCCAACATCCTTGTCGACGTGATCATCCAAAACATGAGTCAAGCCGCCTTGACCGACATTTCCTTTACGATCCCTCGGGTGGATGTGAACAAGGCCGTCCCGCTCATCCAGGACGTGGCCAGGACCATCGGGGCGAAGTCCGTCTCCGTCACCGAGGCGATCGCAAAAGTCTCGCTGGTCGGGGTAGGGATGCGCTCGCACTCGGGGGTGGCCGCCAAGATGTTCGAAGTGCTGTCGCAAGAGGGCGTCAACATCATCATGATCAGCACCTCGGAAATCAAGATCTCCTGCGTCATCGATGAAAAATATCTTGAACTGGCCATGCGGTCGCTGCACTCGGCATTCGGCCTGGACCAGCCTCGGAACGACGACCGAGCGGCGAAGTAGTTTCTGCGCGGTGATTTGAGTCTCGACAGAATCGGCCTGTGCCTGGTACCCTCTTCGTCATGCCGACACGCCCTCCAGCACGCAACCCTCAGCGTCGGGCTGCCGATCGCTCCGACGCATCGCTTGCGTCGTTGCCGAAGTCCCCGGCGCTTGAAATATACGACACCACATTGCGTGACGGTGCGCAGGCCGAGGACGTCAGTTTTTCCGTTGACGACAAGATCCGCATCGCCCAGAAGCTGGATGACCTGGGAGTTCATTTTATCGAGGGCGGTTGGCCCGGGGCCAACCCTAAAGACATCGAATTCTTTCGCATCATCAAGACAATCCCGCTACAGCATGCCAGCGTGGTGGCGTTCGGTTCCACGCGTAAGGCCAGCAATCCGGTCGACAAAGACCCTACGATTCAGGCGCTGCTTTCCGCCGACACCCAGACCATCACGCTGTTCGGGAAAAGCTGGACGTTCCAGGTCACGGACGCTCTGGGCATCGCCCTCGGCAAGAACCTTGAGCTCATTAAGGATTCCATCGAGCATTTGAAGTCCAAAGGACGCCGGGTCTTCTATGACGCGGAGCATTTTTTCGACGGATATAAGGCCGATCCCGACTATGCCTTGAAAACGATTCGCGCGGCGGTGGCCGCCGGTGCAGAGCGCATCATTCTCTGCGATACGAACGGCGGGTCGATGCCGTGGGAGGTCGGCGAGATCTGTCGTGCCGTGCAAGCGGAATGCTCGATTCCTCTTGGAATCCATGCCCACAACGACTGTGAAATGGCGGTCGCCAATTCCCTCATGGCGATTGAAACGGGCGTCACCCAGGTGCAGGGAACAATCAACGGGATCGGAGAGCGATGCGGGAATGCCAACCTGACGTCCATCGTTCCGAATCTGCAGTTGAAGATGAAGCGGCCGGGATTGGGGGATCGACTCGGCCGTCTGAAGGACGTGTCAGGTTTCGTGACGGAAATCGCCAACCTCATGCCCAATAAGCATCAGCCGTACGTTGGGGACGCGGCGTTTGCGCATAAAGGCGGCGTCCATATCCACGCCGTGCTCAAGAATCCGGCGACGTACGAGCATATCGATCCTGCCATGGTCGGCAATCGGCAACGCATGCTCGTGTCCGATTATGCCGGTCGGAGCGGCATTCTGGAAAAGGTTGAGTCGTACGGACTGACGATTGCAAAGGATCACTCCAAGGTTGCAGAACTCGTGGAAACCCTGAAGGAACGGGAAAATCAGGGGTATCAGTTCGAAGGAGCGGAAGGTTCCTTCGAGTTGCTCATGCGGAAGGCTATGGGAAACCACACTCCGTCGTTTCAGTTGCTGGGCTTTCGCGTGGTGGTCGAGAGAAAGCAAGATGACGGAACCTCGAGCTCCGAGGCCATGGTTACGGTCAAGGTGGATGAGACCGTCGCACATGCCCAAGGAACGGGCGCCGGGCCGGTGAATGCGCTGGATCATGCCCTCCGGAAGTCATTGGAACGTTTTTATCCGGAGCTCCGTGAAGTCAAGCTGCTCGACTACAAGGTGAGAGTTCTTTCCGCCAATCGTGGCACGGAATCCAAGGTTCGTGTCCTCATCGAGTCGGGAGATCATAAAGACAAGTGGGGGACGGTCGGGGTCTCGGAGAACATCATGGAGGCAAGTTGGCAGGCCTTGGCTGACAGCATTGAGTATAAATTACTCGCCAGAGATCGATCTTCCGACCAGTCTTCCCCCTGAATTTGTCCTTGACAGCCTACATAACCTCACGTAACTTATGGCGAAACCTGCTTTTGTCTCGACAGATGACCGAGCAGCCTGAGGAGTTGCGTAGGGGGGAAGCATGAGGAAGGCAGACATTGCGAACGAAATTTACAAGCAGGTTGGAATTTCGAAGAATGAGGCAGCGGACATTGTCGAGCTCGTGCTGAACATGCTCAAGGCTGTGTTGCAGAAGGGGGAATCGGTCAAGATCGCTGGTTTTGGAAATTTTGTCGTCAGGAGCAAAGGCGCACGAAAAGGTCGAAATCCCCGAACCGGCGAAGAAATCGGGATTACGCCCCGTCGTGTTGTGACCTTCCGTCCCAGTCAGGTATTCAAGAAGTACGTCAATTCATAGCTCCTTTACTCACCGGCGCATCCTGGCACGAGGATCGGTCATGGGGAATGAGCCCCGGCTGGGAAGCAAAGTCTTCTACAAAATAGGGGAAGTCAGTCAGGTCACGAAGCTGCCCGCATATGTCCTGCGGTTTTGGGAGTCGCAGTTTCCCTTTCTGAATCCCAAAAAAAGCCGTGGAAATCAGCGGCTCTACGTGAGGCGCGATATTGAAACTGTTCTGGAAATCAAGCGGATGCTCTATGAAGAAGGCCACACGCTTGAGGGAGTGAAACGGTATTGGGCTAGACGAGGGCGGATTTCCCCCCAGCGGGTGAAGCCGAAAGAATTGGCGCAGAAGTTGCGTGGAAGTCTCCGAGCCATTTTGAAACTCCTGGAATCCAATTGAGAAAATCCACTCTCAAAGTATCCGGCTGTTGCAGTTGCAATCCGGGGTCCTCAAAGGAGAGAATGCAAAAACGTTGTTTTCTGTCGGGGCGTGGCGCAGCCCGGTAGCGTACTCGCTTGGGGTGCGAGTGGTCGGCCGTTCAAATCGGCTCGCCCCGACCAAATCACCAACGTTCAGTATGAAGTGCTGAGTATCGACGGTCCATGTATACCCGGAGGAGCCTGCGGCTCGCTCCGGACATCAGAACCTCTGTGCGACTGAGCTGCCGATGCGCAGCTTTTTTTGTGCCTGATGTCCATATGCGTATTTTGGTGACAAATGACGACGGGATGGCATCCGCGGGACTGACCGCGCTCGCCGAGGCATTGGGAAAGCTGGGCGACGTGTGGGTGGTTGCGCCGGATCGCGAGCGGACGGCGGTCGGCCATGCCGTCACCCTGCATAAGCCCCTGAGAATTCATCGACAAGCAAAGCGTGCGTTTGCCATCAATGGAACACCGGTCGATTGCGTCAATCTTGCGATCCAGAACATCCTTCCGGGGCTTCCGCAGCTTCTGGTTTCGGGAATCAACAAAGGTGTGAACCTTGGCGACGACGTGCTGTATTCGGGGACCGTGTCGGCCGCGGTCGAAGGAACGATTCTCGGAATACCATCGATCGCGGTTTCGCAAGAAGGGCGCGACACCTTCCGCTTCTCGGCGGGTGCCCATCACGCCATGCGCATCGCACGTCTGGTTCTTGAGCAGGGTCTGCCGGAGGAAACGCTCCTCAATGTCAACATACCGGACCGTCCGCTTGCACGGACCACCGGCGTGCGCGTGACATGCCTCAGTCGGCGACGATTCGATGATCCTATCATTGAGAAAGTCGACCCCCATGGTCGAACGTACTATTGGATCGCGGGCACCCGCGTATCGTGGAGCAGAAACAAGGATTCGGATCACGAGGCAATTGCGGAAGGGGCCGTATCGATGACCCCCATTCGCCTCGACAGCACGCACTATGACGCGATGGACCGCTTCCGAGCTTGGGAGTCTCTGCTTAAGCACAGTAATCGCCGGACACGGAGCCCTCGGATGAAAAGGAAAGCGTAACGCACATGGGAGGGATGATCGAAGCGATCATTACAGTGCTGGGTCGTTTCGTGATGAACACGATCAGTTCCTTCGGATACAGCGGAATTTTTCTGACGATGGCGATTGAGAGCGCCTGCATTCCATTGCCAAGTGAGATCATCATGCCGTTTTCCGGGTATCTCGTCACCACGGGACAATTCAGTTTGATGGGGGTCACCTTGGCCGGTGCCATCGGCAACGTCGCCGGGTCGATCGTCGCGTATTATGCCGGGGTATGGGGCGGACGCCCGTTTGTCGAGAGGTATGGTCCGTATATGCTGGTTTCCCGCAGAGACCTTGATCTTGCCGATCGCTGGTTTCAGAAATACGGTGATGCGGCCGTATTATTCAGCCGCATGCTGCCTGTCGTCAGAACCTTCATCTCGCTGCCGGCTGGGATCGCCGGGATGAATTTCCCCCGCTTCGTGCTGTTCACGTTCGTCGGCGCGTTGCCCTGGTGCTACCTCTTGGCCTATATCGGCGTCAAAATGGGAGAGCAGTGGGATCAGCTGCATGACTATTTCCATCAGCTTGATATCGTCATTGGAGTGCTGTTGGTGCTGGCCGGCGGATACTTTCTTTGGTCGCATTGGCCACGACGTGGATCCGACCACACTTCCTAGAGCATGCTAACGCTGTTCAATACCCTTACGGGCAAGCAGGAACCCTTCAAGCCTCTGGAGCCGAACAGGGTTCGAATGTATGTCTGCGGTGTGACTGTCTATGATTATTGCCACATCGGTCACGCGCGCAGCGCGCTCGTATTCGACGTGCTTCGGCGGTATCTGGAGCATGCAGGGTATGAGGTCGAGTTCGTCAAGAACTTCACCGATGTAGACGACAAGATCATCAACCGGGCTCGTGAGCGGGGAATCTCCTGCGAGGCCATCACATCGGAATTTATCGAGGCCTATTACCAGGACATGGGGAAGCTGGGGATTCTTCCCGCGACGAAAGAGCCGAGGGCCACGGCCCACATCGTGGACATCGTTGCGATGACGGAAAAGTTGGTCAAGAAGGACCTGGCCTACCAGGTCGGCGGAGATGTGTATTTCCAGGTGAACAAGTATCCTGCCTATGGGCTGCTCTCCAAGCGAAAGCTCGAAGACCTCCTGGCCGGTGCACGAGTGGAAGTGGACGAACGCAAGCGCCACCCCATGGATTTTGCATTATGGAAGAACAGTAAGCCGGGTGAACCCTCGTGGCCCAGTCCTTGGGGCATGGGTCGACCTGGTTGGCACATTGAATGTTCGGCCATGTCGATCAAGTACTTGGGGGAAACATTCGATATTCATGGCGGAGGCATGGATCTGATATTCCCGCATCATGAAAACGAAATCGCTCAATCCTGCGGCACGACAGGAAAAGAGTTTGCGCGTTACTGGATCCACAATGGGTTTGTGCAGCTCAATCGAGAGAAGATGTCCAAGTCATTGGGCAACTTCTTCACGATCAGAGAGGTTTTCGAAAAGTCACAATGGTCGCAGGATGTCACAGGTGAAGTCCTCAGATTCTTCCTTTTATCGACGCATTACCATGGACCACTCGATTTTTCCGACCAAGCCTTGCAGGAAGCAAAAAGAGCCTTGGAGGGCTTCTACGGATTGTTTAATCGACTGCATGAACAGGAAGGGAATGCAGCAGGTGATATAGGACTCGATCCTGCTATTCGTCGGACGATCGAAGGATTCCGAACGGCTATGGACAACGATTTGAATACCCCGGCTGCGATTGCTGAATTTCAGAAGCTTCGGGCCGATATAAATAAACTGCTGGGGACTGGCCTCTCCACAGACGGACGGCTGAAAGCGAGGCAGGCATTTCGTTCTTTGGGTACGGTGCTGGGACTGTTCCAGCTGGATCGCTGGGAATATAGCCTCAAAGCCGACGAGGGACAGTACCAGCTATCGGGTGAAGAAATCGAAATGAAGCTCGCAGAGCGACGTGCGGCTAAGGCACAGAAAGATTTCAAGCGTGCCGATCAAATCAGGAGCGAACTCAGTTCGCAGGGTATTATTATCGAGGACAAACCAGATGGTACCAGCCGATGGAAACGATGAACCCTCCGAGCTCCTCTACGGATTGCACGCGGTTCGAGAGGCTCTCAGGGCCGGTGTCAGGCCGATCCAGCGTCTTCTGGTTTTAAGGCAGGATCGCCAGTTTGGCGACGTGGTCCAACGGGCCAAGGAGAAGCGAATCCCGGTTCAACTTGGGCCGGCTGCCGCATTCGATCGTCTTGTCCCGGGCGGAAAGCATCAAGGGGTCATCGCGTTTGTCGCGGCGAAGGCTTACGTCGCTTTGGACGAGATCCTCGAATCAGCCCGCGCGCGCAACGAGCCTCCGTTCCTTCTCCTTCTTGACGGAGTCGAAGATCCCCACAATCTCGGTGCGGTGCTGCGCACGGCGGAGGCAGCCGGCGTTCACGGGATATGCATACCGGAGCGGCGGGCGGTGGGCCTGACGTCCGTCGTGGCGAAGGTCTCCGCCGGCGCGATTGATCATATGCCGGTCTCACGGGCTTCGAATCTCACCCGGTGCATTGAAGACTTGAAGAAAGCCGGAATCTGGGTATATGGGGTGGAACCCTCGGCGGAGAAGATTTACACAGAAACCGATTTGACGGGTCCGCTTGCGATCGTCGTGGGTGGCGAAGGAGAGGGCATCCGACCCGGAGTACGGAAGGAATGTGACGAATTGCTGAGAATCCCCATGATGGGGAAGGTCGAATCGTTGAATGTCTCTGCTGCGGTGTCGGTTGTGCTGTTCGAAGCCGTGCGGCAGCGAAACAGAAAGCGGATGGCTGTTCCTACCGAACCCTGATCATTCCGCCCTGGATCGAAGTTTTCAACAGCTGGGCTGTATTGGAAACTCGCAGCTTTTTCATCATATTGGCGCGATGCGCCTCGACGGTTTTGACGCTGATCTTGAGCCGTTGACCGATCTCCTTGTTTTTGAATCCAGCCCAGATCAACTCGAGGATCTCTTGCTCCCGGCTGGTCAAGGATTCCGGGCGTTTTTTCCGTGGGGGCGGAGTCAAGTCGATGAGGGGCGATCTGGGTTTGGCCTTGCTCGCTCGTGTCATGTTTGCCGTTCTCCTTTGAATGAAAGGGAATTCCGTTATAATTTCACTGCACGTGAAAACACCGGAGAACAAACCCTAGTGCCCAATGGGGAAATTATAGGAGGTCAGTTTGGTCCCTGTAAATCGAAGCTCTATGGCCCTAGTGCGACTACGTAACTCTGGCGCGAGATTCTAGGGGCGGCTCATGGATGTCTATCTGTATGTCGTAGTGGCTGTGCTGGGCTGTTTGGTTGGGAGTTTTTTGAATGTGTGTATTTTTCGACTCCCTCGTGGCGAGTCCATTGTTTGGCCTGGCTCGCATTGTCCGGCATGCGGAACTCCGATCCGATCCTATGACAATATTCCCGTATTGAGTTATCTCTACTTGGGAGGACGATGCCGAGCCTGTCACGGCGAGATTCCCCCGCGGTATCCCCTGGTGGAAGCGGCAAACGCGATTGGGTATGTGGGGATTCTCTGGTTTTTCGGTCCCGGATGGCCGGCCGTTCTCTATGGAATATTGTTCTCCGCCTTGCTGGTGGTAGTCGGTACCGACCTCTCACACCAGATTATTCCGGATGCCATTACATTGCCGGGGGTTGTGGTTGGGTTACTGGGAGCCGTTACCGTCTTGCCGGTAGGATGGGTAAACGCCCTTCTGGGAATTATTATCGGAGGGGGTATTCTTTGGGTTCTGGCATGGATCAGCCCTTATCTCTTTGGCAAGGAAGGCATGGGCGGGGGAGATATTAAGTTGTTGGCCATGATAGGAGCCTTTTTAGGGTGGAAGCCGGCTCTCTTAACCATCATGATTGGTTCTTTGACCGGATCCCTGATCGGTCTGTCTCTCATCAGCTTTCATCTGATCAAGCGGGATGAGTATATCCCGTTCGGACCGTTTCTTGCGTTTGGAGCACTCGTCGCGATGTTTTTTGCTCAACCCATTTTAGATTGGTACCAGGGTCTGCTCGGTCCTTCCTAAGCCTCTTCACTCGTCTGTATCTGAACTGAAGGTCCGTTGTATCCGATCAGATTACAGATGACGGCGTTTCTTTAATCCTCAAGAACGATCCGACGCGCGGGGAAGTGATAGCGCTTCCTGGCCTCTTCCTGTGGACAGAGCCGCGGGAATCTGCCTGTTTCAGGACGGCATGAGTCTTGGAGATTCCGACTTCTTATCGGAGTCGACACGATCATGCCGTCTGTACATGTCCTAAGACCGAATGCGCAAGAACGCGGAGCAAGCCTGACTGAAGTATTGATGGTCATGGTGATCCTCGCGCTCGTGGCGGCACTGGCGGGACCAAGCTACAAGGCGGCGATTGCAAGAGCACAAGCCAGGTCCGTGGCCGCTGAGATCGCATCAGGGCTTCGTCTGACCAGACAATTGGCAATGTCCAGGCGGGAGCGATTGCTTGTGCAGTTCGATCAAGCTCGCCGAGCTCTTACCTTCATGCGCGCGGATTCGGGAGATGTGCTTGATGAGTATCAGTATGCCGATAAGGGAGTCATGCTGGATGTGCCAAGCGCTGGACCGAACGTCCTGTTCTATCCGAGCGGGCGATCGGCTACCGCAACGACCATTGCCATAGTTGATCACATGGGAAGACGAATCACGTTGACGGTGAGCATTACCGGACGCGTGTCCCTCTCGTGACGAAGCGACCAAGTACGAACGATTGCGCCGGATCGAGCTTTACGGAGGTCTTGGTTGCTATGGCGATCCTGCCGTTGGTGCTGATGGGAGCCATCGGAGCTTTCCACGTGGCCGACAAAATCATTACGTTGGGGACGATGTCCAGTCGGGCTTTAGCGATGGCCCAAGCCCGAATCGAAGCAAAGCGCTCGGTACGATGGGAGCGGATTCTCATGGACGACCTCAATCATGACGGCATGTTCGAGAGTGTCATGCATGATGACGGACAGAACGGCGACCTGGTGGGCGGGGATGGAGTCTACTCAGCAACCGCAGAAAAGGAAGGCGTCTCCCTCATGTGGACGGTCACACCGAGTCGAACAGGACGCTTGTCGGGAGCGGGCTACGTTGTGATCGAAAGCCGAGCGATCTACGAGACGAACCAAGGGCATCGGGAAATCAAGCTGATCGCCATCAGAGCCAATCCTGTCTACGTGGGCGAATAGCTTCGGGAGGCCATGCATGTTGCCGGCGCGGCCACCTCTTCGCGTCCTGCACTCCAAGAAAGGAGAATGCGGGACAACGCTCATGGAATTGCTGATGGCGACGGCCGCCGGATTCATCATTTTGTCAGCAGCCTGGCAGACCTTGTCCTTCTTCCAGCGACAGTTTGCGCTGCAACAGGCCGCACTCTCGCGGCAGCAGGATCTGCGTCTTGGTCTTGAGGTGCTCGAACAGGAGATTCACCAAGCCGAGGCAGACTCCGTGTCAGTCATGGGACCGGATGAGATTGAGTTTGGGGCCAATGTCAATGGATTGGTCACCACGGTGACTGCTCCTGTGGCATCAGGCGCAACTTC